>CAZRLO010000029.1:0-26845 GCA_964600965.1 uncultured Rhodobacter sp.
CGGGTTCGAGCGGATCAAGGATGGCCGCGAGGTTTACCAGAAACTGCGCGACGTGCAAAAGAGTGCCACATGACCAACGTCCGCATCAGGAACCATCGAGCCACGCCAGTGGGCAGCGACCGGGCAGCAGCGCGCGTTCGATCCCAAATTGGCGGGAAGCGCCGAAAAGCGCCAGACTATGCATTCTGCCAGAACACCGCAAAGGCGGCCTGCAAAGGGGGGGCGGGCGCTGCCCGGGTCGCAAGCGGAACGGGCGGCATTTTGGCCGGAATGGAGGTGCGCGCGATATGACCCTCCTCTTGAAAAACGCGAGGCTGATCGACCCGGATGCCGGAACCGAGACTGCGGGCGACCTGCGGATTGCAAATGGCACCATCGCGGGAATCGCACCAGACCTGAAAACGCGGAAAAACGAAACCATCCACGACTGCGCCGGCATGTGCCTTGCGCCCGGTATCGTTGATATCGGGGTCAAGATCGGTGAACCGGGCGAGCGGCACAAGGAAAGCTTTCGCTCGGCGGGTCAGGCGGCAGCGGCAGGCGGCGTCACCACGATCGTCATGCGCGCCGACACGTTGCCGGCAATAGATACGCCCGAAACGCTGGCGTTCGTTCTGAATCGCGCGCGCGATGGTACCGGCGTGCGCATTCATCCGATGGCGGCGTTGACCAAGGGGCGCACGGGTCGTGAAATGACCGAAATCGGCTTTTTGCTGGATGCCGGTGCGGTCGCGTTCTCGGACGGCGATGCCGTGGTGGACGATCCGAAGGTATTTGCGCGGGCGCTGTCCTATTCCGGCGCGCTGGGGGCGCTTGTGATCGGGCATGTCCAGGACCGGGGCCTCAGCGAGGGTGCGGCGGTCACCAGCGGCAAGTTCGCGACCGTCAAGGGCTTGCCCGGCGTTTCGCCAATGGCCGAACGGATGGGGTTGGAGCGCGATCTGGCACTGGTCGAAATGACCGGGGCCCGGTATCACGCCGACCAGATCACTACCGCTGCCGCCCTGCCCGCGCTGAAACGCGGCAAGGCGGCGGGTCTGGATATTACTGCCGGAGTTTCAATTCACCACCTGACGCTGAACGAGCTTGATATCGGCGACTACCGTACGTTCTTCAAGGTCAAACCGCCGCTCCGGGCCGAGCCGGACCGCGCGGCGGCGGTTGCGGCCGTGGCGGACGGCACGATCGACATCATATCGTCGATGCACACGCCGCAGGACGAGGAAAGCAAGCGCCTGCCCTTTGAAGAGGCCGCCAGCGGCGCCGTCGGCCTTGAAACGCTGCTGCCCGCGGCGCTGCAACTGGTGCATGGCGGTGCCCTGGATTTGCCGACGCTGTTTCGCGCCCTGTCTTTCAACCCGGCGCAAAGGCTTGGCCTTGCGGGTGGCAGGATCGCCATCGGGGAACCTGCCGATCTGGTGCTTTTCGACCCGGACGCGCCGTTTCGGCTCGACCGGTTCACGCTCAACTCCAAGTCCAAGAATACGCCGTTTGACGGGGCGCAACTGCAGGGCCGGGTGTTGGCGACGTTTGTCGGCGGGCGGGTCGTTCACGAAAGCGAACGCGGATGATCGTGCCGGTGGAAACCCCTGTCGGCGCGTTGCTGCTGGTGGCCGGACTGGCGTATCTGTTGGGTTCGGTTCCCTTCGGCATGATCGTCGCCCGCCTGATGGGGTTGGGCAATCTGCGCGAGATCGGTTCGGGCAATATCGGGGCCACGAATGTACTGCGCACGGGCAACAAGGCCGCGGCATTTCTGACACTGGTTTTTGATGCGGGCAAAGGGGCGGCGGCGGTGTTGCTGGCCGCGCGGTGGCTTGGGCAGGATGCGGCGCAGGTTGCCGGGCTGTTCGCCTTTGGCGGCCATCTTTTCCCGGTCTGGCTGCGGTTTCGTGGCGGCAAGGGGGTGGCCACGTTTCTGGGCCTGATCCTGGCCTTAAGTTTTTGGAGCGGGTTCGCAGCCTGCATGACGTGGCTGTTGGTGGCCGTCTTGTTTCGCTATTCCTCACTCGCGGCGCTGGTTGCGGCGGCGGCGACACCGGTCTGGCTGTGGCGGTTCGACCGGCCCGAGGCAGTACTGCTGGCGAGCATGCTGGCGGTGCTGATCTGGTGGCGACACCGCGCCAATATTGCCCGGCTCGTTTCCGGCACCGAATCGCGGATCACCGGCAAGCGGTGAACGGGTTTCAATAGCGACGGATTATGTGGTAGCCTTACCGGACCGCAATCCATAATCGGGGGGATTACCATGGGATTTGCCGAAGCCGTCAGGGCTTGTTTTTCGAAATACGTGACATTCTCGGGCCGCGCCAGCCGCTCGGAATTCTGGTGGTTCGCGGTGTTTGTATTTGCCACATCGATTGTTCTGTCGATCGTCGATTCGATTCTGTTCGGCGAGACCGTGGTCACGGAGACTGGATTTTCGGCGCAAACGAACACGGCGATCCTTACCGGAATATTTTTTCTGGCGGTGTTTCTGCCATATCTTTCGGTTGCCGTGCGCCGCCTGCACGACACCGACCGGTCCGGCTGGTGGTATTGGATCGCGCTGGTTCCGATTGTCGGGACGATTCTGCTGATCGTCTGGTTTGCGACCAAGGGCACCGATGGCGGCAACCGTTTCGGCGGCAATGACACCGGCGATGACGACGATTTGACCGCGCAAAGTTCGGTGCCGACCGTGGATCGGGACTGACGACAAATGTAGGTCGGACATTTGTCCGACCTACAGCAACGCGATCCGGCCCACATTGCCGTGGCGTTCAGTAACTGAATTCCCGGTAGATCCGGCCAAGATCGCCGTTCCAGTCGCCGTTGTATTTGGCCAGCATCTCATCCGCTGGCGTACGCCCGTCGACAACGCTTTCCTGAAGCGCGTTCAGGAAATGGGTTTCATCCGGCAACAACCCGCCGACGCCCGCCATCGCGCGGGCTTTCAGCCCGCTTTGGGCGATATCCAGAACCTCCGCCGCCAGATCGCGCATCGAGCGCCCTCCGACCTCGGCCCGCAACCCCCCGACCGAGGCCAGAACGCGCCAGCTTTCCCGGGTTTCGGCATCCCAATCGCGGCACAGATCCCACGCGGCATCCAGCGCGGTCTGGTCATACATCAGCCCCACCCACAACGCCGGCAGGGCACAGAGCCGCCGCCACGGCCCGCCATCTGCGCCGCGCATCTCGATGAATTTCTTCAACCGGGCCTCGGGGAATATCGTGGTCAGGTGATCGGCCCAGTCCGAAAGCGTCGGAATCTCGCCCGGCAACGCCGGCAGTTTTCCGGCCAGAAAATCCCGGAAAGACTGGCCCAGCGCGTCGATGTAGACCCCGTCGCGATAGACAAAATACATGGGCACATCCAACGCATAATCGACCCAGGCCTCAAACCCAAAACCGTCGTCAAACACGAAGGGCAGCATTCCGGTGCGGTCGGCATCGAGGTCGCGCCAGACGCGCGAGCGCCAGCTTTGGAAACCGTTCACCCGGCCCTCGAAAAACGGGGAATTGGCAAACAACGCTGTGGCGACCGGTTGCAGGGCCAGCGCCACCCGCAGTTTCTGCACCATGTCGGGTTCGGACCCAAAGTCGAGGTTCACCTGAACCGTGCAGGTCCGGTACATCATCTGGGTGCCGTGCGTACCGACATCATTCATGTATCGGGTCATCAGCTTATAGCGCCCCTTGGGCATCATCGGCATCTGTGCGTGAGTCCATTCTGGCGCGGCTCCAAGTCCGATAAATCCCGCACCGATCCGATCCGCAACCTCGCGCACCTCTGAAAGATGCAGATTTACCTCGTCGCAGGTCTGATGGATGTTTTGAAGCGGCGCGCCGGAAAGTTCCAGTTGTCCGCCGGGTTCCAGCGACACATTCGCGCCATCGCGTTCCAGCCCGATGATGTTGCCGCCCTCAAAAACCGGCGTCCAGCCGAACTTGTCCCCCAACCCTTCGAGCATGGCACGGATCGAGCACGGCCCATCATAGGGCAGTGGCTTCAGCGTTTTTTTGTCATAACCGAATTTCTCGTGCTCGGTGCCGATCCGCCAGTTTTCACGCGGCTTGCAACCTTCCGCCAGATGGGCGGCAAGCTGCGATATGTTTTCGATGGGACCGCCGCCGGATTGGGGTATGGACATGGGGAATTCCGCTCTGCTGGAATGTCCTAATGGCTCAGGTCCGATGATCTAAGTCAAGGGACGAAATCGCGGCGAACCTCGCCAGACCACGTTGCGTTGATCGCCCGGTGAATTCAGCGCAGAAATCAGTTTCGCGGTCTCGATTCCGGGCAGCGCGGAAAATGCATCGAACAGATTTTCCGCCCCCGTTGCCGAGACCGGCACGAACAAGGTCGGCCCTTCGGATTGTTTCAGCACCCAGACCCGCCCGAATTCCAGGGTCGAACGCAATTCAAGCCGCGTCATGGCCGCAATATCGACCGAGCCGCCCCCGGCGGGCGTCAGATACGAGATGCGGCGTTCGGTAATCTCGACCAATCCCGGCCCGTGCCGATGCGCCGAAAAACGCGAGCGCTGATAGCTGGCCCAGAACGCCGCCGCCCCCAGGGCCAGCAGCCCGACCCCGATGGCCTGTGTCATCCAGTTGTAGCGTTCAAGGCCGCGCCACAGCAGCAACAGACCGATCATCGCCAGCGCTCCCGCGCCGACGCTTTCGCCCCATCGCCCGAGCCAGCGCAGCAATTCCGGGCGGATCAGGTTCATCGCCAGTCACCGAATTCGGCCTGCCACAGCGCAAGCGCGGCGACCGCCGCGGTGTCGGCGCGTAAAATGCGCGGGCCAAGGCTGATCGTCGATACCATTGGCAGGCCTTGCAGGGTCGCGCGTTCCTCGGGCGCGAAACCGCCTTCGGGGCCGATCAGGATCGCCCAGCCGCCGGTTCCTGCGTCGGTTGGGGGCCGCTGGCCCTTTCCAGCCTCGTTTTCGTCGCAAAACAGAATTCGCCGGTCGTCGGGCCAGTCGCCCAGCAATTCGCCAAGATTTGCAACCGGCGCAATTTCCGGCACAAAGGTGCCACCGCATTGTTCGGCCGCCTCGACCGCGTGGGCGCGCAGTCGTTCGGTACGAACGCGTTCGGCGTTTGTATACCGCGTTCTGACCGGCATGATCCGGCGCGCGCCCAGCTCGGTAGCCTTTTCGACGATGAAATCGGTGCGGGCCTTTTTGATCGGCGCGAACAGCAACCACAGGTCGGGCGGCTCGGTTTGCGGTGCGCTCTGGTGCGTCACGTCAAGCGTGCCACCCTTTTTGCCAGCTTCCATGATTTCGGCCCGCCATTCCCCATCGCGCCCGTTGAAAACGGCGATGCTGTCGCCCGGTTCAAGGCGCATGACCGAAAACAGGTAATGCGCCTGCCCGCGCGACAGCACAACGGATTGCGCCGCCCCCAGGGCTGCGTCTACAAAGAGCCGGACATTTGTCGATTTCCGCGTCATCCGGACCTATCTATGACCTCGCCCCCGCAAACGCCAGACTTTGAGACCGACGGACGGGTCGCGGACGCCACCCGGCATAACTGGGTGGACCGCTTTGCGCCGCGCGCGACCCGTCCCTATCTGCGCCTGTCCCGCGCCGACCGCCCGGCCGGAACATGGTTGTTGCTGCTGCCGTGCTGGTGGGCGCTGGCGCTGGCAATCGCCACAGACCCGGCCGGTGCGACGATCGGGGATGGCTGGATCGCGGTTGCCTGCGCGATGGGCGCGTTCCTGATGCGCGGTGCGGGCTGTACCTGGAACGACATTTCCGACCGTAAGCTTGATGCGCGTGTGGCGCGAACCCGTTCCCGGCCGCTGCCATCGGGGCAGGTTTCGGTGGTTTCGGCATTTATGTGGATGTTCGTGCAGGCGCTGGCGGCGCTCTTGATATTGCTGACATTGAACCGAACGGCGGTCGCGCTGGGGCTGCTGGCGCTTTTGCCGGTCCTGATCTATCCGTTCGCGAAACGGTTTACCTGGTGGCCGCAGGTCTTTCTGGGCATCGCATTCAACTGGGGTGCCCTGCTGGGTTGGGCCGCGCAACGCGACGCTCTGGGCTGGCCACCGTTGTTTCTCTATCTGGCCGGGATCTGCTGGACGCTGTTCTATGACACGATTTATGCGCATCAGGACAAGGAAGACGACGCGCTGGCCGGCATCCGGTCAACCGCGCGGCTGTTTGGAGAGAACACGCAGATGTGGCTGCGCGGCTTTGTCGTTGCCAGCGTATCCTGCATGACCCTGGCGGCGGTGCTGGCGCTGATCGAGACCTCGGATCTATACCGGATGGGATTCGCGTTGGCCGGGGCGTGGGCGTTTGGCTGGCATATGGTCTGGCAGTTGCGGCGGCTGGATATCGACGATCCGGCTGTCTGCCTCAGATTGTTTCGCGCCAACCGCGATGCCGGGCTGATCCCGGTTTTCTTTTTCGCGATTGCGATGATAGTTTGATTGAACGCCCGCTGGCCAACGGCTAAAACGCCAGCAGACAAAACGGAGTCCATTCCTTTATCATGCAGCGGCTGGCCCTTTTTATCGGTGCTCTGATCATCATGATCGCGGCTGCCGGTTCCTATCTTGGCGCGAACCTGATGGCCCAGTACATCGAACGCGGCACCGCGCAAAAGGTTGCCGTCGCGCTGAACGGCGAGGGGTTGGACTGGGTTTCCGTGCGCACCGACGGGTTGTTCGTGCTGGTTTCCGGCCCGGCACCGGACGAGGCCAGCCGGTTCCGATCGCTCAATATCGTGAAAAGCGTCGTAAACGACAAACGGGTCGTGGACGGGATCAACGTGGTCGACCCCGATGACTTGCGGCCGCCCCAATTTTCGCTTGAACTGTTGCGAAATGGCGATGGCATTTCGATCATCGGTCTGATCCCCGACGCGACAGGGCGGGCATTCGTACTGGATTCGATCAAAAGCATCGACCACAAGGCCAGCGTCACCGACATGTTGGAAACCGCCGATTTCGCCGAACCCGAAGGCTGGACAGCCGCGGTCGATTACGGGCTGTCAGCATTGCGCGCGCTGCCGCGCTCAAAGATTTCGATCATGCCGAAAGGCGTGACCATCACGGCAATCACCGACAGCCAGGATGAAAAACAGCGGATCGAACAGCAATTGACCGCCGACACGCCGCCGGAAATCACGGTGACGATGCAAATCAATGCGCCCCGACCGGTGATCACACCGTTCAGCCTGCGACTGATCCGGGACGAGGCCGGTACGCGGTTTGATTCCTGCTCGGCGGATACCGAAACGACGGTGGTGCGAATCCTCGACGCGGCCAGAATGGCCGGTCTGCCCGATGGTGGCACCTGCGATATCGGTCTTGGCGCGCCAACCCCACGTTGGGGCGAAGCAGCAGAGACCGCGATCCGCGCCGTGGCCGAACTGGGCGGCGGAAGCCTGACATTCTCGGACGCAGACATCACCATCGTCGCACCGGCAACGACCAACCAACGCGATTTCGACCGGATCATCTTTAATCTGGAACAAAGCCTGCCCGATGTCTTTTCGGTCCATGCGGTTCTGCCGCCGCGCCCGGTGATGGACGGCAGCGATGAGGTAGAAGCGCCTGAATTTCTGGCGACAAAAAGCCCCGAAGGACTGGTGCAGCTTACCGGTAGATTGCGCGACGTGCGCGCGCAGATTTCGGTTCACAATTTCGCCCAGGCGCAATTTGGCGGCGACAAGGTACATGACACCACCCGCATCGATCCGTCGTTGCCGGACGGATGGCCGTTGCGGGTGCTGGCGGGGCTGGAGGCGCTGGGCAAGTTGCGCAATGGTTCGTTGCTGGTGGAGCTCGACATGCTCGAAGTTCGCGGCGACGCGGACCGGCCCGAAGTCCGAACCGAAATCACCCAATTGCTGGGCGAAAGACTGGGCGATGCCTCGCATTTTCGCATCGCAATCACCTATCGCGAGGCGCTCAATCAAGCGGCGCAACTGCCAACGCCGGACGAATGTGTCGCCGCGATCAACGACATCCTCGCGCAAAAACAGATCGTCTTCGCGCCATCCTCGACGCGGATCGAAGGCGATGGGCTGGACGTGATTGAACACATTGCCGAAGCCATGACGGATTGCAGCGAAGTTCCAATGGAAATTGGCGGCCATACCGACAGTCAGGGCCGTGAATCGATGAACCAGACGCTGAGCCAGGCCCGGGCCGAGGCAGTGCTGGACGGATTGCTGAGCCTCGAAGTTTTGACCACTTTCCTGACCGCCAAGGGCTATGGTGAATCGACACCCATTGCCGACAACGACACCGAGGAAGGCCGACGGGCCAACCGGCGCATCGAGTTTCGCCTGATTTCGAGCGATATTGCGCCACCGGCGGCATCGGCGGAAACGGTCGGCGAACCCGAACAATCGGAGAATGACGATGGGCAGAACTGAACTGATCAGCCTGATGGCGGTAATCCTGTTTCTGGCGTTCATGCTTGGATGGGCCGGGCATTGGCTGTTTCGACGCTTCAACCGCGTCGACACGTCGAACGTGGCCGAATTGGACCACATGGCCAGCGCCCTTCACGAAGCCGAGGAAACCCGAGACGAGGCCATTGCCTATATGCAGGGTCGCGAGGGGGAACTGGCCGGACAACTTGGTCAGGCGCAGGCAGAATTGTCGGCGGCTATGGACGGCCTAGGCGAAGCCCGGCGCGAGGCCGCGGAACTGCGTACCTATATCGAGGAAAATTCCTGACGACGCTGCTTTTGGCGCGGCGTTGCCCCGAAATTCGTGTGGGCCACCGGGACACGATCTTTGAACGACAAACCTTGCGCGGCGGGTTTTTTCGGCCCAACGTCTGGCGTTTCTGAAACACTGCGCCGGGCCGTGAACCTCATTTACCGAGGGCCCGAAAGACTGACCTTTCGCCATCAAACGGTTCAGGCCGGCTGGCGGACCTCATCCCTGACACCCGCAGAGCAGCGCATCGTTGGGCCGTGGTCGGGTGAACCGGCGAAAGTTGGGTCCACTTTATCCTGACAAAGCCGGTACGACGCCGATAGGTTTCGCCTTCCCCGGCCAATCGCCGTGCCGGGAGGCGGCCCAAAGAGGCGCGGCGGGCCCGCGCACCCCGGCCCGCGCAATCGGCAGGTCTCGAATCTTGGATAGAAGGCAGATACCTGCCAAGCGATGCGTCTCGGTTGTTCGGGACGCCGGTATTATCGGGTCAACGGTTCCGCGCCAACTGCGGCATTTTCATTTCGACCCGCCGCCTGCTGGAATTCGGGCGACGGCCGGTCATCAAATTCCGGGTTTCGGCCTGCTCAAAAAGCGTTGCGGCGCTTCCGTTGACGGGATCACGCCCAGCGATCCAGCGCCGCCTCGTCTTCGGACCGGCTGTCTACCCAACGTTCGCCCTGATCGGTAATTTCCTTTTTCCAGAACGGCGCGCGGGATTTCAGATAGTCCATCAGAAACGCCGCCGCCTCGAACGCGTCCTTGCGGTGGGGTGCGGCGGTCGCGACCATCATGATCCGCTCGCCCGGTGCCATCGCACCAAACCGGTGCAGGATCAGACAATCTGTCAGCTTCCATCTTGATCGCGCCCGGCTCTCGATCGTCGCAAGGGCGATTTCCGTCATCGCCGGATAGTGTTCGATCACAAGTTGGCGCAACGTCTGATCCGGGAGATCGCGCACCAGCCCGGTAAAGGTCACGATTGCCCCGGCGCCCTGCCCGAATCCGTCGAGAATGCCAGCAGGATCAAAATCGCCTTGCTGCACCAGCACCGTCATTTCATCCGCCGGTCATCGGTGGGAAAAACGCAACTTCGCTGGCGTCCGCCAGTGGCGCGTCCAGTTCGACCAGATTCTGATCGACCGCAGCACGGATCGCCCCAAGATCGGAAAATGCCAAAGCATAACGCTCCTCGCGCGCGGTCAGTTCGCGGATCAGGTCCGCCACGGTCGGCGCATCGGTCCTCAGCGTTTCGCGGGGCACCCCGATACGTTCGCGTAACCAAGCGAAATATAGAACATCAATGGTCGTCATTAACGGTCGTCCAGAAACGGCAACGACTTGCGAAAATAGTCCAGACCGGTGATCAGGGTCAAAACGGCGGCGCCCCAAAGCAGGGCGACGCCAGTGTTATAGGAGGCGATCCAGCCATAATATTTCCAGCGCAGGCCAAACTCGTCCACTTCGTTACCCGCCAGAACCTCCTGGACGAACGACCTTTCCATCGCAAAAGAGACGATGGCAAAGTAGTGTTCAAACAGCAGGACCGAAAACAAGACCGCAACCGCGGCCATCTGGATCGCGGTCTTCCATTTTGCAATTCTGGTCACGGCAAGCGCGTGGGCCTGTTCGCCAAGAAACTCGCGCAGGCCGGAAATGAACACTTCCCGCAGAATGATGATCATGATCGGCGTGATCAGAATCCAATCGCCAACCAGCGTGTTTGCAGGGGTCGGAAAAACGATGACCCGGCCATCGCGGAAAAACAGGATTGCCAGCATCACCAGCGCGATCATGGTCATCGCTTTGTCCGCAATCGGGTCAAGCATGCGACCGAACGCGCTGACCTGTTTCCAGCGCCGTGCAATGACGCCGTCAAAATAATCGGTAAACGCCGCAGCCAGAAACAGCGTCAATGCCCCCCAGTCGGACCAGGGTCGGGGCAGGATTTCATAGACCAACACCAATGCCGGTGCCGCCAGAAGCCGCAATATGGTCAGGGTGTTGGGCAGGTTCCAGCGCATTTCTTGGTCCGTTGATCAGATATCCGGTGTCAACCTAGACGTTCAACCGCGCTCATGGAAGAAGGCATATACCGTTTCCGCCAGCGCGCCGGATATTCCCGTGACCGATTTGAGGTCCGCCAGACCCGCGCGTGCCACCGCCTTGGCCGATCCGAAGTGCTGCAGCAACGCCCGCTTTCGCGATGCGCCGACTCCCGGGACCTCGTCCAACGGCGTCGCGCCCAGCGCCTTGCTGCGCTTGGCACGGTGGGCCCCGATGGCAAAACGGTGGGCCTCGTCGCGCAGACGTTGAACGAAATAGAGCACCGGATCTTTGTGGCGCAGGGCAAACGGCCGCTGACCGGGGCGATGAAATTCCTCTTTTCCCGCGTCACGATCCAGTCCCTTGGCAACCCCGATGAAAGGTACGTCGCGAATGCCCAGTTCGCCCAGAATGCCGGCAACCGCCGAGACCTGCCCGGCGCCGCCGTCGATCAGCAACAAATCGGGCCAATTGCCACTGGTGCGGTCAGGGTCTTCGGTCAACAGGCGCTTGAAACGTCGGTTCAGGACCTCGCGCATCATGCCGAAATCATCGCCGGGTGTCAGGTTTTCGGATTTGATGTTGAATTTCCGGTAGGCCGATTTCACGAACCCCTCGGGCCCGGCGACGATCATGCCACCGACGGCGTTGCTGCCCTGAATGTGGGAATTGTCGTATACTTCGATCCTTTGCGGAGGTGCGTCGAGCTCCAGCGCATCCGCGATTCCTGCCAGCAACCGGGCCTGGGTCGTGGTTTCGGCCAATCGGCGGCCCAGCGATTCGCGGGCGTTGCGGGCGGCGTTTTCCACCAGTTCGGCCTTTTCGCCACGCTGCGGCACAATGATTTCGACCTTGGCTCCGCGTTTTTCGCTTAACGCTTCGCGCATCAGGTCGGCATCCTCGATTGCGCCGGAGACCAGAATCAGCCGTGGCGGCGGGCGGTTCGCGTAAAACTGACCCAGAAACGCTTCGAGCACCTCGCCCGATTCCGCCCCGGCGCCGGTGCGTGGGAAATAGGCGCGATTGCCCCAATTCTGGTTGGCGCGAATGAAAAATACCTGCACGCAGGCATGACCCCCCTCTTCGGCAAGCGCCACGATGTCGGCTTCGGCCACCTTCTGCGGGTTGATGCCCTGCGAGGACTGGACTTGTGTCAGGGCGCGAATGCGGTCCCGCAACGCCGCCGCCCGCTCGAACGCCATCGCCGCGCTTGCCGCGTTCATTTCGGCGGCCAGATCGGCTTGAATCCGGGTGGTTCGCCCGTTCAGGAACCGCACCGCATCCGCGACCAGCGCGGCGTAGTCGGCTTCGGATATGCGCCCGACGCAAGGGGCAGAGCATCGGGCGATCTGATAAAGCAGGCAGGGCCGGGTCCGGGCCGAGAACATCGCGTCCGAACAATTCCGCAACAGAAAAACCCGCTGCAACTGGTTGAGCGTACGGTTGACCGCACCGGCCGAAGCGAAGGGACCGAAATACGCGCCCTTTTCGCTGCGCTTGCCGCGATGTTTCTTGATCTGCGGAAAGGTGTGTTCGCCGGATACCAGAATATTGGGAAAGCTCTTGTCGTCGCGCAGCAGGACATTGTAGCGCGGCTTCAGTTGCTTGATGAGGTTCTGTTCCAGCAACAACGCCTCGGTCTCGGTCCGGGTGGTCAGGAACATCATCGACGCCGTCGCCGCGACCATTTTTGCGATCCGCGCGCTGTGCCCGCCTTCGCGCGCATAAGACGAAACGCGTTTTTTCAGGTTGCGGGCCTTGCCGACATAAAGTACCGCGCCACCTGCATCGAGCATTCGATACACGCCGGGGCTGTTATCCAGCGTTTTCAGGTAATTCGCGACCAGCGCGTGTCCACGCGCCCTGGTTCCGGCGCGCGATGCCAATCCTTCCTCGTCATAGTTTTCGGGCCCGGTCGTCTTGATCATGCGTCATATCCTAATGTGATTCTACGCGGGCATTTTAAGTTTCGCCACCAAAAGCAAGGAAAAACCTGTCCACCAATCCTGTGGATAAGTCTGGGGAGAAAATGGCGGAATCTCGAATTTTTTGTTTCAGAAGGGGGATTTCTTGGATATGCCCAATTTTTGGGCAGTTTTGTAACCTATTGAAACAACGCCGAAAAATTATTGATATTTTCCAAATTCTTGATTTCATTAACAAAAATTGGACGTTCGGTAAACGGCGCTGGTCGGCGTGGAAAACGCGTGGTGAAACCCTTGCGAAGGCGACAGCGACATCTATTCGACCCCCAGGACGTCCGGGGTCTGCCACGCCAGATGTTGGCCTGCATCGATGCACAGCAATTGGCCGGTAAGTGCGGGTGAATCCAGTATAAACGCCATGGCCGCGACAATATCGGCGGGGTTGCTGCCGCGTCCCAGGATCGTCGCGCCGCGCTGATTGGCGAAATGCTTAGCCGATTGCCGCGCCCCCTGCATCGTCGGCCCCGGACCAATTGCGTTGACTCGGATTTGCGGCGCCAGCGCCCGCGCCGCGGTCTGCGTGAACGCCCAAAGCCCCATCTTGGCGATGGTATAGCTCATGAATTCCGGCGTCAGCTTTCGCACGCGCTGGTCGATCATGTTGATCACGCAGGCCTTGGAAATCGGCTCGCCGTGATCGTCGGTTTGCGCATCGGGTGCCTGCGCCGCGAAGTTCTGCGTCAGAACGAAGGGCGCGCGCAGATTGCTTTCCAGATGCCGGTCCCAGCTTTCACGGGTCGCGGTCGTGATCGTGTCATATTCAAAAACCGAAGCATTGTTGATCAGGATGCCAAGCGGCGCGCCCAGCGCGTCCGCCGCCCGCCCGACCAGCGCCTGGGATTCCGGCTCGTTCAGCAGATCGGCCCGAAGGATTTCGACGCGAACCCCGTGATCGGCGATTTCGACGGCGGTGGCCTCGGCCTCGTCGGCGGCACCAACGTAGTGCAGGGCAATATCATGCCCGCGTTGCGCCAATCCCAGCGCCATGGCCCGACCCAGCCGTCGCGCGCCGCCGGTCACCAGTGCTGGGCCTTTGATCATCTGTGCATCCTTTCAGGCCAGCAGCAGCACAATATAGGTCGCATATAGCAACGTCAAAACCGCGCCCCAGATGCGCGAGATGTTCTGACGCCCAAACACGAACGGAACGATCAGCAACGAAGCCCCCAGCATGACCCAAAGATCGAATTGCAGAATATTTTGAGGCGTTGCCAGCGGCCCGAAGAAACTGGTGATCCCCATGATCCCCAGCAGATTGAACATGTTGGAGCCGATCACGTTGCCGATTGCCACATCGCCATGCCGCCGCAACGTCGCCATGACGGTCGTGGCCAGTTCCGGAAGCGACGTGCCGAATGCGACCAGCGTCAGCCCGATCACCGCCTCGCTTACCCCCAACGCGCGGGCGATGCCCAGCGAACCGTCGATCAGCAATTGTGCGCCGACCGGCAGCCCGATCAAGCCCAGCAGGATATAAAGCGCGATTTTCCAGCCCCGCATGCCGGGGTCGGCCTCGTCGATATTCTCAAGGTCGCCGACCGGTTCGCAATTGCTGTTGCGCCGGTGACGCCGCGCGCTCGCAAAACTGTCGCCCAACATAATGGCCAGCAATGTCAGCAGGATCACGCCCGCCCAGAAGCCAAGGGGACCCAGAAAGCTTAGCGCAATATAGACGAGTGTGGCGAACAGCATGAACGCATAGGTCTTGCGGCTGTCACATTTCGACGAATTGACCCCCGCGATCAGCGCTGGAATACCCAGAACCAGCAGGATATTGGCAGTGTTCGATCCGACAACGTTGCCGATTGCCAGACCGGGCGACCCTTTCAGGACCGCCTTGACCGCCACCAACAATTCCGGGGCCGACGTGCCAAAGGCGACAATTGTCAGGCTGATGATCAACGCCGGCACGCCCAGCCGCAGCCCCAGATTGACCGCGCCCCGGACCAGGACATCGCCGGCCAAAAGCAGGATAATCAGCCCCGTGGCGGCGAAAACCAAATCCATGGGTTATCCTGCGTTGATACGAGCTGGCATGAAATTATCTCCGCTTGCCGCAGGCGCAAGGCCCTTCGCCCAGAATGTAGCTGCCGCATTCCGGGCATTTGGTGGCGTTCGTGGAAACCTTCCTGCGCAGAGGATTGCCGATTTTGGGCGCTCGCAAACGCCCGAACATCGCCAGAACCGCGATGCCGATCAGAAAAAGGAATACAAGTTTAACAATCATGAATCACAATCCATACCGCGACCAGAGCGCCCGATCCTCGATGGCGCCCATCGCTTCCGACGCGATTTCAGTTCCAAACCGTCTGAGGAACGATCTTTTTTTGCCATGCACGGAGAATCGGGTTTTCGGGCCGAAAATCTCTTTCATCTTCGGCACGACGTGCCCGATCCCGTCCGCAAGGCCAACGTCGATCGCATTTGCACCCACCCAGATCTCGCCGGTGAAAAGGTCCTTGTCGTCGCTGATCCGCTCGCCGCGCCGCGCCTGAACCTGCGCGATAAATGCATCGTGGATCTGCGCCTGCAGTGCCTTTAGCCGTTTGACGTCCGCAGGGCGTTCGGCCCGGAACGGGTCCAGCATCGACTTGTCCTTGCCAGCCGTGTGCACCCGCCGTTCGATCCCGTGACGCGCCAACAATTCGCTGAACCCGAACGAGGCCGAAATCACGCCGATTGACCCTATGATGGACGAAGTATCCACATAAATCTCGTCCGCCGAAGTCGCCAGCCAATAGCCGCCCGATGCCGCCACGTCTTCGACAAAAGCATAGACCGGAACCTGCTTTTCATCGGCCAGCCGCCGGATGCGCGCCGCGATCAGAGACGATTGCACCGGCGAGCCACCGGGCGAACTGATCACCAGCGCCACCGCATTCGGCTTGCCGCGCGAAAACGCGCGATCGATCGGGCCGGCAAGCCCGGAATCGTTCAGATTGCCGCCGCCAAAGCGCCCGTCCGCGGCAATCGTGCCGGTCAGGCGAACCACGTTGACACGCGGGCCGGACTTAACGAAGGGAAGCCAGTTTTTCATAGCTTCGGATTTAGGGATTGCACGGGTCGAGAACAAGGCGAAACCGGTGACCACGCCGAAATCCGATCCGGACCGTTGCGCCCCGGCGCAATCCTGCCGCTGTCCGTCCCGTCAAAACGGTTGTAAAACGCGACGTAATTCGCGAATTCCACGTCGATTTAGCCCTACAAATACGCGCGGCTTTTCAGTAAGTCGGGCCAGACGATTCGTTCCCATGGTTCCCTCAGCGGAACAGGCCAATCAGGAGAAACGCGAAATGAAGGTGCTGGTGCCGGTCAAGCGCGTGATTGATTACAACGTGAAAGTCCGCGTCAAGGCGGATGGCAGCGGTGTCGATCTCGCCAATGTCAAGATGTCGATGAACCCGTTTGACGAAATCGCGGTCGAAGAGGCCATCCGCCTGAAAGAGGCCGGCAAGGTCGAGGAAATCATCGCCGTCT
Organism: uncultured Rhodobacter sp.; assembly: GCA_964600965.1. Taxonomy (GTDB): domain Bacteria; phylum Pseudomonadota; class Alphaproteobacteria; order Rhodobacterales; family Rhodobacteraceae; genus UBA5972. The sequence continues at coordinate 16,189 of CAZRLO010000029.1, forward strand.
CCGTCGGCGTAAAGCAATCGCAGGAAACGTTGCGAACGGCGCTGGCGATGGGCGCGGACCGCGCCATCCTGATCGAGGCCGCGGATGATGTGCACACCGATATCGAACCGCTGGCGGTTGCCAAGCTGTTGAAGGCAGTCGTCGATGACGAAGCGCCGGGCCTTGTGCTGTGTGGCAAACAGGCGATCGACAACGACATGAATGCGACCGGGCAGATGCTGGCCGGGCTTTTGGGCTGGTCGCAGGCGACGTTCGCCTCGGAACTGGAAATCGATGGCGACAGCGCCAATGTCACGCGCGAGGTGGATGGCGGTCTGCAAACCATCCGGGTCAAGATGCCAGCAATCGTGACGGTTGATCTGCGCCTGAACGAACCCCGCTATGCCAGCCTTCCGAACATCATGAAGGCAAAGAAAAAGCAGATGGATGTGAAATCCCCGGCGGATTACGGGGTGGATGCCAGCCCGCGGCTGGAAATCACGTCCACCGTGGAACCGGCCGAACGGGCCGCCGGTGTCAAGGTGGCGGATGTCGCCGAACTGGTTCAGAAACTCAAAGACGAAGCGGGGGTCATCTGATGGCTGTATTATTGTTGGCCGAGGTTACGGACGGCGAACTGGCGCTGGATGCGACCGCAAAGGCGATGACCGCCGCGCGCTTGATGGGCGACGTGACTGTTCTGTGCGCCGGGGCGAACGCCGCATCGGCGGCGGAATCCGCCACCAAAATCGACGGTGCCGCACGCGTCCTGTGTGCCGAGGACGCCTCGCTTGGGCACCGTCTGGCCGAAGCGACCGCCGATCTGGTGGTTTCGTTGGCGGGCGAGTTCGACCATATCGTCGCCCCGGCAACGACCGACGCGAAAAACGTGCTGCCACGCATAGCGGCGTTGCTGGATGTGATGGTGATCTCGGACATCTCGGGGGTTGTCGATGCGAACACGTTTGAACGCCCGATCTATGCCGGTAACGCCATCCAGACCGTCCGTTCACGGGACGCAAAGAAAGTGGTATCGATCCGGACCGCCACGTTCGATGCCGCCGGCGAAGGCGGACCCGTCGGCGTGGAAACCGTCAGCGTCAACGCAAGCGCGGGCCTGTCGGAATGGGTGCAGGACAAGGTTGCCGAAAGCGACCGCCCGGAACTGACCAGCGCCAAAATCGTCGTCAGCGGCGGTCGTGGCGTCGGCTCTGAGGAAAGTTTTGCCATTATCGAAGCCCTGGCCGATAAGCTGAACGCGGCGGTCGGTGCCTCGCGTGCGGCGGTCGACAGCGGTTACGCACCGAACGACTGGCAGGTGGGGCAGACCGGCAAGGTCGTTGCCCCGGACCTCTACATTGCGTGCGGCATTTCGGGCGCAATCCAGCACCTTGCCGGGATGAAGGACAGCAAGGTCATCGTCGCAATCAACAAGGACGAAGAAGCGCCGATTTTTCAGGTCGCGGATTACGGTCTGGTCGCCGACCTGTTCGACGCCGTGCCCGCCCTGACCGAGGCGCTTTAGCCAGCGGCATCGACGGCCCTGCCGGGTTGGCCAAATTGGCGCTGGCGATACATCGCCCGGCGCCATTTTCGTTTTCGTGACCCAACTCCAACCTGTTGCCTCGGGATTTTACCGCCTGCCCGAATACCCGAACCACATCACGAGGCGGAATCCAGCCTTGAATCCGGCGCCAAAAAAACCTGTCGATTGCGCGGAACCAAGGGCGGACGCGGGTTTTGCCGGGATAAATCGGCCGTCACCTGCGCCCGTTCACCGCACCACGGTCCATCGATGCACGGCTCCGTGGGCGTCAGGGATAAGGTTCGCTGGGCAAAGTCCCGATCGGACAACACCATTTTTGTTATTATATATCATGTGTTTACGTCGAAATCTGTTCGTCTAGCCGGCTAAACGACCAGACGGCTGGGCCATTTGATTCTCCCCACCTGTTTCGCCTGCCGCAACAGGCTGATCCCGGACGATATCGCGCAACTCGGCGCGATGCCGGCGGGGATGTTTGCCGGTGTCAGGCCATGGATCGCAACACCGGTTCCAACGCCGCGGCTGCCTGCGTGTGAAATGCCGGGCCCGGCAAGTTGAGCGCTGCGGCTTCTTCGTTCGGCGCGAAAATCATCCCGTCAGCACCGGCCACGCGAACCTCGGGCGTCGCGACGCATTCCACGACCTGCGTCACCAGTGGGCTCAACTCATCCAGCATCGCCTGATCCACAAAAAGCGGATCCTGCGCGGTATCCACGGACTCCGCGTTCTTGGTCAGATCTCCGGGCGGATGGTCCGACATCCAGAACAGAACGGTTTTTCCGTCGATCATCTCCAGCAGTGATTTCATCCGCGCGATCCATGCCGATTTGAGCTCGTCGACCACGATGGCAAATTTGGCGCTGTCGGTCCGGGCCAGGACCTGTAGCAGGTGGCGGGTATAGTGGATTTCCGAAAAATCCACCTCGCGAAACAACGTCAGCAACATTTTTGCCGGCCGCACAAACCGATCGTTGCGGCGGGGATGCACGGAATAGAACCGATTGGACAGATTGTGTGCGCCGGTGACGCCCACGACCGTCGCCCGCGCCGATGCGCATGCCAGCAATACCGAGGGGTCCTTCAGATACATCTCGACCCCGGCATTCATCGCCGCGAAATTCGCGCATCCCAACCCAAGTCGGGTTTGCAGCATCCGCGTGAACGGGTGCGGTACGAATTTACCGAATGTCTCGCTGGAGCCCAGAAACACGAAATTCGGCCGGTCCAGATCAGGACGCGGCCCGCGAAACAACGTTTTCGACCGGCCATATCGGTAAAGACAATAGTCCAGCGAACCGTGTGTGATACGGTCGTAAATCATGGGACACCACCCTGAATTTTTCTCACCCACTGCCAGCGTCGCGCAAAGTTCTTGCCAAATGGATAAGGCTAAAAGTTGAGCGGATCTGCCGACCGGATATAGGCTTGCCAGCCCCTGCGACCGGGGCCTATTGTGCGCCGCAATCGGCCAGAAAACCGGCAGAAAAGGAACACGCATGGCAATTTCCACGGTGGGCATCATTGGCGCCGGGCAAATGGGCAAGGGCATCGCGCAAGTGTTTGCAATCGCCGGATTCGACGTCATCCTGCACGATAATTCGACCGACGTGATTGCCACCGCCAAGGGCGATATCGCGGACGGTTTGGCCAAGGCGGCCATGCACGACGATCTCGCCACGGAAACGCAATCCGCTGCACTTGGGCGCATCACGGCAACCGATGCCCTGGCCGATCTGGCGTCCAGCGATCTGATCATCGAAACGGCGATTGAAAGCGAATCCGTGAAGCAGGCGATTTTTCGCGAGGTGATTCCGCTTCTTTCCGCAGACACGATTCTGGCATCAAATACGTCGTCGATTTCCATCACACGACTTGCGGCGGGCACCGACCGGCCCGAAAAATTCATGGGCATGCACTTTATGAACCCGGTGCCACGCATGCAATTGGTCGAGCTGATCAGAGGCATTGCCACCAGCGAAACAACGTTCGATGCCGTGAAGGCCGTCATCCTGAAGCTGGGCAAGGTGCCGGTTGCCGCCGAAGATTTCCCGGCATTCGCCGTCAACCGCATTCTGATGCCGATGATCAACGAAGCGATCTATACGGTTTACGAGGGCGTCGGCACCGTTGAAAGCATTGATATTTCAATGAAACTTGGCGCGCACCACCCGATGGGCCCGCTGGAATTGGCCGATTTCATCGGACTGGACATCTGTCTTGCCAATATGAACGCGCTCGACAAGGGATTGGCCGACAACAAATACCGACCCTGTCCGCTGCTGACGAAATACGTCGAAGCCGGATGGCTGGGCCGCAAGTCGGGACGTGGATTTTACGACTACCGGGGCGAGAAACCGGTACCAACCCGCTGACCGCAGGACCAGACACCGCCAACAGGCGTGGCCCAATTTCCGCAGGGGCTTCTTTGCAGAAATGAAAAAACCTGGCTGCCGATTACTTGCCCATCGCAAGAACGGTATTGCGCAGATGTGCCATCAGGCCGCGCGGGTCTTTTTCCCAGGGATCGATGTCCGCACGCCCGATCGACGGCCCGATTATCGGGTTTTGCGGCTTGTCCATTGCATATGCAATTTCGTGCAGCAGCAAACCCTGCCGGATCGTGATCGAGCATTTGTTGGCCATCTGAAACCAGCGGCTGTTCTGGCCGGGAAAATAGATCGGGACGACCTTGGCCTTGCTTTTCAGCAACATCTTGGCGGTAAAGGGCAGCCACTCGGCTTCGACCGCGCCGTCGAACCAGCCCGGAGATGTCGCCACCTGCCCCGCCGGAAACAGGATGATCACGCCGCCCGTCTTCAGGTGATCCATTGCCAGTTTTCGCATTTCCACGTTCATTTTCAACGCGTTGGGTTCATGTGGAAACGCAACCGGCAGCATGTGGTATTGGATGATCGGCACGTTGGTCAGCAGGGACCGCGTCAGGATCTTGAAGTCCTGCCGCACCCTGCCGACAAGTTCCGCCAGGATCATGCCGTCGACCAGCCCGTGCGGGTGATTGGCGACGATGACGACGGGGCCCTTTTTCGGGATCTGCGCAATCTGCGCGGCGGGTGTCTGCACGTCGATGCGCAGCAGATCAATCGCGCGTTTCCAGAATGCGGTGTTTTCCACCTGCCCGGCGGCCTCGAATTTTCGCACCAGCCGCAAAAGGTAGATCTTGCCGGTCAGCCACTCGATGACGCGAATGACCGTCGCCTTGAATGGATTGGAAAATGTGCCGGCATAGGACAGATTGCGTCCGTCATACGGCTGGTCGTCCAGAGGGGCGAATTCGTCTTGCAAACCTTCGGTCCTTATCAGCCGAGGAGGGTTTCCGCCGGGATCAGGCCTCTTCCCCGAAACGGTCCCTTACCAAGTGTTCGAGGGCACGCGCAAGGGCATCTGCCTCGGTGCCATCGGTTTTGACTTCGATCGTCGTGCCATTGGCCGCTGCAAGCATCAACAGACCCATGATCGAATCGCCGCTGACGGTCATTCCGTCGCGGCTAACTTCGGCTTCGGCGTCAAAACTTTCAACGGTTTCGACAAATTTTGCCGAGGCGCGCGCGTGCAGGCCCTTGACGTTCACAATGGAAAGGTTGGCGGTTACCGGCATCCTGGATTATCCTCCGCCATCGCAGCAATCGATGTATTTCCGGCCGGCTTCCAGCGCACATTTCACCGCTTCGTCAATGGGTTTCCGCCGGGATTTCGCCAGTTTGAGCAGTAACGGCAGATTGGCACCATACAGGATTTTCCGGTTGGACGGTTTGCAGGCCGGCATCGCCAGATTGGTCGGCGAACCACCGAAAATGTCGGTCACCACGACAACGCCCCGACCTTGATCGACGGCATCCGCGGCGGCGCTTATTTCGGCGGTTTTCTGATCGCGATCATGATCGGCTTCGATCGCGACGGAAACGATACCGGGCTGCCGACCGACAACGTGTTCGACGGCGGCAAGGTATTCCCGGGCCAGGCCCCCGTGGGCGACAATCACAATCCCGATCAAGTGCTTTGTACCCTGCTTGCCTTATGTGCGCCTGACCCGCTCAACGCGCGCCTTTCAAGCTCCCGGTGGCGAATAGACACCTGCCAGCCACGCTGCGCAAGAGCATTCGCAAGCGCCCCCGCGACATGCACCGAACGGTGTTGCCCGCCGGTGCATCCAAGACCAAGCGTGAAATAGGACTTGCCCTCGTCGCAATATGCCGGCAGCAGCGAATCCGTCAGATCAAGCGCGCGCGCAAAGAATTCATCAAAGCGCGGGTCCGCATTGACATATGCGGCCACCTTGCGGTCGCGGCCATCGCGCCCGCGCAATGACTTTTCCCAGTGCGGATTTCGCAGGAACCGGCAGTCCAGAACCATGTCCAGGCCGCGCGGCAGGCCTCGTTTGTAAGAAAAGCTCTGAACCGATATCGCCATCGCCTGCCCGGTCGCGTTGCCGAACCACCGGCCCAGTTCCGCCGTAAGGTCGTGCGGTGTCATTTCCGATGTGTCGATCAGCAGGTCGGCCCGTTCCATCAGACCCGTCAGCAAGCTGTTTTCGCGCCGAATACCCTCAAGCGGGGTTTCTTCGGGGGCCAGCGGGTGACGTCGCCGCGTCTCAGAGTAGCGGCGGACCAGAACATCGGTCGCGCTGTCCAGATACACCAGCGAACAATCAAATTCGGTTTCGCTGTCGATGATGTCGACGGCCTCGATCAGGCTTTCGGTGCTGAAGTCGCGATTGCGCACATCCACACCCAAGGCCAGATGCCGGGTCATCGGCGGGCCGGACAGCAGTCGCGGCAACAACGTCAGGGGCAGATTGTCGATGGTCTCGAAACCGATATCTTCCAGCGCATGAATGGCCGTCGATCGCCCGGCACCCGAAGGCCCGGTGACCAGCACGACCTTCAGCGGTGGGGTCGTGGCGGGTTTTTCTTCGGCCGGCATTCAGGCCGCCCTGCCGCCGCTCAGCAACAGCTTGATTGCGGGGGCGGGGTTGGGATGGTTGCCGGCCAGGACCAGCGGAATTCTATGGCTCAGTATCTGCAGGAATTTCGGTTCGGGCAGGCGGTCGATTTCCGCTTTGTCGAGGTCGACCGCCAGCACCACGGGTGCCGGTGGTGCGGGATTGGTGACCAGCACGCCGACGCCGCGCGCCTCGATCCGGCCGCGGATTTCGGCAGGCGCGCGCGCCACCAGGACGCCATCGACTTCGGTCAAATCGGTATAATCGTCCGCAATCAGGCCGGCGCCACGGGACATCAGTTCCAGCGCCAGTGACGATTTGCCGGAACCCGACGCGCCGATGATCAGAACGGCATGGTTTTCAAGCGATACGGCGCTTGCATGCAGCATTTCGGATTTCTGCTGCCGGGTCACACCGGCAGGCCGATGACAAAACGCGCGCCCAGCGGTTCCGATGTGATATCGGCTTCGGTCGGGCGAATATTCTCGGCCCAGATCACGCCGCCATGGGCTTCGACGATCTGACGGGAAATGGCCAGCCCCAGCCCCGAGTGGTTGCCGAAATCGCTGCCGGGCCGTTCCGAATAAAAGCGGCTGAAAATCTTGCTCAGCGCCTCTTCGGGGATGCCGGGGCCCGTATCCTCGACCACCACCAGCACCCGGTCCTCACGCCGACGCGCCCACAGGCGCACGGCGTCGCCATCCTGGCAAAACGATAGCGCATTGGTCAGAAGGTTGACGAATACCTGTGCCAGCCGGGCCTCGAGCCCGTGAAAGACGATCTGCCGGTCCGGCAGGTCGGCAATGAACTCGGCCCCGATCTCCTGGGCCTCGGTCTGGTGATAGGGCACGAGATTTCTCAAGGTTGCCACCAGATCAAAGGGCTGCATTTCCTCTTTCACCAATTCGCTGTCCAGTCTTGAGGCGTTGGAAATGTCCGAAACCAACCGGTCAAGCCGGCGGACGTCATGTTCGATGACCCCCAGCAATTTGCCGCGCTGAACGTCGTTCTTGGCAACGCGCAACGTGTCCACCGCCGAGCGCAGCGACGATAGCGGGTTCTTGATTTCGTGGGCGACATCGGCGGCAAATTGTTCGTTGGATTCGATGCGGTCATACAGGGCCGCAATCATGCCGCGCAGCGCGCCGGAAAGCCGCCCGATCTCGTCGGGGCGTCCGGTCATGTCGGGAATTCGCACCCGGTCCGGGTTCATTCGCCGCGCATTCCGGGCTTTGCCGAACTCCGCCGCCATCGCCAGATCGCGCAGCGGGTTGGCGATGGTGCTGGCCAAAACCAGCGACAGCCCGATGGACACCAGAATGGCCACCACGAACATCTGCAAGACCTGTTCGCGTTCGCGCCGCACGATTTCGTTGATCTCGCCCGACGCCGTCGTCAGGACGAGAGCACCAAGGATATCCTCGCCACGCATGATCGGGGTCGCAACCGAAAACAGAAGATCGCCATGGGTGTCGGTGACGTTGTTGCTTTGGGTTTGCCCGGCCAGCCCGAAGGGCGACGCCTTGGCTGCCAATGCCTCGGCATCGGGAACCTGCTCGTCCGCCGAAGGGCCAAACACCCGCGACACGCGTTCCCAGATGACGTTCAGAAAGTCGGTGATAAAGGTCCCGTATGGTGCCTGGCCGCCGTCACGCGGCGTCGCGCCGGTGCTGCGCGTCAATCCGACCGATGTCGCGACCAGTGTTTCCGAATTGTCGAAGACGAACACTTCGACCCCGCTTGCCAGATCGAGCAGGGCCAGCGTGTTGGTCGGCGACATCCCATCCCCGGCGGCCAGATCGACGGGGCCGACTGCGGGCATTTCGGCCTCGAACACCTTGGCGATCAACCGTGCCTCGGTGATCAGGCCACGCTCGCGCTGGTCCACCAGGCCTTCGCGGAACTGGTTCAGATACAGAACCCCGCCTACCAGAACGACCAGCGCCAGCAGGTTGAAGGTAATGATCTTGCGGGCAAGGGGCGACCGGTTCAGCGCAATCCAACGGCGCTTGTCCTCGATCGGTGGTTCGACCAGATCGTCGTCGCGTGCCTGTTCGTCCCAATCATCGCCAAGGATGATTTCGGGTTCGGCCGCAGGTTCAGCTTTTGTCGCGTCGATTTCCGACACTGCGTTCATGCCTCGGTGTACCGGTACCCGATCCCATAAAGTGTTTCGATGGAGGAGAAATCATCGTCGACCGAGCGCATCTTCTTGCGCAGCCGCTTGATGTGGCTGTCGATCGTCCGGTCATCCACATAGACCTGATCGTCATAGGCGACATCCATCAACTGGTCGCGGCTCTTGACGAAGCCGGGGCGCGTGGCCAGAGCCTGCAACAGCAGAAATTCCGTCACCGTCAGATTGACGCTTTCGCCCTTCCACAGCACCGAATGCCTGAGCGGATCCATCACCAACGAGCCGCGTTCGATCAGCTTGCTTTCGGCCGGGTCGTCGCCCGCGTCCGAGGCGATGGCCTCTTGCCGCCTGAGGATCGCGCGGATGCGTTCCACCAGAAGCCGCTGCGAGAACGGTTTGCGCACATAGTCATCCGCCCCCATGCGCAACCCCAGCACCTCGTCGATCTCATCGTCCTTGGAGGTCAGGAATATGACCGGCATGTCCGATTTCTGGCGGATCCGGTGCAACAGGTCCATGCCGTCCATACGTGGCATCTTGATATCCAGCACTGCGATATCCGGAAGTTTCTGGTTAAAACTGTCCAGCGCCGACTGACCGTCATTATAGGTCGTGACGTCGTAACCTTCGGCTTCCAGAGTCATTGAAACCGATGTCAGGATGTTCCTGTCGTCATCCACCAAAGCGATCGTTGACATGTCGCTTTCCCCTTTACTGCTCTGTTCTTATTTTTTCGCCAGTTTCTGCATAAGTGCGCGTGGAATCAACTGCTAACTGCCGATCGGCCCGGTTCACGATTGGAAACAAATGTCCATTTGGATAATATATGACTAATTTGTCGCGGAAAATGCGCGGATTTCCGCATGATCCGATGGTTCAGGCCCCTTTTTCTTACCCGCTGGCGTGATATAAGGGCGTTGTTGCTGCCCCGGCGGAAACCGCGTGACCTACTGGCCCTGGCCACGATGCCCGACAGAATAATCAGAATAAGGCGGTGGCCCCGGTCAAGGCCGTGCCGACGACGGAGCCTGCACCATGACACCTGACAGGGTGAATCCCGCCCAAACTTTGCGCAAGACCGGCATCAGCGGCCTTGGCAAAATCCACTACAACAACCTCGAAGCGACATTGGTCGAAAAATCGGTGATGCGCGGCGAAAGCACGCTGGGTCAGGGCGGCGCACTGCTGGTTGCGACCGGCAAGCATACCGGACGTTCGCCCGGCGACCGTTACGTCGTTCGCACGCCGGATGTCGAAAACACGATCTGGTGGGAAAACAACCATCCGATGGACGCGGACGCCTTTGACCGGCTCGAAGCAGACATGCTGCGCCACATGAAAGGTGGCGACTATTTCGTGCAGGACCTTTTCGGCGGCGCCGATCCCGCCCACCGGCTGGACGTGCGCGTGATCACCGAGCTGGCCTGGCACAGCCTGTTCATGCGCCACATGCTGCGACGGCCCGACAACAACCAACTGGCAGAATTCGTGCCCGAGTTCACGATCATCAACTGCCCCAGCTTTATTGCCCGCACCGCCCGACATGGTTGCCGCTCGGGAACGGTCATTGCCATCAACTTCGCCAGGAAACGCGTCCTGATCGGCGGGACGGCATATGCGGGTGAAAACAAGAAAGCGGTGTTTTCGGTGCTGAACTATCTGCTGCCGGAAAAAGGCGTGATGCCGATGCATTGTTCGGCCAACCATGCGGTGGGCCGCCCGACCGACACCGCGATATTTTTCGGGCTTTCCGGCACCGGCAAGACCACGCTTTCCGCCGATCCCGACCGGGTGTTGATCGGCGACGACGAACACGGGTGGTCGGATCGCGGCACCTTCAATTTCGAAGGCGGCTGTTACGCGAAAACCATCAATCTTTCGTCCGAGGCCGAGCCCGAGATTTACGGAACCACCACGAAATTCGCCACGATCATCGAAAACATGGTTTTCGATCCCGAAACCCGCGAACTGGATTTCGAAGATGACAGCCTGACCGCCAACATGCGGTGCGCCTATCCGCTGCACTATATCTCGA
>CAZRLO010000030.1:0-26726 GCA_964600965.1 uncultured Rhodobacter sp.
CGGGTTTGATAAATATTTCCAGATCGCACCGTGCTTTCGCGACGAGGACGCGCGCGCCGATCGCAGCCCCGGCGAGTTCTACCAGCTCGATTTCGAGATGGCCTTCGTTACCCAGGACGATGTCTTTGCCGCCATCGAGCCGGTGCTGTCAGGCGTGTTCGAAGAATTCGGCGGCGATAAAAAAGTGACGGCGCCGCCGTTTCCGCGCATCCCTTATAAAGAATCGATGCAAAAGTACGGCACCGACAAGCCCGACTTGCGAAACCCCATCGAAATGAGCGACGTCACCGATATATTCCGGGACTCGGGCTTTAAGGTCTTCGCCTCCATGATCGCCGGGAACGATGCCGTCCGGGTTACCGCCATCCCCGCTAAAGGAGGCGGCAGCCGTGCTTTTTGCGATCGCATGAACAGCTGGGCCCAGGGCGAGGGGCAACCGGGGATGGGCTATATCTTTTTCCGGGACGGCGAAGGCGCCGGCCCGGTGGCCAAGAATATCGGCCCGGAACGGACCGAGATGCTGCGTTCGGATTTGAATCTGGGCGACGGCGACGCGGTCTTTTTCGCCTGCGGGGTGCCGAAGGATTTCACCGCCTTCGCCGCAGCGGCGCGGTTAAAAATCGGCACCGATCTTGAATTGAGCAGCACCGACGAGTTCAAATTCTGCTGGATCGTCGATTACCCGATGTATGAAGCGGACGAGGAGACCGGCGCGCTCGATTTTTCCCACAACCCGTTCTCGATGCCGATGGGCGGACTTGATGCGCTGGAAACCGAAAACCCGCTCGACATCCTCGGCTATCAATATGACATCGTTTGTAACGGGATCGAGCTTTCCTCGGGTGCCGTCAGAAACCACCGCCCCGAGATCATGTATAAGGCGTTCGAGATCGTCGGCCATTCGCGCGACTTCGTGGATGCAAATTTCGGCGGCATGCTGTCCGCGTTCAAATACGGCGCCCCGCCCCACGCCGGCATCGCCCCGGGCATCGACCGTATGGTCATGCTGCTGGCCGATGCCGAAAACATCCGCGAAGTGATCCTGTTCCCGATGAACCAACGCGCCGAAGACCTGATGATGCAGGCCCCCGGTGTCCCGACAAACGAGGCGTTGCGGGAATTGGGGTTGCGGGTGGTGCCCAAGGAATAGAGAAGCACGATTTCCTCGCCCGAACAGCACCGCAGGCGCCGGGGGAGCCCCCGTCCGAATTGCCGAACCACATCAAGCGACGCGTATTGGCCGCGCATCCGGGGCTCATGACATTCCGATTGCGTAGGATCAAAGGCGCAAGCCCGCCGCGCATCTATCGGCGGTCGCTCGCCCCGCCTTTTTTGTGGCGCGGCCCGCCGCTATCGCTGACAGGCCAGAACCCGCTGAAATCCATTCTGATCGGCGGGCTGCGACTGAGGCTCGGCGACCAGCCGCCCATCTGCCAGTCGCACCGCCATCACGGTGGACCAATCTCCGTTTGCCGTAACCATCTCCGGCCCGTTACCGCAGTCGCGCATGCCGCCCGAGATGAAATCCTCGCCGATCCGGTGGTTGGTCAGGCCGCCCAGAGCTGCGACAAAGGTCAATTCACCACCCGCAAACCGCCAGACTTTCAGTTCGCGGCTCAGATGGGGTTTTTCGACATAGGCCACCTCGACCCGCCCGTCGCCGTCCAGATCGGCCGCCCCGACCGGGGCCAGCCAGCGGTGCGGTCGCCCGATGAACGGGGTGGCGGCCACCAGCCCGCTTTCGTCATAGATCGCCAGCCGTGCGCCCAGCGCAAGGTCGGTTTCCACCACCATGACGTGGGTCAGGCCGTCCTCGTCCGGAATGATCCGCGGCGCGAGGTCTTCAAAGACGCGGTTTTGCGGCAGGCGGATGGTGACTTTGCGGATGTCGCGCCCTTCGCAGCCCTCGCAAAAATCGACCGTCAGGACCAGCGCACCCCATTCCACCGCGTCGCCCAGGATGCCGTGGTCATAGCGCGTCGTCGGCTCGGTGTAGACGGCTTTGGTGATGACGTTGGGCGGCGTCGCGGATACCGGCGCACCCGCCAGCAGAACGGCAAGCGCAAGGCCCGCCACGCGGCGCATCAGATCTGTTTTTCCGGCATTCGCACGACCAGTCCGTCCAGATCGTCGGTAACTTTCAACTGGCAGGTCAGTCGCGACTTTTCCAGGTCGGGTTCCCACGCGAAATCCAGCATGTCCTCTTCCATCGCGTCCTTTTGCGGCAGCTTGCCGACCCAGGCGTCATCGACATAGACATGACAGGTCGAACAGGCGCAGGCACCGCCGCAATCTGCCTCGATTCCGGGGATGTTGTTGTCGCGCGCGCCCTCCATCACGGTCAGCCCGTTGGCAACCTCGACGACGTGTTCGGCGCCGCCAAATTCGATATAAGTGATCTTGGCCATGTTGGTCCTCGTTGCCCGGATCGCGGTCATCGGGTTTGTGTACACGCGGGATTTGAGGGTTGCCAGCGGGATTTTTGCGTGGCCGGTAAAACGCTTGTTATTCCGGCGTGATGTTCTATCTTTGTTCTTATGTCAAATGCCCATCCCCGCCCGCCGGACTGGCCCCGTCCGCCCGCCGCCCTGCCGCATTGTCGGCTGGACGAACCGGGCGAAGGCGCAATGGTAACCGTGGCCGGGCTGGTGCTGGTGCGCCAGCGGCCCGGAACGGCAAAAGGGGTGATCTTTATCACGCTCGAGGACGAGACCGGCATTTCCAACATCGTGGTCTGGGAAAAGACCTATGAGAAATTTCGCCGCGCCGTGATTGCCGGGCGCCTGCTGCGCGTGACCGGGCGGTTGCAGCGCGAGGGGATGGTGGTGCACATCGTTGCGGACCGGATCGAGGATATCTCGCCGATGCTGGATGCGCTGCTGGAACCGGCCGGGGGCGGTGCAATCCCGCAGGCATGACCCACAAGGCATCCGCCCATCCGGGCAGATGCCCGACCGGTGCACGGGGGGGCGGCGCAGGAAATGCCGCACGTTCACGGATTTTCCTTCCCCTGTCGCCCAAAGCCCGGTAAATTCACGGAAAACGAGACGAGCAGTATGAAGATCCCAGCATGGACCTGCGCAGCTTTGGCGCTTGCGGGTTGCACGGAAATGCAGTTGACCGATGTCATCGACGTCATCGATGTTTCCGCCAGCGACATCGCCATCGAAAGGCCGCCCGATGCCGTGGCCGGGATGTGCTACGGCAAGGAAATCTCGCCTGCCATCTTTGAAACCACGACCGAACAGGTGCTGGCCCGGGCCGCGCGCTATGGTGATGACGGCAGCCTTTTGGAACCGGCGGCGTATCGCACGGAAACGTTGCAGAAAATCGTTCAGGAACGGGCGGACATCTGGTTTGAAGTGCCCTGCGGGCCAGAGAAGGTCGGCGATTTCACCGCCTCGCTGCAACGTGCACTGGCGGCACGCGGTCATTATCGCGGTCGGATCACGGGCGAGCTTGATCCGCGCACGCGTCACGCCATCCGCAGTTATCAGTTGCAGCATGGTCTGGACAGCAACAAACTGTCATTGGCGTCGGCGCGGCGGCTGGGTCTGGTGGCAATCGACCGCGAGTCGCTTTGAATTCAGCCGAAAAACCGCAATCCTGCGCGGCGACCGATCATGGGCCCGCCGATCGTGGCGGCGATGATGTGTGGCCATAGCAGCCCGTAAAACGCCGCCCACATCAATTCGTCGCCCGGCAACCCGGTGAACGGCAGCGGATGCGCCAGATAGATCGAGTGTTCCGGCCAAAATGCCGCCAGATCGCGGTCAAACAACGACCAGAGCACGGTCTGCGCCCAATACGCCATCGCAAATAACAGCGCGCCGGCCAATCCGATGGCAGGGTTCAGCCGGCCACGCACCGCCAGCCAGATCGCCAGAACGACAAAGGCCGCAAAGCTGGCCTGCATGACCGGAAGCGGCCCGAAAAGCTGGTCCCAAAGCAACAGGAAGGTCAGAAACCCCGGCAACACGATCAGCGTGTACCGCCAGGCATTTCGCAGCAGATTGTCGCTGAGTTCGCCGCGCGACAGAGCTTTCGCGAACAGCGGCCAGACCAGAAACGCCAGAATCGCGCCGTTGCCAAACGAAAACAACATGCCCTCGATCGAGAAATGCGGCCCGAAAACGTGGTCTGGTCGCCAATATGCCGGTGCGAACCAGATATCGGCCAGCCCGGTGGGTGCCGCGAAAACCGCGCTCCAGAACGTGAATTTCCGCCGCGATCCTGTGGCGGCGACGACCAGCGTCAGCCCGACCAGCGCCAGAATGATCGAGAATGTCAGGTAAGAATACATATAATGCGGTTTCCGACGGACGTTCCGGCAGGGTGGCGGCTTTGCCGGTGTTTTTCAATCCGCTTCGTCGATTTTTTGTTGGGTGTTGATTTTGTATGCGCTCGGGTTCAGCGGTGGCGCATGTAGTTTTCCAGCCGGTCCAATCCCTCGACGATATCAGCGGTCGAGCCCGCATAGGAAAACCTTAGCGTCCGAGTGCCGCGCACCGGGTCGAAATCCAGCCCCGACGTCACCGCCACGTTGGCGCGTTCCAGCAATTCACGCGCCAGGGCCCGGCTGTCCCCGGTCAGATCGGACACATCGGCATAGATGTAAAACCCGCCATCCGGCGGCGCGATGTGGCTGAAACCGGCCTCTGGCAGCCCCGCCATCATCAAAGCGCGGTTTTCGCGATAGACGGCCAGGTTTGCCGTCAGTTCGGGCGCGCAGTCCATCGCCGCCAGGGCGGTGATCTGGCTGGCATGGGGCGCGCAGATGAACATGTTTTGCATCAGTCGCTCGATCTGGCGCATATGGCTTTCGGGCAGTACCATCCAGCCGATCCGCCAGCCGGTCATCGAGAAATACTTGGAAAAGGAATTGATCACGACCACGTCGTCGCTGATTTCCAACGCAGAAACGGCGCGGTTATCATATTGAATGCCATGATAAATTTCGTCCGAAATAAACCCCATGTCGCGCTGGGCACATATGCCGATCAGCGATTCAAGGGCCGCCTGGTCCAGCATGGTCCCGGTCGGATTGGCGGGCGAGGCGACCAAAAGGCCGTCAAGATCGGGAATGGCGGCGATTTCGTCACCCACCGGCTGGAACCGGTTTTCGGGTCGGGTCTGAATGCCGACCGGCACCAGATCGAGCGCTTTGAGGATGTTGCGGTAGCTGGGATAACCCGGTTCGCCAATGGCCACCCGCGAACGCGGATCAAACAGCAACACAAAGGCAAGCTGAAACGCGGCAGACGACCCTGCGGTCACGACGATGCGTTCCGGTGCAATGTCCAGATTGTACCAGTCGCGATAAAGACGCGATATCCGTTCGCGCAGATCGTGCCGCCCCAGCGCCACCGTATAGCCCAGTGGATTGTCGTTCATCGCGGCGGCCAAACGGTTCAAAGCCTGTTTCGGCGCGGCGGTGCCCGGCTGGCCGACCTCCATGTGAACGATGCTGGCCCCGACCGCCTCGCGCGCGGCGGCGGCTTGCATCACGTCCATCACAATAAAGGGATCGACATCGCTACGGCTTGATATCCGCATGAATTTATTCCTAAACTTGGCGGTGAACGCATTTGTTTCAGGGGTCAGCAGCAAGGTCAATGGCAACCCGTCTCCGGCCCCGAAATTCCGCCCGCCGGATCATGTTCGCCGCCGCCGCAATCGGGTCGGCGCTTTTTGCGCCGGTGCAGGCAGGGGCGCAATCGCTGATCCGGGATGCCGAAATTGAGCAAACCCTGATCCGGATCACCACACCGCTTTTCAAGGCGGCCGGGGTCAATCCCAGTTCGATCGAAATCCTGGTGGTCAACGATCCTTCGCTGAACGCCTTTGTCGTCAATGGCCGTGCGATATTCCTGCATACCGGTCTGATTACCCGCCTCAAGACTATCGACATGTTGCAGTCGGTGATCGGGCACGAACTGGCGCATATCACCAGCGGCCACCTGGTGCGCCGAACGCTCAACCGGAACAACGCGTCAAGCGCGATCGGGATCGGGATGTTGCTGGGACTGGCCGCCTCGGTTGGTGGCGCGGGCGATGTGGCGGGCGGGATCATGGCGGGAACGGCCGGTTCGGCCATCAACACATTCCTTGCCCACACCCGGGCCGAGGAAACCACCGCCGATCAGATCAGCGCGCAATATATGGTACGCGCGGGAATTGATCCGAGCGCGGCACTGGCGGTGCTGGAGATTTTTCGCGGACAGGAGGCGCTTTCCACGGGCCGCCGCGATGCCTATGCCCGCACCCACCCGCTTAGTCAGGACCGCATCCGCGCCATCAAGGGCCAGATCGCCACATATGGGGGCCGCAAGACCAAGACCTCTGTCGAGCTCACATATTGGCACGCCCGCATGGTGGCCAAATTCAAGGGGTTTCTGGGCAATCCGACCTACGTGCTGCGCCACGTCAAGAAAAGTGACAAATCCGAAGCCGCGAACCTGACCCGCGCCATCGCATATCACCGTCAGGGGAACGCCGCCAAGGCCGTCAAGTACATGAACGCGCTTTTGCAGGCGCGCCCGAACGATGCCTATTATCACGAACTCAAGGGCCAGATCCTGCTCGAAGGTCGTCAGGCCACGGGCGCGGTCCGTTCGTACGAACGTGCCGTCGCGCTGGCCCCCAAAGAGCCTCTGATCCTGGCGGGTTACGGGCGGGCGCTGCTGACGCTCAAGACCACGGCGGGTGACAAGCACGCACTGGACGTTTTGCGCCGTGCCCGGTCAATGGATGGTCGCGATGCCCGGATGTTGCGGGATCTGGCGGTGGCCTATGCCAAATCGGGCAATAACGGCATGGCCAGCCTTGTCACCGCCGAACGCTATGCGTTATTGGGAAGGTTCCGGGATGCGCAGACCAACGCGCACCGGGCCGAAGGGTTGCTGCCGCGCGGCTCGATCGGTTGGCTGAGATCGCAGGACATACTGGCGGCGGCAAAATCCGTTTTGAAGAAGTAGGAACAGAACCATGCGCGCATTGACCGTAATCCTGATCGTCACGCTTGCCCTGCTGGCGGCCTATCCGGCCTATCAGAATTTCCGCACCGACGAGGAACAGGTTGCGCAGACCGCAACCACGACGCAGATGCCAGCCGAAGAACGCACCGCCTTTCGTCAGGAAGTGCGCGCCTATCTGCTGGAAAATCCCGAAGTCCTGATGGAGGCGATCAGCGTGCTGGAACAGCGCCAGCAGCAGGCGCAGGTGCAAAGCGACCTCGATCTGGTGGCAAGCAATTCCGACGAAATCTTCGACGACGGTTATTCCTGGGTCGGCGGCAATCCGGATGGCGACATCACGCTGGTCGAATTCAGGGATTATCGGTGTGGGTACTGCCGCAAGGCCCATAGCGAAATCAAGGAACTGGTCGAAAGCGATGGCAACATTCGCCTGGTGATCAAGGAATTTCCGATTCTGGGCGAGCAATCGACGATTTCCTCGCAAATTGCCATCGCGACATTCCAAAGCGCGGGCCCGGAAAAATACCGCGAGGTCGGCGATTTTCTGATGACGTTCAACGGCAATCTGACCCCCAAGACGATCGCCGGCATTCTGGAACGCTTTGGCGTCGATGCGGAACCGGTTCTGGCCGAGATGACCGGCGGCGGCGTTGACGTGGATATCGCCCGAACACGGCAATTGGCAGAACAGCTCAAGATCAGCGGCACGCCGACCTTTGTCTTGGGCGGCGAAATGCTGCGGGGCTATGTGCCGCTGGAAACCATGCGCAGCCTCGTCGACCAGGCCCGCGCCAAAAGCGGATAACCCCAAGTCAAAATTACCGAAAGAATTCCGGCCGTCCGCGCTTTTCTCGCCCGGTATTTGTGTATATCAAGGCGCGAGGGCAAGCCCGTGCCATGCGCGGGCGGAACCGACCCGGGGGAACCATGGCCAAGAAAACTCACGATTCCGATGTCGCCTTTGTGCAGGCGCTTGCGGAATTGCTGCGACAAAACGATCTGACGGAACTCGAAGTCGCGCGCGAATACGGCAGCGATGACACCCTGAACGTGCGGGTCGCGCGCCAGGTTGGCGCCGCGCCGGTAACGCAGGTGGTCACCGCCGCCCCCGCGCCCGTGGCGGTTGCGGCCCCCGCGGCGGCAGCGGTGGTCGACGAAGACCCGACCCAGCACGCCGGTGCCGTTACCTCGCCCATGGTGGGCACCGCCTATCTGCAACCCGAACCGGATGCGCCGGAATTCGTGAAAGTGGGTGACAGGATCACCGAGGGCCAGACGGTCTGTATCGTTGAGGCGATGAAAACCATGAATCAGATTCCGGCACCGCACGCCGGTGTTGTCAAACGGGTACTGGTCGAAAACGGCGCGCCGGTCGAATTTGGCGCGCCATTGATGATCATCGAATAGCCCGGGCGAAATGGCGATGTTTTCAAAAGTTCTGATCGCCAATCGCGGCGAGATCGCACTGCGCATCATCCGCGCCTGTCAGGAACTTGGCCTGTCGACGGTCGCGGTCCATTCGACGGCGGATGCCGATGCGATGCATGTCCGCATGGCCGACGAAAGCGTTTGCATTGGCCCTCCGTCAAGCGCGGACAGCTATCTTTCGATCCCCTCGATCATCGCGGCATGTGAAATCACTGGGGCCGAGGCGGTGCATCCGGGCTATGGCTTTCTGTCGGAAAACGCCAATTTCGTTCGGATCGTCGAAGATCACGGCATCAAATTCATCGGCCCCACGGCGGCACATATCGATCTGATGGGCGACAAGATTACCGCCAAGGAAACGATGAAGAACCTCGGCGTGCCCTGTGTTCCGGGCTCGGACGGTGGCGTGCCCAACCTGAAGGAAGCGCATCGCGTTTCCGACGAATTGGGGTTTCCGGTGATCGTCAAGGCGACCGCGGGCGGTGGTGGACGCGGCATGAAACTGGCGCGCAGCAAGGCCGATCTCGATCTGGCGTTCCGTTCCGCAAGGTCCGAGGCCAAGGCGGCATTCGGCAACGACGAAGTCTATATCGAGAAATATCTGACCCTGCCGCGCCACATCGAGATTCAGGTGTTCGGCGATGGCAAGGGCGGTGCCGTGCATCTGGGCGAACGCGATTGCTCGTTGCAGCGGCGGCACCAGAAAGTCATGGAAGAAGCGCCCGGCCCGTCGATCGACGCGGCGACCCGCGCCAGGATCGGCAAGCGCTGCGCCGATGCGATTGCCGCGATCAACTATGAAGGTGCCGGCACGATCGAGTTTCTGTACGAGCGGGGCGAGTTCTATTTCATTGAAATGAACACCCGCCTTCAGGTCGAACACCCGATTACCGAGGCGATCTTCTCGGTTGATCTGGTGCGCGAGCAACTGAAGGTCGCGGGCGGCATGGGCATGACGCTGGTGCAGGACAAGCTGCGCATCATCGGCCACGCCATCGAAGTGCGGATCTGCGCCGAGAAACTGCCGAATTTCACCCCGTGTCCGGGCAGGATCACCGCGTTCCACACGCCCGGCGGGCTGGGTGTACGGATGGATGCAGCGATCTATCAGGGCTATTCGATCCCGCCATATTACGACAGCCTGATCGGCAAACTGGTGGTGTTCGGCCCCGACCGCAAACTGGCACTGGCGCGCACAAAAAGAGCGCTGCGCGAGCTGATCATCGACGGCGTGGACACCACGGTGCCCTTGTTCGACGCCCTGTTGGAGGAACCCGACATCGTGAACGGCGATTACAACATCCATTGGTTGGAAAACTGGCTGGAAACGCATTCCGACTAAGCTTTGCGAGCGATTTCAATGGCCGCCGACGATCGCTTTGACATCACGCCGGAGCTGCTGTTGCGCGGATATGCGCGCGGCATATTTCCGATGTCCGAGGGTGGTTTCGCGGACGAGGTTTTCTGGGTCGATCCGCAATTTCGCGGCATCATGCCGCTGGATCGGTTTCATATTTCCCGCTCGTTGGCGCGGGCCATCCGGCGGGCGGACCATGGCGTTCGGATCAATGTGGATTTTGCCGGAACTGTACGCAATTGTGCGGATCGCGCGGAAACCTGGATCAATCCGGAAATCGCCGAACTTTACGGCGCGTTGCATCGGGCGGGATACGCCCATTCGCTGGAAGTTACCGTTGACGATCAACTGGTTGGCGGTGTTTACGGAGTCGCGCTTGGCGGGGCCTTTTTCGGCGAAAGCATGTTCTCGCGCAGGACCGACGCCTCGAAAATCGCGCTGGCCTACCTTGTGGACCGCCTGCGCGCCGGGGGATTCGTGTTGTTTGACGTGCAGTTTCTGACCGATCATCTGGCCAGTCTGGGTGCAGTTGAAATCAGTCGGGCCGAATATCATGCCCGGCTGCAGGCGGCCTTGCGGGAAACCGGAGATTTTGCGGCTCAGCCGTCGTCGGCGGTTTCGGCGGCGGGGATGTTGCAGCGCAGCACCCAGACGTCATAACGCGGGTGATCCATCGCCGACAGGGCGGGCGAGGAAGCGATCATCCAGCCCTGAAACCGCGGCTCTTCTTCGCGAACGTCGCGGATGGTCAGATATGCAAATGCGTCGCTGGCGGGGTTTTCGGTCGGATAGCGACATTCGCCCAGCTTGATTTCCAGCCGCTCGAATTGCAAAGTCTGACCGGCTGCGATTTCGATATCCCGCAAGTGACCGTTCATGGTGTCGAGCCCGCGCAGCACCGCGCCGTCGGCGACCGTTACCGGGATCATTTCCTGCGCCCCGACACCGGTCGCAGCGCAGAGAAACAGGCAGGCAAACCTGATCCGGCTCATTCGTTGCCGCCACCGACGAATTTCATCAACAGCGTGATGACGCTGATCGAGCCCTGCGTGTTTTCGATCTCGTCGCCATCGCCCAGATTGTCGGGCGCACCACCCGGCACGATTTCGACGAACGAGCCCCCCAGCAACCCCTCGGACGAGATCAACACCTGCGTATCCGTGGCCAGTTCCAGCGAATCCGGCACCGAAAACCGGGCCTCGGCCCGATAGGTCGCCGGGTTGAGCGCAAGGGCCGTCACTGCGCCGATCTTGACCCCCGCCATCCGGACATCGGTACCGACCGAAATCCCCTCGACCGAGCGGAAACTTGCGAACAGCTCCATCCGCCCGCCGGATTGCTGCTGGCTGGTGGTGTTGAAGGTGAAGACCAGAAAAACCGCGGCCGCCGCCAGAACCAGCCCGCCGATCAGGGTTTCGGTGGTGTTTTCGCTCATGCTGCTACTCCGGCTGCCATGCCTCGTAATCGGATCGATCCGCGGGCCGCTCCGACCGGAGAGAGCCGGCGGGCGCGTAGGCCAGCGCGGTGCCGGTCAGGTTTTGCTGATGCGGTGTTTCCCATGTCTGGTGCGTCAGGGCCGACTGCCCGGGGTGGTCGGCATAGGTGTGGTGCAGCCAGCCATGCCAGTCGGGCGAGACCCGGCTGGCGTCGCATTCGCCGTCATAGACCACCCAGCGGCGCGCGCCGTCGCGGGTCTGGTAAAACCGGTTGCCGTCGGCATCGCTGCCCACCAACTGCCCGCGCCGCCAGGTGAATAGCTGCGTGCCGATGGTCTGGCCGTCCCACCAGGTGAACAGGCGTTTGATGAATTTCATGGCGGACCTCGTAACGGTTCCCGATCATATGGACCGGAAGCGGGGCGAAGGTCCAGCGATCTTTGCGCGAACACGTGGGCCAGGGCGGAGTCCGAAAAATGCGGCCCTTTGCAGGGCAATTTCCATCAGCCCCTGCGGGGCTGCCGCGCCGCGGCGCCGAAAGCGTGCGAAATGTCCTGAAAAACCGTACCTGCGATCAACTGGCGGTCGCGCTGGCCTCGGGCCGGTCCGAATAGATCATCAGCGGTTTGACCTCGCCGTTGACCGCCTCGTCGTTCACCACGACCTCCTCCACGCCTTCCAGCCCCGGCAGGTCGAACATGGTGTCCAGCAGGATATCCTCCATGATCGAACGCAAACCCCGCGCGCCGGTCTTGCGGGCAATGGCGCGCTTGGCGATGGCCTTCAGCGATTCGGCGGTGAATTTCAGTTCGACATCTTCCAGTTCGAACAGGCGCTGATACTGCTTGACCAGCGCGTTTTTCGGTTCGCTCAAAATGGTCACGAGCGCGTCTTCATCAAGGTCGGTGAGCGTCGCGATCACCGGCAGCCGGCCGACGAATTCGGGGATCAGGCCGAATTTCAGCAGATCCTCGGGCTCCAATTCGGTGAACATTTCGCCCACGGTGCGGGCTTCTTCGTCCTTCACATCGGCGCCAAAGCCGATGGCCGAACCGCGCCCGCGCTGGCTGATGATTTTTTCAAGGCCGGAAAAAGCCCCGCCGCAGATGAACAGGATGTTCGTGGTGTCGACTTGCAAAAATTCCTGCTGCGGATGCTTGCGCCCGCCCTGCGGGGGTACGCTGGCAACGGTACCTTCCATGATTTTCAACAGCGCCTGCTGCACGCCTTCGCCCGACACATCGCGCGTGATCGACGGATTGTCGGACTTGCGGGTGATCTTGTCGACCTCGTCGATATAGACGATGCCGCGCTGGGCGCGTTCGACGTTGTATTCGCTGGCCTGAAGAAGCTTCAGAATGATATTCTCGACATCCTCCCCGACATAGCCAGCCTCGGTCAGGGTGGTGGCGTCGGCCATGGTGAACGGCACATCCAGAATGCGTGCCAGGGTCTGGGCCAGCAGCGTCTTGCCACAGCCCGTCGGGCCGATCAGCAGGATGTTGGATTTCGCCAGTTCGATCTCGGACGTTTTTGCGGCGTGGTTCAGGCGTTTGTAGTGGTTGTGTACCGCCACAGACAGAACCCGCTTCGCCATGGTCTGGCCGATCACGTAATCGTCCAGAACACCGCAGATTTCCTTGGGCGTGGGCACGCCGTCGGCGGACTTCACCATCGAGGATTTGGTTTCCTCGCGAATGATGTCCATGCACAATTCGACGCATTCATCGCAGATGAACACGGTCGGGCCCGCAATCAGCTTTCTGACCTCGTGCTGCGACTTGCCGCAGAACGAACAATAGAGGGTGTTCTTGCTGTCGCCACCGCTGGAATTCGCCATTTGAAACCTTACCCTTACTCAATTCCGAACCGGGCCTTAACGACCCCTTTTTGAACTGCTTCGCCCAAACCTATGGCAGAACGTGGAAACTGACAATTCTTTTCCACATTCTGCGGGCTTGGCCGTCAACGGATGCGGAATTGCCGCACCGGTCATTCTTCTTCGGAAGCGGCGGCGCGGTGATTCACGATCTCGTCGATCAGGCCCCAGTCGCGGGCGTCTTCGGCGGTCATGAAATTGTCGCGGTCCAGCGCACTTTCGACCTTTTTCAGCGCCTGCCCGGTGTGTTTGACGTAGATCTTGTTCAGCCGGTCCTTGAGTTCCAGAATCTCGCGTGCATGCAGCGCGATGTCGCTGGCCTGCCCCTGAAACCCGCCCGAGGGCTGGTGCACCATGATCCGGCTGTTGGGCAGGGTGAACCGCATGCCCTTGTCGCCCGCCGCCAGTAGCAACGAACCCATGCTGGCCGCCTGTCCGATACAAAGCGTCGAGACCTTGGGCCGGATATATTCCATCGTGTCGTAAATCGACAATCCCGAAGTCACCACACCGCCCGGGCTGTTGATATACATGGATATTTCCTTGGTCGGGTTCTCTGCCTCAAGAAACAGAAGCTGCGCCACGATCAAGGTCGACATGCCGTCATGCACCGGGCCGGATACGAAAATGATCCGTTCCTTCAAGAGGCGTGAAAAGATGTCGTAAGCGCGTTCGCCGCGGCTGGTCTGTTCGACCACCATCGGCACAAGCGTGTTCATGTACGTTTCGTAAGGGTCTCGCATCCGGCCTGCCTTTTCGCTCCGCTCGCCCTTCTTAGCCGAAGGGTGCTGAACAGAGTCTTAGTGACGCGCACGAAGCGGTGCAAGAGGCGGCGGGCCCGATTTGCCGCGCCTGACGACCGCAGGTTCGCCACCGGCAAACGCAGGACCGGCAAAGAGGGTTTCGCGCGCCCAGGCGTTTCGCCGGGCCGAGCGCGTTTTCCCCGGAAACAGGGGCACGGAGCGCGGCCCGTGCGACGCGTCACGCGTGACAAATTTATACACGGTAACGCTTCTTTATGCACGGTAACGCTTCGCCTTGCGGTATTATCCACGCGTTCGCAACAAAAGCGGCGGCGACGCGGTGAAAATTTTGCATTTCCGACACACAGCTTTTGCGAATTTCGCGCGTGTGCCCCATTGTTTCAAATGCACATTGCATAATGCCGGCCTTCCGTGGCAGGTTTGAACCACTTTCGAAATGGGGATTCCGATGAAAACGCTTCAGACTACAAAAATGCTCGCGACGGCGTTGGCTGCAACGCTCACATTTTCGGCGCCGGCGCTGGCGCAATCCGTTACCGTGTTGGGCGGTTATATCGGTGGTATGACGGTCGAATTCGGGGGTACCAACTTCGATGCGGCCGGTGTGCTGGGCCTTAACTTCAGCCACGCGCGCGACGTTGGCAGTTGGCGCGGTCAGATTGACGTTGTTGGCGAAACCACCGGCCCAATCAACTACGATGGCACCCGGGCATTTGGTCAGCTTGGTCTTCACCTTTCGCCGGGCGTCATCAGCTCGATGAAGATGGGCGGGTTCGCGGCATTTCAGATCGGCCACCAGCTTAATGCAGGTGCCGGTGCGCGGTGGATGTTGGGGCTCGAGGGATCGCGCAGCAATGGAAATGGCACATTTTTCCTGCAAGCCGGGATTTCAAATCATATCTATGGTGCCGATGATCATGGCGAACCGATCAACGCCGGTATCCTTCGTGCCGGGGCACGGTTCTATCTCAATCCGTCGCGCGTCGTCGGATTTGATGTCACCGGTTTTACCGCCCACAACAACGCGGGTGACAACGGTGATCCCATCGCGGTGGCGATGGCGTCGATCTATTACGAACAGCAGCTTTCCGGCAGTTCCGGATGGTCGATTTTCGCGAATGGTTCGATGATGAACGACCACGACTTTTCCCACAGCGCGAGCCCGGTGAGAGAAGCCGAAGTGCGGATTGGCATGCGCTGGTCGCCCGGCAGTGGCACAATTC
Source organism: uncultured Rhodobacter sp. (assembly GCA_964600965.1). GTDB lineage: Bacteria > Pseudomonadota > Alphaproteobacteria > Rhodobacterales > Rhodobacteraceae > UBA5972. Next base: position 15,065 of record CAZRLO010000030.1, read on the forward strand.
AGGACCGGGACGCGAATTACGCATGGTGGGGACTGCCTGAAACCATTCGTCACGGTGGCTACGTCGACTCCGCATACGCACACTGACGGCAGATATATTCAACAAAAAGGGCCCCGGTCGGTGACCGGGGCCCTTTTTCGTTCTGGTGATCGCGCGACGCGGCGTGGCGCGGCTCAATCCTCGCCCAGCGCCTCGACCGCTTTTTGCAGGTCTTCCTTGCTGACATCCCTGTCCGACACATCGGCCAGTTCAAGAATGTAATCGACCACCTTGTCCTCGAACAGGGGGGCGCGAATCTGTTGCAGCGCCTGCTCGTTTTTCTGCATGAATTCATAGAACTGCTGTTCCTGCCCCGGATATTGCTGGGCCTGGCGCATCATTTCCTGCTGCATGTCGCTTTCGGACACATCGATCTTGTTGCGAATGCCCAGTTCGGACAGGAACAACCCCAGGCGCACCCGCCGAACCGCAAGTTCGGTATGTTCGTCGGTGGTTTCAACGTCGGGATGGTCGTGGCCTTCGACGTCGGGATTTTCCTCGTGCCATAGCTGGTGCGCGATCTGACCCGCCTCGGCGGCGACCATGCTGGGCGGCAGTTCGAACGTGACCGCGCCGGCAAGCGCATCCATCAGCTTGCGTTTCAGAACCTGCCGCGCCGCGCCGGAATATTCGGCGCTCAGCCGTTCGTTGACCTGGGCTTTGAGCGCGCCCAGATCCTCGGCCCCGAATTGCTTGGCCAGTTCGTCGTCGATCGTCGCCGCGGCAGGTGCCTTGACCGCCGTCACCGTGCATTCAAACACTGCGTCCTTGCCGGCAAGATTTTCCGCCCCATATTCCGCCGGAAAGGCCACCTTCACTTCTTTTTCATCGCCGGCCTTGGTGCCGACCAGTTGTTCCTCGAATCCGGGGATGAACGAATTCGATCCCAGAACCAGCGGATAATCTTCGGCTGCGCCGCCTTCAAACGCCTCGCCGTCGACCCGGCCCAGGAAATTGATGACCACCTGATCGCCGTCTTTGGCCTTGGCGCCCTTCTTGCGATCCTCGAAATTGTTCGCGGCTTCGGAAAGGTTTTTCAACGCGTCGTCCACGTCCTGGTCTTCGACTTTCGCGACCAGTCGTTCCAGACTGATCGTCTTGAAATCGACCTCGGGCACGTCGGGCAGCGCCTCGTAGTTCATCGCAAGCTCAACATCGTCGCCCGCTTTCCAATCCTGATTGGTCATCTGGATTTCGGGCTGGCCCGCGGGCCGGTCGCCGCTGGTTTCAAAGTGGTTCCGCATGGCCTCGTCGACGCTTTCCTGCATCGCATCGCCCATCACCTGATCGCCGAATTGTTTCTTCATCATCGCCATGGGCACCTTGCCCTTGCGAAAGCCCTTCATCGCATAGGTTGGCTGGGCCTCGGCGAGTTTTGCATCGACCTTGGCTTCAAGCTCGGCGGCGGTGACGGTGATGGAATAGGCCCGTTTCAGGCCTTCTTTCAGGGTCTCGGTGACCTGCATGTCGTTCGTTCCTCTTTTCTGGTGCGGGCGGAGGGACTTGAACCCCCACGCCTTGCGGCACTAGAACCTAAATCTAGCGTGTCTGCCAATTTCACCACGCCCGCGAAAAACCGGGGCCGCCGCGCGGGACCGCCCAAAATCCGCGCCGTTCTAGCAGAGGATTTTTGACGGCGCGAGGGGAAAACGACGCGAACTGCATTTCGCAATTCAGGTCGCCCAGGGCTTGAACGCGGGTCTATTGAAACCCGGTCTGCCCGCGTCAAATACCCATCGACCGAAACACTTTCGGCAATTCCCCTGGCAGGTCTTCTGCTATTAGTCCCGGCCCGAAATTCAACGCGCATTCCACATGCAGCCAGGCTGCGGTTTCCGCCGCCGCCATCGGTGCAAAGCCGCGCGCCAGCAATCCGGTGATGAATCCCGCCAGCACATCGCCCGACCCGGCGGTCGCCAACCATGGCGCTGCCCGATTTTCATGCGCGGCATTGATCGAACAACGCCCGTCCGGCGCGGCAATCACCGTGTCCGGCCCCTTGAGCAGCACTACGCAACCCGCCCGCGCCGCCGCCTCGCGCGTGGCGTCGACCTTGGAATAGGCCGGCCCCCGGACAGAAGGCGCGTCAAGCTTGTCGGCGATATCGGGGAAAACCCGCCGGAATTCGCCCGCATGCGGGGTCAGAACCACGTCTTTGTGAAGCATGGCCATCAGGCCTGCTTCTTTTTGGCCCAAAATACTCAAGCCATCCGCGTCCAGCACACACGCCCTTTGCGATTTCAGCGCGACGGGAACCAGCTCCTGCGCCCGAGCGGCCCCAAGTCCCGGCCCAAGGCACAGCGCATTGATTCGGTCATCCCGCAGCCACTGGCCCAGCGCCGCCGCATCCTCCAGCGCCCGGACCATGATCGCGTCAAGCCGGGCGGCATTTTCGGCCAGCGAACCTTCCGGGCAGGCGACCGTCACCAGCCCGGCACCGATCCGCAAGGCCCCCCGCGCCGCCAGACGTGCCGCCCCGCCTTGGCCCGAAGCACCGGCAAGGATCCATGCGTGGCCGTGGGTGAATTTGTGAGCGCGGCGGTCCTTGCGCAGTGCATGAATCGTTGCCGGCGAAAGAGAATAGATCCTGACGACCTTGGGCAATTGAATCCACCGCGCCAATCCGGGGAAAGGCAAAACCGCCAATTCGCCCAAAAATGGTTTCCAAACAACTGTTTGATCAATATTTCCAATCAAAGGCGAAAATCAACCCGTCCTTTGACCCGCGCGCATTTTGGTGCGCGGACAAGACGCTGAATGCGACCGGGAATGGGGCTTCACAGACCGATGTCCTTTATGACGACCCTGCCGCAGCTATCGGGTCCGTCGGCCAGGACATGGCCAATCTTGCGGGCATGAAAGGAAACGGTCAGGTGCGCCGTGCCAGCGAAATCCAAGGATTGATCATCCCCCAGCCACTTGCCGGAGTCCGCGCACATTCCGCTTGGCATATCTACCGCGATAACTTTGGGGCGATATTCGTGTCTGCGCCCGAGCGCGCTACGGGTGTTCAGTGTCATTGATAGATGGCCGAACCCAAGGAACGGGCGGTTCAATCCTATCCCAAACAGGGCATCGACCATAATATCAACGCCTGAATGTTCGTCCGGCCAGCCGTCAAATGCTTGGTCTGTCAGCTCCCCGACTTCCCCCATCGCCCGCCAACGCTCATAATTCGCGTGCGCATCCGGCGGCAGCCGTTCCGCATCGCCGTACAAAAAAACCTCCACCGCCCAGCCGCGTTCCTTCAGCAACCGCGCCACGACGAACCCGTCGCCGCCATTGTTCCCCGGCCCGCACAGCACCACCGCATGGCGGTCGCCCTGTGCCAGTTCCGGCCATTCCTCGAACATCGCCGCCACCACGCCCGCACCGGCCCTTTCCATCAGCGCCAGCCCTGTCACCTCGCCACGATCGATCGCCGCCTGTTCGAGGGCCTTCATCTCGGTGGCGGTCAGCAGTTCGGTCATGGCTTCTCACTTTGATCAGAAAACAGGCAACGTGCTCAAAAAACAGGCAGAAGCCCGTGGTTGGTCCTGCCGCCCAGCGCCTTGTCAGCCTAACCAATTGCGCCCCGGCAATGAAAGTGCTTTGACGCCCTCGAATATTGCATCCGTAGGGGAGTCCACGTCATGAAAAAGATCGAAGCGATCATCAAACCTTTCAAGCTCGACGAAGTGAAAGAGGCCCTTCAGGACGTTGGCATTCAGGGCCTCAGCGTGATCGAGGTCAAAGGGTTCGGCCGCCAGAAAGGTCATACCGAGCTTTACCGCGGCGCTGAATACGTCGTTGACTTCCTGCCCAAGGTCAAGATCGAGGTCGTTTTGGCCGACGATCAGGTCGACGGCGCCATCGAGGCGATTGTCAACGCCGCCAAGACGGAAAAAATCGGCGACGGCAAGATATTCGTCAGCCCCGTTGAACAAGCCATTCGCATTCGCACCGGGGAATCCGGCGAAGACGCGCTTTAACCGAACACCAACTCACCAAAGGAACACCCCATGAGCGATATCAAAACCGTTCTGAAGACAATCGCTGACGAGGATATCGCTTACGTCGACATCCGCTTCACTGACCCACGCGGCAAACTTCAGCATGTCACCGTCATCGCCGATCAGGTTGACGAGGATTTTCTGGAGGAGGGCTTTATGTTTGACGGCTCCTCGATTGCTGGTTGGAAATCGATCGATCAGTCCGACATGAAACTGATGCCCGACTGCGACAGCGCCTATGTCGACCCGTTTTACGCCGAAAAGACGCTGTGCCTGCATTGCTCGGTCCACGAACCCGACACGGGTGAGCATTACGACCGCGACCCGCGCGGCACCGCCGAAAAAGCCGAAGCTTACCTTAGATCCTCGGGCATCGGCGACACGGCGTATTTCGGGCCGGAGGCCGAGTTTTTCCTCTTTGACGATGTGCGCTTTTCCAACTCGATCAACAAGGTCAGCTACGAAGTTGACGCCATCGACGCCTCCTGGAACACCGATGCGGAATACGAGATGGGCAATATGGGGCATCGCCCCGGCGTCAAGGGCGGCTATTTCCCGGTGAACCCCACGGACGCGTCGCAAGATTTGCGCAGTGAAATGCTCTCGACCATGAAGTCGATTGGCATGAAGGTCGACAAACACCACCACGAGGTTGCCTCGTGCCAGCACGAACTTGGCCTGATCTTTGACAGCCTGACCACACAGGCCGACGAGTTGCAGAAATACAAATACATCATCCACAATGTCGCCCACGCCTACGGCAAGACCGCAACCTTCATGCCCAAACCCATTGCGGGGGACAACGGCACGGGGATGCATGTCAACATGTCGATCTGGAAAGACGGCAAGCCGTTGTTTGCAGGAGATAAATATGCCGACCTCAGCCAGGAAGCCCTGTGGTTCATCGGTGGCGTTCTGAAACACGCCAAGGCGCTGAACGCCTTCACGAACCCGGCAACCAACAGCTACAAACGCCTGATTCCGGGCTTTGAAGCGCCGGTGCTGCGCGCCTATTCCGCCCGGAACCGCTCGGGCTGCGTTCGTATTCCGTGGGCGGAAAGCCCCAAGGCGAAACGCGTCGAAGCACGGTTCCCGGACCCCGCCGCAAACCCCTATCTTTGCTTCTCGGCCCTTCTGATGGCCGGCCTTGACGGCATCCAGAACAAAATCGACCCAGGCGAGGCCAGCGACAAGGATCTTTATGACCTACCGCCCGAGGAACTGGCTGACATCCCGACCGTTTGCGCGTCCTTGCGCGAAGCGCTGGAGACCCTTGAGGCCGACCACGACTTCCTTCTGGCCGGCGACGTCTTCACCAAGAGCCAGATCGAAGGCTACATGGCCCTGAAATGGGAAGAGGTTTTCGCGTTCGAGCACACCCCGCACCCCGTTGAATTTCAGATGTATTACAGTTGCTGACACCAACCTGCGGATAGTCGCTACCCGGTTTCGCCGCGGCGTTCAGGTGCCGTGATCCCCAAGCGCACGACGGACAAATCTTTGCCGTTGCCGGGGGCGGCTGGGCCTCGGATCGTGCCGGCGGCTTGAGCGCGCCGAAAGGAACACGGTGATCGGCTTCACCGTATCAAGCGGCCCTGTCGCCGGATTGCGCATCGTTCCGGGGGCCGCACCGGACGTTCGCGTATCCATCGGAACCGAGCGTTTCGGGCGCGTGCGCAATGTTTGGCTGCAGACGACAGCGTACGCCCAATGGCCATGGCGGCGACCACGGTTCACATTTTTTTTTGTCGCATTCCGGATAGTTTCTGTCGTATATTGGTGACGTCGCGATCCGCTCCATCGTACTCTGGCGGACGCATAATCAGGGAGATATCAATGCAAATGAAACTTTTCAGCGCCGCGGTCCTAGCTGGCGCAGTCGCCTCGTCTGCAGCGTTTGCAGAATGTGGCGACGTCCAAATGGCGGAATGGAACTGGGCCTCGGGTGAGCTGATGGCCAACGTGGATGCTTTCATTCTGGAAAACGGTTACGGCTGTAGTGTCGAACTGGTGCCGGGCGCCACGACGACGACATTCGCGTCGATGAACGAAAAAGGTCAGCCGCAGGTCGCGGGTGAACTTTGGATCAACGCCGTGCGTGAACCGCTGTTCAAGGCGTTCGACGAAGGCCGCCTGCACAGTGCGGTTGCCGGTCCGATCACCGAACTTGGCGAAGGCTGGTGGGTAACGCCCGCGTTCAAAGAAGCGCATCCCGATCTCGACACGGTCCTCAAGATTCTGGATCACCCGGAAATGTTCCCGGACAGCGAAGACCCCTCCAAGGGTGCCTTCATCGGCTGCCCGGCGGGCTGGGGTTGCCAATTGGCCAACGCCAACCTGTTCCGTGCGTTCGACATGGAAGCCAAGGGCTGGAAACTGGTTGATCCGGGTTCGGCCGCCGGTCTTGACGGCTCGATGGCCAAAGCGGCCGAACGGGGCGAAAACTGGCTGGGCTACTATTGGGCCCCGACGGCTCTGATCGGCAAATACGGCATGCAACTGGTTGATTTCGGTGTACCGTTTGCCGGTGCCGAAAACTGGGACGGTTGCATCGTGAAGCCGGAACAGGAATGTGCTGATCCTCAGCCCACGTCCTGGACCAAATCCGAAGTGCACACCGTGATCACGGATGACTTCGCGAAATCCGGCGGCGTTGCAGTCGACTATCTCAAAAAACGGATCTTCCCGGGTCCGATCATGAACGCCATGCTGGTCTACATGGCCGACGAGCAGGCCGGTGGTGCTGATGCCGCCGTCGAGTTCCTGCGTCTGCACGGCGATCTGTGGAAAACTTGGGTAAGCGAAGACGCAGCCGCGAAAATCGAAGCGGCACTGTGATCTGAAGCGATCCGGGCCCGCCGATGGATTCCATCGGCGGGCTCATTTTTTTGAAATGCCAGGGGGAAAGTAAATGGCCGAAAACAGTATTATCGACTGGGACAAGCTCTCGTTGATTCATCCGCCGGTGATGGGCCGGCAGGATTTGCGGGATGTCAAGAAAGCGATCGACGGAACCTTCCGCGATTTCACCCGCGCCAACGGCGAATGGATCGAATCCATCTTTGATCCGTTGAAATGGTTTTTGCTGTGGCTCGAAGATTTGTTCCTGGCAACACCCTGGCCATTATTCATGCTTGCCGCCGGCGGACTGGCCTATCTTGGTTCGCGCAGTTGGAAGCTGGCAGTCGGTACCATGGCCGCGCTGCTGCTGATCGGCTGGTTTGACATGTGGGAAGACACGATGACGACGTTGGCCATGGTTTCGGTCGCGACGATCCTGTGCATCGTCATCGGCATTCCCATCGGCATCTGGATGTCTCGATCCGACCGGGTTCAGGCGATGATCGTCCCCGTGCTGGATTTGATGCAGACTATCCCCGCCTTCGTGTACCTGATCCCCGTCGTGATGCTGCTGGGCATCGGCAAGGCCCCGGCGCTGCTGGCGGTTCTGGTCTATGCCATTCCACCGATCGTGCGCCTGACCAATCTGGGCATCCGGCTTGTGGACAAGGAAGTGTTGGAGGCCGCGGACGCCTTCGGTTCCAGCAGCCGCGAACGATTACTACAGGTGCAGATGCCGCTTGCGCTACCGAACATATTCGCCGGCGTGAACCAGACCATCATGATGGCGCTGGGCATGGTGGTGATTGCCGCCATGATTGGCGGTTCCGGGCTGGGTACGCCGGTGTTACGGGCGATTTCCAACCAGTATCTGGCGCTGGGCGTCTTCAACGGGCTGGCCATCGTGAGCATCGCGATCGTGTTCGACCGCGTTTCGCAAGCTTACGGCAAACGGTTGCAAAAGCACCGGGAAGGGGGCCACGGTGTCTGATTACAAAGTAGAAATCCGCAACCTGTACAAGATTTTCGGCCCCAACCCGAAGGCGCAGGTCGAAAAGGTCATCAACGGCGTCGGCAAGCCCGAATTGTTGGAAAAACATGGCCATGTGCTGGGGTTGAGCGACGTCAACATCAACGTCCCGCAGCGCCGGGTTCAGGTCATCATGGGCTTGTCGGGTTCCGGCAAGTCGACCCTGATCCGACACATCAACCGCCTGATCGAACCGACGGCAGGCGAAATGATCGTGGACGGCAAGGACGTTCTTTCGATGTCCGACACCGAGTTGCAGCAGTTCCGCCGTTTCGGGGCGTCGATGGTGTTCCAGAAATTCGCGCTGATGCCGCACCGGACCATCATGGAAAACGGCATGTACGGGCTGAAAATCCAGGGAATCTCGGCCAATGAGGCGCGTCCGCGGGCCCAGAAATGGCTGGACCGCGTCGGCCTGACCGGGTTCGAGGATCATTACCCGGCGCAGCTTTCGGGTGGCATGCAACAGCGCGTCGGGCTGGCGCGTGCTTTGGCGACCGATGCCGAAATCCTGTTGATGGACGAGGCGTTTTCGGCGCTGGACCCGTTGATCCGGATGGACATGCAGGACGTTCTGCTGGATTTGCAGGAGGAACTGCACAAGACCATCATCTTCATCACCCACGATCTGGATGAAGCGCTGCGTATCGGGGATGACATTGCGATCTTGCGCGATGGCCTGGTGGTGCAACAGGGCTCGCCGCAGGAAATCGTTCTGAACCCGGCCGACGATTATGTCCGGGACTTCATTCAGGACATCAACCGGGCGCGGGTGCTGGAGGTCGGGACGGTTGCAGATGCCAAGCGCAAAGGTGAAGGGCGCGAGATTCCCCACGACACGCGAATTGAGGGCGCCTTGCAAATTCTCAGCAGCGCTCACGAGGAACTCGCCGTCGTTACGGAAAACGGCAAGCGGATCGGCACCGCGACCCTGGACGAGATGATCAAGGCAATCGCTCGTCCCGAAGGTGACAAAAAGGGGATCGAAAGCTACCGGTGAACCGGGGTTTTTTGACAGGATTGCGGCCCGGTTCGCCGGGCCGCCTTCGTTTCGGGGGGCGTTCAGGTGTGTGACACGCGCCGCATATCACGAAAAAGCGATGATCACGTTAATTTTACCCGCCCTTTAATCGAATCGGGCGACACTTAGGTGATGAACGGAGACGCATCATCGGAACAGCGCGTTTCCCATCACTGTCCCTCGTTCCGCACTTGCGCCCGCCGGCACCCCCGCTGCGGGCGCTTTTTTGTGGCGCCGACGCCCGTGGGCGGGTAAATCGCCCGGATGAGCCAACGCCCGCCCGACGACCTGCTGCGCAAGATCCTGAAGGAAAGCAAAACCTTCGCCTGCGTGGGCGTTTCGATGAACCCGATCCGGCCGTCCTATTTCGTGGCCCGCTATCTGACGCTGAAAGGCTATCGCGTGATCCCGGTCAATCCGGTCCATGCCGGCGAAACCCTGTTTGGCGAGGAAATCCGCCCCGACCTGGCGGCGATTCCCACCGATATTCCGATTGATGTCGTCGACATATTTCGCCGCTCCGAATTCGTGGTCCCGATCGTGGAACAGGCAATCGCCCATCTGAGCGGTCTCAGGACGATCTGGATGCAGGTGGGCGTCATCAACGACGAAGCCGCCGCGCTGGCCCGGGCAAGCGGATTGCAGGTGGTCCAGAACCATTGTCCGAAGATCGAGAACCAGCGGTTGTTTGGCGAGCTGAGGATGGCGGGGTTCAATACCGGGATCATCTCGTCCAAACTCTGACAGGGGTTTTCGTAAAACAGCGGATGCTCTCAAAACACCGAATATTTTCCCTGAAATTCTTGTGCGGTCAGCCGGTTTCGTTCGGATTTGGCGGCAGGGTATCCGGGATGCCGTTCGCGCAAGTTCCGGACCGAAAGCATTTGCCACAGGTTCGGCAATCCCCTAGCTTCGCCCGCGACCCGCAACACTCAGGAAAGAAACGAAATGACCGACGGCCCCACTTATGGTTTTGACACGTTGCAAATTCACGCTGGCGCGCGGCCCGATCCGGCGACCGGCGCGCGGCAGACGCCGATCTATCAGACAACGGCTTATGTTTTCCGCGACGCGGACCACGCGGCGGCGCTGTTCAACCTTCAGGAAGTCGGCTACATCTATTCCCGCCTGACCAACCCGACGGTCGCCGTTCTGCAAGAGCGCGTGGCGACGCTGGAAGGCGGAGTCGGTGCGGTCGGCTGTTCTTCGGGGCACGCGGCGCAGATCATGGCGCTGTTTCCGCTGATGGGCCCCGGGCTGAACGTTGTGGTGTCGACGCGGCTTTATGGCGGTTCCGTCACCCAGTTCAGCCAGACGATCAAGCGTTTTGGCTGGACCGCAAAATTCATCGATTTCGACGACCTTGCCGCCGTACGTGCGGCGTGCGACGACAATACCCGCGCGATATTCTGCGAAAGTATCGCCAATCCGGGTGGCTATATCACCGACCTCGACGCCATCGCCAAAATCGCGGATGGCGCGGGTGTGCCGTTGATTGTCGACAATACGTCCGCGACCCCGTACCTGTGCCGTCCGATCGAACATGGCGCGACACTGGTGGTGCATTCGGCCACCAAATATCTGACCGGCAACGGCACGGTCACTGGCGGCGTGGTGGTGGACAGCGGTGAATTCGACTGGTCGGCCAGCGGAAAGTTCCCGTCGCTTAGCGCGCCCGAACCCGCCTATCACGGGCTCAAGTTCCACGAAACCTTCGGCAATCTGGCCTATACGTTTCATTCGATCGCCATTGGTCTGCGCGATCTGGGCATGACAATGAATCCGCAGGCGGCGCATTACACCCTGATGGGCATTGAGACGCTGAGTTTGCGAATGGCGCGGCATGTTGAAAACGCCGAGAAGATCGCCGCGTGGCTGGAAGGCGATCCTCGGGTAGATTACGTGACTTACGCGGGTCTGAAATCTTCGGCGTCGTATGACAAGATTGCCCGGATTTGCCCAAAGGGGGCCGGGGCGCTTTTCACCTTTGCCGTCAAAGGCGGGTACGACGCCTGCGTCAAACTTGTGAACGGTCTGGAAATATTCAGCCATGTCGCAAATCTGGGCGATGCGCGTTCGTTGGTGATCCATGCGGCCTCGACCACGCACCGGCAGTTGACGACGGAACAGCAGGTCGCGGCCGGGGCGGCCCCGAATGTGGTACGATTGTCGATCGGAATCGAGGATGCCGACGACCTGATCGGCGATCTTGATCAGGCGTTGACCAAGGCTACCGGGCGGTAAACCGGACACCTTGGCCGCGCGCCGGTGCTGGCGGAAGCGCGACAATTTTGCTCAATAATTCTACCGCCGATTCCGGTCTGGTTGCGACCAGCGACCGGCGACGATTGCCGCGCGAACCGATTATTTAGCCAAAACATGAAATAAAGTTAGCATCGCAAAAACAAAGACATGACTCGGATCTTATCCGGAAAACCGGTTTACCGGATGACCGGATGACCGGTGGATCGGTCGACTGGTCGACTGATTTTCCGGTCTATCGGTGCACCGGTCTTCTGGCATACTGGTTCACTGGTTCACTGGTTCACTGGTTCACTGGTTTATTGGTTTACTGGTTGACCGATGGATTGGTTCACTGGTTTACTGGTTGACCGATGGATTGGACTACCGAGTGATTGGTGGACCGGATTAGCGGTTGATCAAATTGCCGACAGCGTGAATGTTCCACAGCACCACAGCACCACAGCACCACAGCACCACAGCACCACAGCACCACAG
>CAZRLO010000031.1:0-11253 GCA_964600965.1 uncultured Rhodobacter sp.
CAAACCCGCCAACGCGGCGCTGGCGGGGGGGGCCGATGCGGTCAGCCTGATCAACACGATCAATTCGATCACTTCGGTCGACCTCGACCTGTTCGCGCCCGAACCGACGATCGACGGCAAGGGCGCGCATGGCGGCTATTGCGGCCCTGCCGTGAAACCGATCGCGCTTTCCATGGTCAGCGAGATTGCGCGCGACCCGGCAACGGCGAACCTGCCGGTCTCGGGCATCGGCGGAGTTACGACATGGCGCGACGCGGCGGAGTTTCTGGCGCTGGGGGCGGGCAATGTGCAGGTCTGCACGGCGGCGATGACCTATGGGTTTCACATCGTGCAGGAAATGATCTCGGGTCTTGGCCAGTGGATGGACGAGAAGGGCCACGAAAGCGTCGCCTCGGTTGTCGGACGTGCGGTGCCGAACTGCCGCAACTGGCAGGATCTGAACCTCAACTACGTCACCAAGGCCAGGATAGATCAGGATGCGTGCATCAAATGCGGGCGTTGTTTCGCGGTTTGCGAGGACACATCGCATCAGGCGATTTTCGACACCATCGATGGCGTCCGCGGTTTCGAGGTCAACGATGCAGAATGCGTGGCCTGCAACCTGTGCGTGAATGTCTGCCCGGTCGAGGGCTGTATCACGATGGAGCAAATGCCGCTGGGCGCGGTCGACCCGCGCACCGGACAAGAGGTGCGCGAATACGCCAACTGGCAGACCCATCCGAACAACCCGATGTCCAAGGCGGCCGAGTAGGCATTGGCCCGCGCATTTGCGCAGCACCAACCGGGCAAAGGGGGCCGACTGCCCCCTTTGAAACCCCCCGGGAGTATTTTCGGAACAATGAAGAACCGCATTGCCCGGCTTGCGCCGTCGCCGGATCAATGGTCTTGCTGGGTGGACGCAACCGGAGGCGACAAATGGCGGAAAAATATGCGGGCAATCTGGCATTCACCATTCAATCCGATGGCGATGGCGTCACGGGTGTAATGAAAATCGTGCCCGGCATGCTCAACCCCTTCGGCACCGTGCATGCCGGTGCGCTGATCTGGTTCGCCGACGTCGCGGCGACGCGACTGGTCTTTGGCGAGCGGGACGTGAAACAGGGCGCCGCCGGATTTCCGCTGGCCATAAATCTGAATGCGCAACTAATGGGAAACCGCACCGAGGGCACGCTGACCGCGCGGGCCCGGTTCGTCAAACGCGGGCGCACGGTTTCAACCGTGCGAACGCGGATTGCCGGCGACGATGGCAAGGTTCTGGTCGAACTGACCTCGACCCATGTCGCGGCGCGTTGACCGACCGGTTTCCCAATATGCCGGAAAGCCCGCTGGACCTGACCCGCGATCAACGGCACGGTCACGCCGCGATGCTGGCATTTTCGGCGTTGGTGGCTGGGTCGTTCAGCCTGGGGCACATCGTCGCCAACGACATCGCGCCCGAGGCGATTACGGCCTTGCGGTTCATGCTGGCAGCGTTGGTCATGGCCATTTTCGCGTTTGCCCGTGGTGGGTTCAGGCGTGCGCATTTTCGCGCCCCGTGGCGATATCTGGTGCTGGGCGGATTGTTCGCGCTCTATTTCGTGCTGATGTTCGAAGGGCTGAAATCCGCCAAACCGGTCTCCGCTGCGGCGGTTTTCACGCTGATGCCGATGATGGCGGCAGGTTTCGGATTTCTGCTGCTGCGCCAGATCACCACCCCGCGCATGGCGGCAGCGCTGGGGTTGGCGGCACTTGGCGCGTTGTGGGTGATCTTTCGCGCCGATCTGTCGGCGTTTTCCGCGCTGGATTTCGGGCGCGGTGAGGCAATTTATTTCGTCGGCTGCATCAGCCATGCGGTATATACGCCCATGGTCCGGCGGCTGAACCGGGGCGAAAATGCGGTCGTGTTCACCTTTGGCACCCTGGTTGGCGGTTCGCTGCTGCTGGCCCTGCTTGGCTGGCGGGAAATCCTTGCAACCGACTGGGCGGCACTGCCCGCGATTGTCTGGATCACACTGGGATACCTCGTGTTTTTTTCCACGGCGGCGTCGTTCGTGCTGCTGCAATTCGCGACCTTGCGCCTGCCGTCCGCCAAGGTGATGGCCTATGCCTATCTGACACCCGCCTGGGTGATCCTTTGGGAGGCCGGGCTTGGCAACGGCTGGCCGGTTCCGCTGGTCGGGCTTGGTGTTGCGGCGATTTCGCTGGCGCTTGTACTGCTGCTCAGGGACGAAGAAGCCGGGTAAACATTTCGGTGAGGTGCTTTGAGGCATCCTCGAAATTCGTGGCAACTTTGTCGTCCAGGATCAGGCTGACCTGAATGTCGAAATCGGCATAGTGCTGGGTCGCGGACCAGATCGAAAAAATCAGATGGTACGGGTTTACCGGGGCAATCAGCCCGGCGCGGCTCCAATTGCGGATCACGTTGGCCTTTGCGTCGACAAGGTCTTTCAGCGGCCCGGAAATCTGTTCGGTGATATTGGGGGCACCTTGCAGGATTTCATTGGCGAACAGGCGGCTTTCGCGGGGAAAATCGCGGGCCATTTCCAGCTTGCGCACCACGTATCCGATGATTTCCTCCAGCGGATCGCCCTCTTCGCCCAAATGTTCAAGCGGCGTCAGCCACGTCACCAAAAGCCGCTCGATCAGCAATTTGTGGATCGCGTGTTTGCCGTCGAAATAGTAAAGCAGGTTGGGTTTTGAAAGCCCGGCGCGCGACGCGATCTGGTCGATCGTCGAGCCGCGATAACCATAGGCGGAAAACACGTCCAGTGCCGCGGTCAGGATCACCTCGGTCTTTTCACGTTGAATGCGGGTCTGGGATTTGGATGCGGCGGCCCGTGCCAAAAACGAACCCCCCTTGATGTTTTCGACTGGTTAATCCGGTCACAAGAGCATGGATTTCGACGGGACGCAAGAATTCCGGTCATATGTAGGCGAACGAATTGCGACACCGGGGACCTGCGGCAGCATCCGCGGGTTCGAATTCTACGGTTCGATCCACCGGAATCTTGCTTTGCGGATTACATTATCGCGACATTTGAAGTTCTTGGGTGAAATGTACGGCGCTTGTCGGGAGGTTAAAAAGTAGCCTTCGATCCGCTGGCGGTTTGCGGTCGCTCAATCCGCCTGCGCTTCGGCGCGGCTTTTGCCGGCCACGTCCTGCGCCAGAACCGCGGCCATGAACGCATCGAGATCGCCGTCCAGCACGCCCTGGGTGTCGGACGTCTCTTCGCCGGTACGCAGATCCTTGACCATCTGGTAGGGCTGCAAAACGTAGCTGCGGATCTGGTTGCCCCAGCCGGCATCGCCCTTGTTGTCGTGGGCTTCCTGAATGCTTTCGGTACGCTTGCGGATTTCCAGTTCGTACAGGCGCGATTTCAGCGCCGCCATACAATTGGCGCGGTTCTGGTGCTGAGATTTTTCCGAGGACGTGACCACGATATTGGTCGGGATATGGGTGATGCGAACCGCGCTGTCGGTGGTGTTGACATGCTGTCCGCCGGCACCGGACGAACGATAGGTGTCGACGCGGATATCGGCCGGGTTCACCTCGATCTCGATATTGTCGTCCACGACCGGATAGACCCAGACGCTGGAGAACGAGGTGTGCCGGCGGGCGTTGCTGTCGTAGGGCGAAATGCGCACCAGCCGGTGAACGCCGCTTTCCGATTTCAGCCAGCCATAGGCATTGTGGCCCTTGATCTGGTAGGTCACCGATTTTATTCCGGCCTCTTCCCCTGGGTTTTCTGACATCATTTCAACCTTGTAACCGTGCTTGTCGGCCCATCGAACGTACATCCGCGCCAACATGGACGCCCAGTCGCAGCTTTCCGTACCACCGGCACCGGCGTTGATTTCGATGAAGGAATCGTTGCTGTCGGCCTCGCCGTCCAGCAGGGCTTCGGTCTCTTTTTTCGCGGCTCGCCGTGCCAGTCGCCGGATCGCGTTTTCCGCCTCGGCGATGATTTCGGCATCTTCCTCGGCTTCGCCCAGTTCGATCAGTTCCAGATTGTCCGACAGGTCCCGGGCCAGCGTTTCGCAGGTCTCCATCGCGTCCACCAGCGCCTGTCGGTCGCGCATCAGTTTTTGGGCGTTCGCCGGGTCGTTCCAAAGGTCCGGGTCCTCGGACAGGGCATTGAATTCCTCCAGCCGGTGCGGCGCGGTCTCCCATCCAAGACGCTGGCGCAGCAGGTCGAGCGACTTTTCGATTTCCTGACTCAGAATCTGGATTTCCGCGCGCATTCCGCTTTCCTGCGTTGTTGTGAATTTCCGCCGGTTCTACGCGGGCGCGCGGCAGCCGTAAAGCGTCGAAGCGCCCCGGATTGCCGGCAGAATTCTGGCGGCCGGTGTCGCGGCGGTGCGATCCGGGCGGCGGCGGCGCATATCGCGGGGCAATATTTTTGTGATGCCGTCGCCCCTCCCCGGATTTCGTGGCCATACAGCGATGCCCGATGAATTCCCCCTGCCACGGGCAGGTGCGTCGCTCGGCGGATTGCGGGGGGCGGCGAGCCAGGGCGGGGGGGGCAAATGGAAACCCGGCGGTTCGGTCATCCCGATGTCTGGCGCACCGGAGGACCGGCAGGCTGGTCGTCCGGATATCCGATGGACCGGTTGACCGGTAGGTTCGTCGTCCGGTCGTCCGGATGTCCGGTGCATCAATTGACCGGTAATCCGGATACCTGATGGACCGGTAATCCGGTAATCCGGTAATCCAGTAAACCGGTATTCCGGTATTCCGGTTGACCGGTAATCTAGTATTCCGGTAATCCGGTAATCCGGTTTTCTGGATCATTGTTCATGATCAATGCCTTATACGGCGATATATTAAGAAACGGCACCGTGGAAATTTCCGAATCCGGTGCAAGAACTGATCTTCATTCGCAGCGTTCGAACTGGTTCACGCCGACAGCCGGACAGGGTGTTTACAGATATCCGGACCGAAATCCCGACGCCAACCCAGCCAAGGGGGGCCCGATCGTTTCCCGAAATCCTTCCGGCCACAACGCCATAACAACACGGTCGCGGCCCGGACCCGATCCGGGTCCCTTACCGCCACGCCAGCCAAAAAACAGATGGGGTGATAGGTCTATGACCTTGCCGCCACGCCTGCGCAAAACTGAAAACACGCCTTCGGTGCAACCCCCAAGCTGCAGCCGGGAACCGTGGTTCGCAGAACTCGATGGCGACGGAAAAACCCGATGAAGCGGCACGGCCTTCCGGCCCCCCGCGATGTGCCCCGCTCAGTAAAGCCCGCCCGAGGACAGCGAGCCGAACGTCGCGCGTTTGGGGATTTTCTTGCGGATGCCAAGCTGGGTGGTTACTTCGAGCCCGGTTTCCTCGGGCACGTCCGCCTCGTCCTCTTCAAACAGCGGCAGGTTCGAGCCCATGGCAAATCCACCGTCCACCACGCTCAGCGCGCCGAACATCGGTTCCTCACCGACGCGAAACAGTTCCGCGACCACGTTCTTGCCGCTGGAATCGTCGGGCAGTCGTTCGCCGGAATAGCGGTCGATCTTGACGAAAACCGAGCCGTCCGGCACCTTGAATCGCCCGGCACCGTATTTCTTGACCGCCGCGTTCATGAACTTGCTGAATACCGGTCCGCACATCGATCCGCCATACGATCCGCGCCCCAGCGGACGGGGCAGATCCATGCCCATATAGCATCCCGCGACAATGTTTGGGGTAAAGCCGATGAACCAGACGTCCTTGGCCTGATTGGTGGTGCCGGTCTTGCCCGCGACCGGCGCATCGACCACCACCTGACCGGCGGCGGTGCCGCGCTCGACCACACCGCGCATCATCGAGGTCAACTGATACGCCGTTACCGCATCCATCACGCGGGCGCGGTTGTTGCGGATATAGGGCGCAAAGTCACCCGTCAGCGACGCCAGCCGGCAATCGTCGCATTGGCGACGATCATGTCGATAGACCGTCTTGCCCCAGCGATCCTGCACGCGGTCGACCAGGGTCGGGATCACCCTTTCACCACCATTGGCGAACATCGCATAGGCCGCGACCATCCGCAGCAGGGTCGATTCCTGGCTGCCAAGCGCGTTGGCCAGATGCTGGCCCATATTGTCGTAAACCCCGAACCGTTCGGCATAGGCGGCGACGATGTCCATACCGACGGCCTGCGCCAGACGGATCGTCATCAGATTTCGCGAACGCTCGATCCCGGTTCTCAGCGGCGAGGGCCCATAGAACTTGTTCGACGAATTTCGGGGCCGCCACATGCCCTGCGGGGTTTTTACCTCGATCGGGGCGTCGATCACGATGGTTGCGGGCGTAAACCCGACGTCCAGCGCAGCGGCATAAACGAAAGGCTTGAACGACGATCCGGGTTGCCGCGTCGCCTGCGTGGCGCGGTTGAAAACCGATTGCTGATACGAGAACCCGCCCTGCATCGCCAGAACGCGACCGGTATTGACGTCCATGGCCATGAACCCGCCCTGAATTTCGGGGATCTGGCGCAACGACCAGTATTTCAATTCCTGCGGGGGTGCTTCGCCCTCGGCGACCTCGGCGTCTTCGACCGGGCCGAAAACCCGGCTCACGTAGATCACATCGCCAATGGCCAGCAGATCGGCCGGTTTCTTTGCCTTCTTTCCGGGTTTTCCGTCTTCCTTCAGCGGAGCCGCCCATGCCATGTCTTCGATCGGAATGCCGTGGCCGCCCTCGACCTCGGTCTCGCCCTCGACCCCGACCCGTGCAGCGGCCGGCGAAAGATCGAGCACTACCGCCAGGTGCCAACCCTCGATGTCACGCGGAAGATCCAAACCTGCAAGCGCCGCACGCCATTCGGTTTCCGCAGCGATCTGATCGGTTTCCAGCCGGGCCATCGCGCCGCGCCAGACGCCTTGCGCGCGGTCATATTTCTCCAGCCCGTCGCGCAGCGCCGCCGTCGCCTCCATCTGCATGTCCGGATCCATGGTGGCGCGGATGGTCATGCCGCCGCCGAAAAACTCGTCCTCGCCGAATGTATCGGAAAGCTGGCGGCGGATCTCGTCGGTAAAGTAGTCGCGCGGCGGCAGCCCCGCCTTGTAGGCGGTCAGGTCGCCGCTTTGAACGGTTATCAGGTCCGCAGCCTTGGCGGCCTCGGCCACCGCCGGGTCGAGGTAGCCGTTTTCGGCCATTTCGCGCAGCACGAAATTCCGGCGCTCGATCGCGCGTTCCTTTTTGCGAACCGGATGATACGTCGACGGCGCCTTGGGCAGCACCGCCAGATACGCGGCCTCGCCGGGGGTAAGTTCCTCCAGCGTCTTGTTGAAATAGGTCTGCGCGGCGGCGGTCACGCCATAGGAATTCTGGCCCAGAAAAATCTCGTTCAGGTACAGTTCCAGGATTTTTTCCTTGCTCAGCGTTTCCTCCAGCCGCGAGGCAAGAATGATTTCCTTGATCTTGCGTTCCGCCGAACGGTCGCCATCCAGCAGGAAATTCTTCATCACCTGCTGCGTGATGGTCGAGGCACCGCGCAACCGCGCCCCCTGCGCCGCATCCAGCACGGCCTTGATGATGCCCAGCGGGTCATAGCCCCGGTGATTGTAGAAATTCTTGTCTTCCGCCGAAATGAACGCGTATTTCACCACGTCGGGGATTTCGTCGATCGGCGTAAAGATGCGCCGTTCTCGGGCAAACTCGTCCATCAACCGGCCCTGCCCCGAATAGATGGTGGACAACGTTGCCGGTTCATAGCGCGCAAGTTGCACGTGATTGGGCAGGTCGCGCGCATACATCCAGAAAATGGCACCAAGCCCAAGGGCCGCCATCACAAGGCCGGTGGTCATCCAACTGAAAAGGAAACCGAAAAACGAAAGTATGAAACGCAGCACGCCTGTGTGGCTCCGGTTTGGTCAACTCGCGGCGACTATACGCAGACCGGTCGCACAGGTCAAAACACCGAATGGTCCGATGGGCCGGAAAATGCCGGTTTTTTCGTCAGATCATCACCGGATGATTTCGCGGCGTCAAAATTTCGGACGATTCACCCCAGCAGGCTCTTCACGCTGCCGCCGGCCTTGCCGAAATCCATCTGCCCGGCATATTTCGCCTTCAGCGCCGCCATCACCCGCCCCATGTCGCGGATCGAGGCCGCCCCGGTTTCGGCAATCGCCGCCCTGACCGCGGCTTCGGTTTCGGCGGCGTCCAGTTGGCGCGGCAAAAACTCCTCGATCACGGTGATTTCGTCGCGCTCTTTTTCCGCAAGTTCCAGCCGCCCGCCCTCTTCATAGGCTTTCGCGCTGTCCTGCCGCTGCTTGATCATGCGCGCCAGAATCGCCAGGATTTCGCCTGCCGCAACGCCGTTGTCATCACCATCGCCCCGCGCCGCAATGTCGCGATCCTTGATCGCGGCGGTGATCAGACGCAGGGTGGACAATCTGGGCGCATCTTTGGCACGCATCGCCTCTTTGAGGCTTAGCTCGATACGATCACGCATTTAGAAGACCTCTCGAATGTCTTAAAAACCAGTCACCGGAACACTCAGAATAGCGGGATGCAAAAGGCCTGACAACCGCGCCTTGATCCCGTAAGTAATTGTTTTATAAGAAATTTCAAATATTGTTTTTCCTTGACCACGGACCGGGCAAACACTAGGGTCCGACAAATTTCGTGCTTCCGAGTCTGGCCATGCCCGCCGCACAGAACCCGGCAAATCCACCCGATATTCCAACGGCTTGTATCGTTCTGGCCGACGGTACGACGTTTTTCGGCCATGGTTTCGGGGCCATTGGCGGTGCCGAGGCCGAATTGTGTTTCAATACAGCGATGACCGGCTATCAGGAAATCATGACC
The DNA here is from genome assembly GCA_964600965.1 of uncultured Rhodobacter sp. GTDB lineage: Bacteria > Pseudomonadota > Alphaproteobacteria > Rhodobacterales > Rhodobacteraceae > UBA5972. The sequence goes on from CAZRLO010000031.1 coordinate 8,773, forward strand.
GACCCGTCCTATGCCGGTCAGGTCGTGACCTTCACCTTTCCGCATATCGGCAATACCGGCACCACGCCCGAGGATGACGAGGCGGGTGAACCCGTGGCCCGGGGCATGGTGGTCAGGTGGAACCCGACCGAGCCTTCGAACTGGCGCAATGAACGCGATCTGTCCACCTGGCTTGCACGGCGCGACCGGATCGGAATTGGCGGTGTCGATACCCGGCGGCTGGCGCGCGCGATCCGCCGGCAGGGTGCGCCCCATGTGGCGATTGCCCATGATCCGGGCGGGTCGTTCGACATGGCCGATCTGCTGGCGCGGGCCCGGGCGTTTCCGGGGCTTGAGGGGCTTGATCTGGCGCGCGAGGTGACCTGCGCGCAATCCTATCGCTGGGACGAAATGCGTTGGGCCTGGCCCGACGGTTATCAGCGCCGCCGGGGCCCCGGGCACCGGGTCGTCGCGCTGGATTACGGCGCGAAACGCAATATCCTGCGCTGTCTGGCTTCGGCGGGTTGCGATGTCACCGTTTTGCCCGCGACCGCGACCGCCAGCGAAGTGCTGGCGCATGACCCTGAAGGTGTTTTTCTGTCGAACGGTCCGGGCGATCCGGTTGCGACCGGCGCGTATGCCGTGCCGATGATCCGCGAAATCCTGGATAAAACCGATTTGCCGGTTTTCGGCATTTGCCTCGGCCATCAGATGCTGGCACTGGCGCTGGGCGGCAAGACGCAGAAAATGAACCACGGCCATCACGGGGCCAATCACCCGGTCAAGGAACTGGCCACCGGCAAAGTCGAAATCACCTCCATGAACCACGGTTTCGCCGTCGACGCGCAAACCCTGCCAGCGCAGGTGATCGAGACCCATGTTTCGCTGTTTGACGGTTCCAATTGCGGCATTCGCCTTAAAGATCGCCCGGTTTTTTCGGTCCAGCAGCACCCCGAGGCCAGTCCGGGGCCGCAGGACAGCACGTATCTGTTCAAGCGTTTCGTCGATTCGATGGCTTAAGACACCGCATCGCAAGTTCCCAACCGGATGCGGATCAAGACGAGTTGGACAGAGGCCAGCTACTTGCCGTCGCGCTTGGCTCAGCGCGTCGCTGTCGCCGGTGCGCAAGAAAGGCGAGCTATTCCCGACCTCGATATCGTCGAACATGTCCGCCGCCCCGCAACCTGAAGGATATCGACCGTCCTGCGCGCACGGCGTCTAACGGATCACACTTCGGGATGAATGCCTTTCAGGGCGGCCCGCAGATCGTCGCGCAAGATCTGAAAGGCGCGTTCCGAAGTTTCGACCGCCCGCCCGATCAAAACGTAATCGAACCCCGCCCGACCTTCTGACGGCAAAACCGCGCGGGCGATTTCGCGCAGGCGCCGCTTGGCGCGATTGCGGGCGACCGCGTTGCCGACCTTTTTGGAACAGGTAAAACCGACGCGAATCAATTCGTCGGGTGCTTCGCCGGGCTTTCGTTTGCGCGCCTGCAGCAGGAAACCCGGCATGCCGCGTCTCTTTCCGCCATTGGCTTTCAGGAAATCCGCGCGACGCCGCATCACAACGACCGGCGCGCCCGCACCGGCGCGACCGGTCCGGTCTGCCCGCGTCGTGGCCCGCGATGTCATGGATATGCCCTTTCAGGCGTGGATTTACGCCGACAATTCCTTGCGGCCCTGCGCGCGGCGGCGGTTCAGAACCTTGCGCCCGGCCTTGGTGGCCATGCGCGCGCGAAAGCCGTGGCGGCGTTTGCGAACCAGGTTGCTGGGCTGATAGGTACGTTTCATTGTTCCACTCCGGATTGGCCCGATCCCTTGCGGAACAAACGGCCATGTCAATTCAGAGCCGCTCTTTACGGCCCGCACCGGCATAAGTCAATTCACGGGCCTCGCGAAAATTGCAACATTTGTCCACGGAATGCGACGGAACGAAGAAAATTCCACTGGAACTGAAACAATGCCTCACCACCGATCAAGGCGTCGTGAAGGGCCTTTCCCATCACCCCGGTTTTGGACCAGATAGAACCACGGAAAGCACGGGCGAACCATTCATGAACGACTCACCATCCAGCGACGGGTTTTCGCTTAGAAAAATGCTGCCCCTGATCGTCATTCTGGCCATTGCCGTGGGCGGATATTTCACGCTGGGAGATTTTCTGAACTTCGAGACGCTGCGGGACAACCGCGAAGTTCTGATCGATTTTCGCGACCGGAATTACGCCCTGACCGTGGTGATATTCCTGGCCGTCTATGTGATGATCGTATCGTTTTCCCTGCCCGGCGCGGCGATCGCGTCGTTGACCGGCGGCTTTCTGTTCGGGCTTTTGCCCGGATCGCTGATCAACATCTCTGCGGCGACGGTCGGCGCGGTGATCATATTTCTGGCGGCCCGTCATGGTCTTGGCGCGCAATTGTCGCGGCGGATGGATGCGTCCGAAGGCGCCATCAAGAAAGTCAAAACCGGACTGAAGGAAAACGAGCTTTCCTACCTGTTCCTGAT
>CAZRLO010000031.1:11263-16544 GCA_964600965.1 uncultured Rhodobacter sp.
CATCCCGTTTTTTGCCGCCAATCTGATCCCGGCGCTGGTCGGGGTCGGTCTTGGGCGGTTTGCGTTGACCACGTTCCTGGGCATCATTCCCGGCGGCGTGGTCTACACCTGGATCGGGGTCGGTCTGGCCGATGTGTTCGCCCGCGGCGGCTCTCCGGATCTGGGCCTGATATTCGAGCCCCAAATCCTTGGGCCGATCCTGGGGCTGTGCCTGTTGGCGGTCCTGCCGATCGCGGTGCGAAAATTCAACCAAAAGAGAAGCTGAGCCATGAACAAGACGATCAAGACCGATATCTGCGTCATCGGCGCCGGCTCGGGCGGGCTTTCGGTTGCGGCGGGGGCGGCTCAGATGGGTGCGCGCGTGGTGCTGGTCGAGGGTGGCAAGATGGGCGGCGACTGCCTGAACACGGGTTGCGTTCCGTCAAAATCGCTGATCGCCGCGGCGGCCCAAGCCCATGCGATGACCAGCGGTGCGCCTTTTGGCATCGCGCCGGTCGACCCCGTGGTGGATTACCCGGCCGTCGTGGATCATGTCGCGGGCGTGATCGCCGGGATTGCGCCGCACGACAGCGTGGAACGCTTTACCGGGCTTGGCGTCGAGGTGATCGAGTCGATGGGCAAGTTCATCTCGAACACCGAATTGGCGGCGGGCGACACCATCATCCGGGCCCGGCGGTTCGTGATCGCTACCGGATCGGTCGCAATGGTGCCGCCGATACCGGGGTTGGAAACGGTGCCCTTTGACACCAACGAGACCATTTTCACCCGCAGCAGACAACCGGAACATCTGCTCGTGATCGGCGGCGGACCGATCGGGATGGAGCTGTCGCAGGCGCATCGGCGGCTTGGATCCAGGGTGACGGTGATCGAGGGGCTGACCGCGCTCCACCGCGAAGACCCCGAGATTGCCGCCATCGCGCTTGACAATATCCGGGCCGAGGGCGTGCAACTCTTTGAAAATGAACTTGTTTCGGAGATCCGGGGAGAATCCGGCGCGATCGAGGTCCTGACACGGAACGGCGACATCCACCAAGGCACCGACCTGCTGATCGCGGTCGGACGCCGGCCGGCGACCGAAAATCTGGGGCTTGCGGAAGCCGGGGTTCGCTCAGAGGTACAAGGCATCGCGGTGAACGACGCGATGAAAACCACCAACCCGCGCATCTATGCCATCGGGGATGTGACCGGGGGCATGCAATTCACCCATGCCGCCGGATATCAGGCCGGGATCGTCATCCGTTCCGCGCTGTTCGGCCTCAGGTCACGGGCCGCGACCGCACATATCCCGCGCGCGACCTTTACCGACCCGGAAATCGCACAGGTGGGCCTGACCGAAGCACAGGCACGCCAAGCCCATGGCGCGAATCTGGAGGTCGCGCGCTTTGCCTTTGCCGGCAGCGACCGCGCCCGTGCCGAGCGCCGGACCGACGGGATGATCAAGGTGATGGTGATGAAGGGACGCCCGGTCGGTGTGTCGATTGTCGGTCGTCAGGCGGGCGAACTGATCGCGCTTTGGTCGCTGGCGATTTCCAATCGCCTGAAGATGAAATCCATCGCATCGATGGTCGCGCCCTATCCCACCATGGCCGAGGTCAACAACCGCGTGGCGGGCGCCTATTTCGGCCCGCGATTGTTTGAAAACCGCTGGATAAAGCGCGCGGTGCGGCTGGTGCAGCGTTTCTAGGGCCCGCGGATCGAACGCGACATCCAAGCGCCTCGGCAAGCGCAACATATTGCGCCCAGGATGTTCAAATGGCGTGATAGTTTGAACCGTGATGCAAAACTCGGTTGGATCGAGCATGGGATTCAGACCAAGGGGGAAAATCGGGCGCTTGAAGCCGCGCGGTGGCCCGAATAGCTTGCAGGCGCAAAGGAAATGCCACGACGATGTTTCTGAACTCTCTTTCCGGACGCTTCCTGCTCTTGACGATCGTTTTTGTCATGCTCGCAGAGGTCCTGATTTTCGTGCCGTCGGTGGCGCGTTTTCGGGAAAGCTATCTTCAGGCGCGGCTGGAGCGCGGGCAAATCGCCTCGCTCAGCGTGCTGGCCGATGCCGATGCGATGGTCGATCCCGATCTGGAAAAGGAATTGCTGGCCGGGGCGGGCATTCTGAATGTGGTCCTGCAGCGCGACGAGCGGCGCGAATTGGTACTGGCCTCGCCGATGCCGGGCGCGATATCCGCCTCGTATGATCTGCGCGACGTCGGGCCCTGGTGGCTGATCCGCGATGCGATCGCCCGCCTGTTCGACCCAAACGACCGGGTGATCCGGGTGATCGGTACCCCGGTCAATGCCGCGGGATTGCAGATCGAGGTTACGCTGCACACATCCGGTCTGCGCGACAAGATGCTGGCCTATGGTCAGCGGGTCTTTTTGCTGTCAGCGGTGATATCGGTCTTTACGGCGGCTTTGCTTTTCTTTGCCGTGCGGCGGTTTCTGGTCACCCCGATCAGCCGGGTCGTCAGCCACATTACCGCGTACAAGAATGCGCCACAGGATGCCGACCGGATCATCGACCCATCGGCCAGCATCACCGAATTGCTCGCCGCCGAACAGGCATTGCGCGCCATGCAGATCGAACTGATTTCGGCGCTCAAACACAAGGACCGGCTGGCGACACTGGGCGGCGCGGTTGCCAAGATCAGCCACGATCTGCGGAACATGCTGACGACGGCGCAATTGCTGGCCGACCGGATGGAGACCAGCGACGATCCCGCCGTGCGCCGGGTTTCGCCCAAGCTGATCAACTCGCTGACCCGTGCGGTGCATCTGTGTGAAAGCACGCTGGCCTATGGCAAGGCCGAAGAACCGGCGCCGGTTCCCGCGGCATTCCACCTGCGCCCCCTGATCGACGATGTGGTCGAAAGCGAAATGCTGGCCGTGCCGGACCGTTCGGTCAGTTTCAAGGTCGACACCCCGAAAGGCTTTCGGATTTCGGCGGACAGTGATCAGATTTTTCGCGTGCTGTCGAACCTTGTGCGCAACGCCCGGCAGGCGATCCTGGCGACCGGGAAACCGGGCCGCATCAGCATCAGCGCGGCGGACGAGGCGTCGGATTGGGTGATCCGGGTCTGCGATACCGGCCCCGGCCTGCCGGCGCGGGCGATGGAAAAGCTGTTCCAACCGTTCGAGGGCGGGATGCGCAAGGGCGGTTCAGGGCTGGGCCTTGCCATCGCGCACGAGCTGGTCGCAGGGCATTCGGGCGAACTTTCCCTCGATCAGACCGATACGAGCGGCACGTGTTTCCGTATCTCGTTACCGAAATCTGCGACGGCGGCTGTGGCATAGATTGCAGAAATGGATTTGCCCCTTGCATCGCGCACGGTGCTTGGCTAAATCCCGGCCTCACGCACCGGTAGCTCAGCTGGATAGAGTACCTGACTACGAATCAGGGGGCCGGGGGTTCGAATCCTCCCCGGTGCGCCACCTCTCAGCTAATCCATTGAAATAGATTCAGCTTTTAGCACGCGCCAGAAGCCGTAGACCATATCGTTGACCAAATCCCCTGCATACACCTTCGCGAAAGACGGTGTATTTTACTTTAGTAGACGCATCCCTGCTGAACTTATTTGTCATTATTCATCGCCAAGGATCGCATATTCTTTGCGTACTCGGTCAGTTCGCGTAGCTGAAGCAAGGGTGTCTGACGTCAGACAGTAGACCACTACCGGGGCTGGCTGGCAGCGTATGTGTTCAGCCGGAAGGTGCCCGCCTAGGCAACACCCTCGGCCTTCGGGCCGGGGGCACGGGGTTTTTGTCTTTTTGTCATCGGCAGTCAGGGTCAGCCGTGCAAAGGGAGAACGCAGCGCTGGTGCCGCTGCTATAGATTCCATCGATGACCCCGCTGTAGTATCCCTGCTTTCGCAGGTACTTCTGTAAGCCTTTCACAGTGGTTTTTCCAGCCATTCGGTAATAGCGGCCAAAGTCTTGGTCTGCCTCGTCCTTCTGACCCAGAGATCTATGGGCAAACGCTCGACTCGCGTAGGCACTTGCATAACCCGGGTCCAACCGGACGGCCTGGTCGTAGTCCTCGATGGCCCGTGCATATTGCGTGAGGAAGCTGTAGGCGGCGCCACGATTGTTGTAGGCAAAGGCATAGCCCGGGTCCAACCGGATGGCCTGGTCGAATTCTTCGATGGCCCGTGCGGATTGCTTGAGGTTGATGTAGGCGAAGCCACGGTTGTTGTAGGCAACTGCATCGCCCGGTTCCAACCGGATGGCCCGGTCGAAGTCCTCGATGGCCCGTGTGTATTGCTTGAGGCTGATGTAGGCGGCGCCTCGTTGGTTGTAGGCAATTGCCAAGTTTTTGCCCGACCAATCACCGGAGCGAATAACGGCTGTGCAGGCTCCGATTTGAAGGTCGGGGTCGCCAGATTGCGCGCAATCCTCCGCTATTCCGGCCCAGGATGCCGAAGCAGCAAAACCCAACACCAAAGTCAAAACCAAACCCCGAAGCATCGCCAACCCTCCTGATTGTCACGAAACGCTAGCCGATTCCCGCACTTTTGGCAAAAAGCCCCAACCGCAGCCCCACCTAGGGGTGGCCCGAACGGAGTGCCTGCCAGAGGCCGCAGGAACTACCATCCATCCCAGCCACCGTAGACCCCATGCCGTAGACCAGATGGTGCCTGTTGACAGGGTCTCACCACGCCGATCGCCCTTGTTTTGCTGGAGCTACAAGCTGAGGCGATGCTTGCTGCGGGAACCAACATCCCCCTCGGTGCGCCACCGCCTTTCTGTGGCGTTGAAAAATCTACATCATATCGGTGCATTTTGGTGGCCTGCGCCCGCCGTTTCCCGGATTTCGGCGCTGTTCCGCCCCGTGAATGCGCCACTGGCTGAAAGCCGGTGGCGGCAGGTTACCGCTCAAGGCCGGAGGGACCGCATCGCCCTGATCACGGGACGGCCACCATTTCAGGTGCCGCGGTGGCGGCGTCCTTCGTTCGGGGCTTGCGATGGGCCGTCAAGACAGATGTCGGGTTCCTGGGGATATGCGAAAGCTGAAAGCCCTGATCGGCACATACGCTTCGCCGCGCGTCCTGTTCCGGGCGAAAAGAACGCCATCGCCAACCGCTTGGCGGCCCGGAGCGCTGGCAAGCGGTTGGCGCAACGACCGGAAATCCTCCCTCGGACGGCGACGCCGGCCAGTGCCCGACTCTTGCTACGCAATGCGTGCTTTCAGCACGACTTTGTTTCGAGGTGCGTGCTTTCAGCACGACTTTGTTTCAAGGTGCGTGCTTTCAGCACGACTTTGTTTCAATGTGCGTGCTTTCAGCACGAC
>CAZRLO010000031.1:16644-26571 GCA_964600965.1 uncultured Rhodobacter sp.
GTGCGTGCTTTCAGCACGACGGAGGTCGCTTGCCTCAAGGCCTTTCTTGGCGCTGCTCCGGATCTGTTGGTTGCGCCGTTGCGGGGGCAAAATCGCGATCAGAGCAGACGCTTGATCTGTTTGATTTTGCCCGAAGACTGTCTCCAGTGACGTCGCCGGTTTTTCAACACGCACGGTTGCCGCCAGGTCGTCGGGGCGGCGCTGGCAAGGTGTGGAATTCGTGAAATCCGGGGTGGACAATCGTGTTTTGCCCCGGTCCGGGGCATGATGTCGCCGCGAGCGCCGGGTCCCTTGCGTCGTCTTTCACGGCGCCGCGCCATGTCCAGCGCCCGACGGCCCGCCTCAAATCCGCGCCCGATATCGCACCCGATGCCCCACCTCCTTGCCGTACCCGGTACCGCACCTGGTGCCGTATCTCCATGCCGTCGCCAATACCGCACCCGAAACCGCGCCAGACCGCGCGCCGTGCCGCATCCAATGCCGCGCCCTGACGCCGTACCCGGCACCGCAACCGGCACCGCACCCGAAACCGCCGGCCATCCCGCGCGCCATGCCGCATCCAATGCCGCGACCCGTACTGCAACCGATGCCGCAACGGCGAACCGGAGGCAAAGCCTGCGCCTTACCTCCGGCAGCCGTAGCGAAACACACCTGCCTACATCAGCAGGCGCACCTCTTTTCGTTTCAGCGATCGCCGCGCGGAAATGTAGGATTTCCGGCCGTGCGATTCGCGCAACTCCGGGAAAATCTCAAATATTTCATTGCGTTGCGCGTCACCAATGCCTTTGAGCGAATAATCGCCCGGCTGAAAGCTTTCCGTCCATGTACCATCGCCCAGAACCACTTCGTGGGCGTCGAACATCATGTGGACATAGCTGATGCCGACGGTGTCGACCTGCTGAACGCCCTTGAGGTCGATCAGATGCTTGGCCGCGACCAGCACTTCGCGTTCCTCAAACAACAGCGTGGTCCTGTCGTTGGCCACCAGCATCCGGTGATTGGGGCTGACCATCATGTCGCGTTCCGGCAAACCCTTACCCAACGACCCTTTCCGGATCAGAACCGGGCGCAAATGCGGGTTTTCCAGCAAGACCCGACCTTTCAGCGCCTTGGCCCCGATCCATCGGATCTCCTGAACACCGTTGTCGCGGGTGACCACTTTGTCGCCGACCCGCAGTTTTTCGACCGGTTTTTCGCCGGTCGAGGTCAGGATCACGGTGCCGGGTGTGAAGCACGGCACGATGTTTTCGATTTCCTCGAATTCCAGGGTTTCGCCGTTGTTGAAATGGACGATGCCATCCTCTTGATCGACGCTGGTATATTCGATGTGGTCGACATCGCTGACCACGAGGGTGTCGTAGTCGTCGCCGCCACTGCCGCCATCGACAACATCGCCGCCGTTGGCGTGGATGGTGTCCCGGTCATCGCCGCCATCCGCGCGGTCGTTCCCGGCGCCCGTGACGATCACGTCGTCCCCGGTACCGCCTTCGATGCAATCATCGCCCTCGTCGCCGCTTAGCGTGTCGTTGCCCGCGCCGCCCAGAATGTGGTCATTGCCGGTGCCGCCAAAGACTTCGTCCGCGCCATTGCCGCCGCTCAGATAGTCGTGGCCGGACATGCCGTGAATCGTGTCATTGCCGTTGCCGCCAAGGATCGTGTCGCCATTTTCGCCGACGCCTTCCGCCATCTCGCAGGCATCGGGGGCGGAATTCGCATCGCCGGAACCGCCGCCAGAGCCACCGCCCGCACCCCCGCCCGCACCGCTGCCCGCGGCCGCGCCATCGTCGGCCACCGAACCACCGGATGAACCCGACGCACCGGAACCCGAGCCGCCGCCCGACCCCGAACCGCCGCCGTCGCTGTCATCGCCATAGATGATGTCATCGCCCGAACCGCCATCGATCGTGTCGGCACCGTCGCCGCCATAAATCAGGTCATCGCCCGCACCGCCATCGAGGACGTCGTCGCCATCGCAATCGCCGCCGTCAACCGCCACCATCTTTACGTCGTCGATCGACACGCCGCGCCGGTTGGGATCGCCAAGGCCCATGAATTCAAGCCGGTTCGAACCGTCGCCGGTGCCCCCGGTCAGTGTCACGCTATATTGCTGCATGGCACCATTTACCGGATCAATCGTTTCTTCTCCCTTAATGTCGACGATTTCTCCGTTCCACATCACCTGGAACATGTTGTCGTCCCGGATACGGTCGCCCGCACTGAAGCTGAGATGATAAAGATCGCCGTCCTCGACCCCGGCCACGTCCTGGCCGAAGGTGATGTTGCCCGGGGTCTGTTCCAGATCGGCCCAGTATTGGCCGTCCGCCGGGACGACACCGCCGCGGCTGTCGCCGTGAATGTCCATCTGGTCGGTCGGATTGCCCGTGGTCCAGCCCGTTACCCCGCCATTGCCGAGATATCCGAAGGTCGTCGGCGTCAGTCCGGATACATCTTCGAACGAGCCGTTGACGATCAGGTTGGGCGTATCGGCGTCCCCGTCGCCGAAAATCGTGTCGTCGCCGGTACCGCCGTCGATCACATCATCGCCGCCCGCCCCGACGATCAGGTCATCGCCGCCGCCGCCGTTTAGAATGTCGTTGCCGCTGGTGCCAAGGATCACGTCCTCTTCTGCGCCGCCGGTAACGGTAATGCCGGGGCCACCGCAATCGTCGCCACCGCCCGAGCCGCCGCCCGCACCGCCGCCAGAGCCGCCACCGGAACCGGTATCGCCGGTCGAACCGTTGCCCGAACCCGCACCGCCACGAGAGCCGCCCCCGGAACCGTCTGTCGCGCCCGAAGCCGTGTCCGAGCCGCCCGCGCCACTGCCGTGATCTGCCGCGCCGCCCGAACCCGAACCACCGTCCGAGCCGCCGCCGTCACCGCCGCCCGAGCCGAAACCGCCGGTTTCGGGTTCGTCCGCCTGAAAGACAACGATGTCGTCGTTGCGATTTCCGAAAGTCCGGTCGTTACTGGAATTGCTCATCTCGTTCGCCTCTTAACTGGTACGGAATCCGGGTGCCGCGTCGCGGCGATCCGGTTGTGGGTGGTTACCGCTGAAATGGTGAAACGCGGATGCGATCAGCACGATGCCCAGCGTGATGATCGTCGCGGGTAGCGTCGCGGTGCCGCCGACCAAAGCCGCGCTGACCACGGCAAAGATCCACGCGGCACACATCGCGCATGTCATCAGAATTTTGGAGGTCGACCCCCAAGAGTCACGGCTGTTCACGGCACTCACCATTTCCGCATCCTGCGATGCAGTCCTCGTGTGCGGCCGCCCCCTTGACCTTGTTGGAATTGCCCATCCCAGTTTGGGCGTCGTCCGGTCGACATTACAGATATCTTTCGCGCCAAGGAAGAAAAATCTGGCACAAACAAGGCGATGGCATGTTCTGAGCGCCCGAATTCACAGGCGCCGGAGCGCCGGGCCCGGTCATTTCAGGCGCGGCCATATTGTTTCCGGTTTCGGGTAAATGGCGTGAAACATGACCCTGCACGACGCGCCCCGGTGTGGGCCGTCCATCCAAGGGCGACGTCGGTGGTGATGTTACCGCAAGGGCAACAAGCGCGACTTCGATCCGGTCTTGGGCGCGCGGTCGGGTCGTCGATTGTTTCCGTTTCCCGAACATGTTCCCGACAAGATCACGCGAATTCGCGGCGGCGTTTTGGGCGACATTCCGTCAAATTCGCCGCATTCAAAAAAATCGCGGCGTCTTGCGGGGAATAGGGGGATTTTCGACGATTTCGCGCGAATTCGGGCTGGATCAGGTGCCGTTGGCAGGGGGTTGCGGCCTACCCGCGATGAGTTGCCGCATCGTGATTCGCATGCCTAAACAGGGAGGGGTGCCGGTCGGCTTGCCCGGGTAAGCCGGTCATTTGCCGATGCAATCCGGGCCGGAATGACGGTGTTTGGAAACCGGACATAATGGCCCGGCCTCAGAACTTGACCACCACGTCCGGCAGGTTGATGGCGCGGATGAGATCGCGCATTTCCTGGCGCGCCGCGATATTGGACAGGTTCAGTCCGCCAATCCCGGCATCGCGCATGTCCAGCAAGGTCAGCCCGTTGGGGAACATTTCGCGAAAGATCACCCGCTCGCTGAACCCCGGCGCCACGCGAAATCCGATACGTTTGGACAGATCTTCCAACGCCTTTCCGACCTTTCTTTTGTTGTGCATGTTCTGGGTGCCCAGCCGGTTGCGCACCACCACCCAATCGATGGGCTGCAACCCGGCCTGTGCGCGTAATTGCCGGGCGTTCCAGACCATTTCCGAATAGACCGAGGGGCCGATCACCCGGTTGGTCTCGGGGTCCATCCGGGCCAGCAGGTCGAAATCGACAAAGCTGTCGTTGAGCGGCGTGACCAGCGTGTCGGCCATCGAATGCGCGACCTCGGACAGGCGGGTATGCGAACCCGGGCAATCCACCACGACGAAATCGTTGCCCGATTCCAGAGCCGCCAGCGCCTCGGATATCCGCCGGTCATTGACATTCTCGCCCGGTGCCAGCTTGGACTGGCCGATATTCGGCAGTTTGCCCAGCACCGGCATCGGCAATGGGGTTTCGGAACGCCGGATGAAATCGGCCCGGTTTTCGATATAACGCGAAAAGCTGCGTTGCCGCGTATCCAGATCGAGCGCCCCGACCTTGTAGCCCAGCCGCACCAGCGCGGTTGCGACATGCATACAGGTGGTGGACTTGCCCGATCCGCCTTTTTCGTTGCCGACAATGATGATGTGCGACACGCCCGCAACCCTTGAAAACGTGAAAGAGCGCACCCGATCAGGCGCGCCTCAAGCTATAGACAATAAACGCAAGACAAGGAAGATTGTTTCCAAATTGGAATTAAAACCCCAGTCCTTCGTATTTCTTCTTGAACTTGGAAACCCGCCCGCCGGTATCCATCAGACGCGTGTTGCCGCCGGTCCAGGCCGGATGCACGGTCGGGTCGACCTCCAGCGTCAGCGTGTCGCCCTTCTTGCCGTAGGTCGACCGGGTCTGAAACGTCGATCCGTCGGTCATCTTGACTTCGATCGTGTGATATTCGGGATGAATGTCTTTTTTCATGGACTCGCTCCTTACGCCGTCGCGCCGGATTTGGGCTTGTAATTGGTCTTTTCGGCGATCCGCGCGGATTTGCCCCGGCGCGAGCGCAGGTAATAAAGCTTGGCGCGGCGCACCCGGCCACGGCGGACCACGGTGATTTCGGCGATGTTCTGCGAATGCAGCGGAAAGACCCGTTCGACCCCCTCGCCAAAGGAAATCTTGCGTACGGTGAACGAGCCTGCGATTCCACTGCCGCCCTTGCGCGCGATACACACGCCTTCGTAATTCTGCACCCGCGAGCGGCTGCCCTCGGTCACTTTGAAGCCCACGCGGATGGTGTCACCGGCTTTGAAATCGGGGATATTCTTGCCGATCTGTGCGACCTGTTCCGCATCGATCTGTTCAATCACATTCATGTTCGTCGTCCTTTTGCCCGCTGTTTGCCAGCGAAGTGTGATGCGCCCCGATTGCTCTTGGTCTCCTTCCGGGTCCCTATCGTTTCGATAAGCCCGCCAGAGGTCAGGACGACGATTCTTTACAACTGACCCGGTCTTCTCTTTCAGCGCCATTTTGCGTGAAAAAGGAGGTTTTCCCACGCGCAAACGACTCGAACCTACCGAGCACGGGGTCGTATAAAGCGCGGCGCGGATTGGTGCAAGGGGCAGGCGGGATGATCTGTGGCCATCCATTGACGCCAGGTCAGGGCCCTTTCAGCGATGCTTTTGGCGTTTCCGTGTGCGCTTGCGGCCCTCGTGGATCGTACACCTTATAAATCCGCCAGCCCGTCCGGTCCCGAGCGGGCGCAAACTCGGGTGGGTGTGGTCACTTTAGGGTCGCAGCGCATTCGACGCCCGACCATCGTGTCGACGTTGCAAATGCGCCCGCCCATAGGGGCCGTCCGGCGCTGCCTGGTGGCGCTGTTCGCCTTGGGTCCGGACTATAGTACCGGTTTCATTGAAATTACCTTGCTTGGCCTATCAGGATGGCTCATCGCCTTTATCCTGATACATTTGCCAGAGGTCCTTTCTTCGCTCTTGCGTCAACTTTCTGGATTGCTGAACCCGCCATTTGGCAATTTTCCCATGGTGCCCGGACAACAGAACATCCGGTACGGGCCGCCCCTGCCACTCCGCTGGCCGGGTAAACTGTGGATGTTCCAACAATCCCTGCGAAAAGGATTCGTCCGCCGTCGATTCCGCATTGCCCAAAACGTCGGGGATCAGTCGCACCGTCGCATCGATCAGCGCCTGCGCCGCGATTTCACCACCGGTCAGCACATAGTCGCCGAGCGAGATTTCCTCGACCCCGTAATGGTCCAGAACCCGCTGATCGACGCCCTCGAACCGGCCGCACAGGATCGTCAGGCCCGGGGCTTGCGAAAACCGTGCGGCGGCCGCCTGATCAAACGGTTTTCCGCGCGGCGAGACGTAGATCAGCGGCCAGTCGGCGCGATTTTCAATGCCCGTTGCCGCCGCGTCAAAGGCATCCGCAACCACGTCCGCGCGCAAGACCATCCCGGCACCGCCGCCCGCCGGGGTATCGTCCACCGTCTTGTGCCGGCCCTTGCCGAATTGCCGGAGATCGATGGTCTTCAGCGCCCAGAGGCCGTTCTCCAGCGCCTTGCCGGTCAGGGAATGTCCCAGAACGCCGGGAAAAGCGTCGGGGAACAGCGTGATCACCCTTGCCTGCCACGCGCCCGCCAGTTCCGGTCTTTCGGTCATCAGCTCGCGCGGCTTTGCGGTTGCGGATATCGACAGGCGGCCGTGAGATTTCGGTTTACCGGTCATCTTCGGCCTCGATCGGCAAATCGACAATCACCCGCCCCGCGTCCAGATCGACCAATGGCACGGTTTCGGCGGTAAAGGTCACCATGGTCGACATGCTTTTCGTGCCGATCTCCAGAATGTCCCCGGCCCCGTGATCGAACACGGCATTGATGCGCCCGATCTTCTGCCCACCGGTGTCAAAGGCATCGAGCCCGATCAGGTCGGAATGATAAAACTCGTCAACCGGCAGGGTTGGCAGGGCACTGCGGTCGGCGAACAGTCGGGTGCCGCGCAGCGCGTCGGCGGCCTCTTTGTTGCTGATCCCGGTCAGCCGCGCGGCATAGCCGCCCTTGACCGGGCGGGTCAGAGTGACGACGAATTCGCGGCGACCATCCTCGGACGCGAGGCTGCCGTAATCGCCAATCGCCGCCGGGTCGGCACAGAACGACTTGATCCGCACTTCACCGCGCACACCGAATGCGCCGGTGATGGCGCCGACACAGATGCGCCTAGAGGTCATCCACCCGCCCCCTCCAATGCTCCCGCCCGTCGCGTAAAGGGTGCTGTTGCCCCGTTGCGGCACTATGGGACGCGGCTGCACATTGTGTCGAATTGCGCGGCACGGGAGTTCCAGGCGCCCTGCCGGTCGCGCGCTTCCCCCGCGCTTGACGGTCGGTCGTTGCCACCATCGTCATTCCCCACCACAAATGATGCCGGTTTGGGGCGCGTGCACCACATGGTCGCCCGCTGCGACGCCGATCCGGTACCGTGTGATCATGCTCACCTCCCGTTCGGGCGGCAATGGGCAGCGGAGTGTCCCCGCCGCCCCTGGAACCCCTGCCCAAATCCGGCTCAGCTTGCGGGTTCTTCTTCGGCCGGGGCGTCTTTTGCCACCGCTTCGTCCGCGGGTTCCTGTGCCGGGGTTTCCGCGTCCGGCGCTGCTTCGGCGGTTTCCGCGCTTGCAGCTTCTTCGGCAGGTGCCTCCGCCACGGCGGTTTCTTCGGCCACTGCTTCTTCGGCGGGGGCTTCTTCTACGGGTGCCGCAGCCGCTTCGGCAGCCTTGGTTGCCTTCTCTTCCGCGCGCTCTCTGGCTTTCTTGTGCGGTTCGCCCTTCTTGGGGTTGGCGCGGTCTTTCTTGTCAACGACGCCCGCTGCTTCCAGCATCCGCGACACGCGGTCGGTGACCTGCGCGCCTTCGCCCAGCCAATGTTTCACCCGGTCCAGATCCATTTTCACGCGCGCCTCGTCGTCTTTCGGCAGCAAGGGATTGTAGGTGCCCAGTTTCTCGATATAGCGCCCGTCGCGCGGCATGCGGCTGTCGGCAGCCACGATGCGGTAAAAGGGGCGTTTTTTGCTGCCGCCACGGGCGAGCCTGATCTTCATTGCCATGTTTGGTATCTCCTTTGAATGGCGGGTAGGTCGGACATTTGTCCGACCCACGTCGTTTTATTCCTTGTGTTTCTTGTGATGCCTGATGACCTCATCGATGATGAAGCTCAGGAATTTCTTTGCGAATTCCGGGTCGAGGTCCGCCCGTCTTGCCAGATCCTCCAACCGTTCGATCTGCGCGGCCTCGCGCACGGTATCGCTGGCGGGCAGGTCGTGCCGGGCTTTCAGCCGTCCCACCGCCTGCGTTTGCTTGAACCGTTCGGCCAGCGTGTAGACAAGAATGGCGTCCAGCCGGTCGATGCTGTCGCGGTGGTCGTTCAGCAATTCGGCGGCCTCGGCGATGACATCAGTCATGGGAACCTCCGGCGCAAATTGCAGGATCAGATACGCACGCGATCATCATGTTTCCACCCTGTCAGAGGCGGCGCGATACGCGACCATGCCCGCAATCATCGCGGCCATGAATACCAGCCCGCCAAACCCCGCATAGCTGAGCGAGGCCATGGCCGGCCCCGGGCAATAGCCCACGATCGCCCAGCCGATGCCAAACAGTGCCGAGCCCACAATCAGTTTGCGGTCAAGAATCGGGTCATGCGGTGCCGGGATATCAAAGCCCAACACCGACTTTTCGCGCCTTTCCGCCAGCCGCCAGGCGATGGTCATGGGCAGGATCGCCCCCACCAGAACAAAGGCCAACGTCGGATCCCAGACCCCGAAAACGTCAAGCCAGCCCTGCACCTTGGTCGTGTCGGTCATGCCCGACAGCATCAGGCCAAGGCCGAAAACCGCGCCAGCGGCCAGAGAGAACAGCAAACGCATCAGATCCACCCCAAGCCATGGCGCAGCACAAACATGGTGAGCGCGCCAAAAAAGAGGTAAAGCAGCGTTGCCACGATCCCGCGCCGCGAAAACCGCGAGATGCCGCAAACGCCGTGACCCGAGGTGCAGCCGTTTGCCATCCGTGTGCCGACCCCGACGATGATGCCGCCAGCGATGATGGCGACCATGTTTGAGGTCACATGCGCATCCGGGTGTTTGTAGATCAGCGCGACGATGGCAGGGGCCCCGACGACCCCCGCAACAAAGGCCGCGCGTTCCCAGAAATTGGCGCGGCCCGAGCCGTCAACCAATCCGCCGAGGATTCCGCTGGCCCCCATGATGCGCCCGTTGATCAAGAGGAACATCGAGGCGGCAACCCCGATCATCAACCCGCCGACGGCGCCATAAATAAAGTCCTGTGAAGTCCCCGTGATCGTCATTTCTTTTTCCCAAATCCCGACAAACCCGGTGGCAATTGCATTCCGCCACCCAGGCCGGGCAATCCCCCACCGGGCATCTTGCCCATCTGTTTTGCCGCCGCTTCCATCGCTTTGGGGTCGATGCCCTGCGCCATTTCTGCCGGCATCTCCCCACCTTTGCCGCCGAACATGCCCTTCATGGCCTGTTTCAACATGCCGCCGCGCCCCATCTTCTTCATCATGTCGCCCATCTGGCGCTGCATTTTCAGCAGTTTGTTCAGTTCGCTGACTTCAAGCCCCGCGCCCTTGGCCACGCGCTTTTTGCGGCTGGCCTGCATGACTTTGGGGTTGGCGCGTTCTTTCTTGGTCATCGACTGGATCAGGGCGATCTGGTGTTTGATGACCCGGTCATCCATGCCCGCATCGGCCATCTTTCCCTTCATCTTGCCCATGCCGGGCATCATGCCCATGATGCCGCCCATGCCGCCAA
>CAZRLO010000032.1:0-26402 GCA_964600965.1 uncultured Rhodobacter sp.
ATCGCCACCGATCAGCGTATCGTTACCTGCAAGGCCGTCAATCGTGTCGTTGCCGCCTTTCGCGTCAATCCTGTCATTGCCGACGGTGCCGCCGAGAGCGTTGTCTTTGCCGTTACCTGAAAGAACCGCCATGATACCCTCCGATAGATTTTGATCCACAATGCCGCCAAAAATAACCAACGACTCGAGCCACGTCTTCACCCAGATGGGTGAAGCCGCTGCCTGTCGGCCAACGCGGTGGTTGACGGCGCGACCGCGGATGCCCATCCTTGCGGCATGTCCCTGATTTCGCTGACGCAATCGGCTCCCATTCCGTTTGAACCCGCGCGTGGCGCCGAAGCCGTCGCCTTGTTTGCGCCCGCGCCCGCAAATGTGCGCGACCTGATCGCCGGTGTCGCCGGTTGCAGCCCCTATCTGCGGGGCCTGATCGCAAGCGAAGCCGAATGGTTGCGCGCCGCGCAGGGCCAGCCGCCCGAGACGGTCATGGCCGATTTGCGCGACACGATCGGCGCGACGGGATTTGATGCGCTGGGCCGTGAATTGCGCCGGGCCAAGCGCCGGGTCGCGCTTTATGTTGCATTGGCGGATTGCGGCGGCATGTGGCCGTTGGCGACCGTCACGCAGGCGCTGACCGATTTCGCCGATTTCGCCGTCCAGCGATCACTGGACAGTCTGATCAGGGCCGAATTCGAACGCGGCCGTCTGCCCGGCTGTAGCGCGGAGGATCTTGAAACCGCCTGTGGCATGGTCGTGCTGGCAATGGGCAAGATGGGGGCGGGCGAGCTCAACTATTCGTCGGATATCGACCTGATCGTGCTGTTCGACGATACCCGCATCGCCTCGGAGAATTTCGAGGCCGTCCGGACCGCCTTTGTCCGCATCACCAAACGCCTGACCAAGCTATTGTCCGAAGTCACCAGCGAGGGCTATGTCTTTCGGACCGACCTGCGTTTGCGGCCCGATCCGTCCGTCACACCTGTTTGCCTGTCGTTGAGCGCGGCCGAGCGGTATTATGAAAGTCTGGGCCGAACCTGGGAACGCGCAGCCTATATCAAGGCGCGCCCCTGTGCCGGAGACATCGTGGCCGGAACGCGGTTTCTGGACATTCTGCGCCCCTTTGTCTGGCGCAAGCATCTGGACTATGCGGCAATTCAGGATGCGCATGACATGCGGCTCAGAATTCGGGCGCACAAGGGGCTTGGCGGGCCGATCACCCTGCCGGGGCATGATCTGAAACTGGGGCGCGGCGGCATTCGCGAGATCGAGTTTTTTACCCAGACCCGGCAAATCATCGCCGGGGGTCGCGATCCGGGCCTGCGCACCCGCGGCACGTTGAGCGGATTGCGGGCCCTGGTGCGAAAAGGTTGGATCACGGACTTGGTCGCCGCTGAATTGTCCGCGGCCTACGGCGTTTTGCGGATGCTGGAACACCGCCTGCAGATGGTGGCCGACGCCCAGACCCACGCGCTGCCGACAAAAAGCGAATACTTTGCACGCATCGCGGCGTTTTGCGGGCAGGCCGACCTGAACCTGTTTCGCGCCGAACTGGGTACGCGGCTGGATCTGGTCCACTCGCTGACCGAAAGTTTTTTTGCCCCCGGGATGGCCGAGACCCCGGAACTGCCCGAGATGCGCCCCGAAGAACGCGAACAGATCGAGGCATGGCGGCGCCTGCCGGCCCTGAGAAGCGAACGCGCCAGAGGTATTTTCACCCGGCTTCAGCCCGCCATATTGGCGCGCATCCATGCGACCGCGCATCCGGCGAACACACTGAATCAGTTTGACGGGTTTCTGGCCGGCCTGCCGGCGGGGGTACAGTTGTTCTCGTTATTCGAGGCCAATCCGCATCTGATCGATCTGCTGGTCGATATCTGCGGCTCGGCGCCGGGGCTTGCACGTTACCTGTCGCGCAATGCGCAGATCTTTGACGCGGTCATCGGCGGGACGTTTTTTGAGCCCCTGCCGGGCGTTGCGGACCTGAGCGCGGCGCTGAAAAGCCATCTGGAGGAGGGCGCGGATTACGAGGATCAGTTGAACGCCGCGCGGCGTTGGATGAAGGAACAGCATTTCCGCATCGGTGTTCAGCACCTGAAGGCAATGATCAACAGCGATGGCGCGGCAAGGCATTACTCGGACCTGGCCGAAGCGGTGCTCCGGGGGTTGTTTCCGGCGGTTTGCGCCGAATTCGGCAAACGGCACGGGCCGTTGCCGGGGCAGGGCGCGATGGTTCTGGGCATGGGATCGCTTGGCGCGAGGAGTTTGAATGCGGGCTCTGATCTGGACCTCATCGTGATCTACGAAGCCGGGGATCAGGCGTTTTCGACCGGCGCGCGCCCGCTGGCGGTCAGTTCCTATTACGCACGCCTTACTCAGGCGCTGGTCACAGCGCTGAGTTCGCCCATGGCCGAGGGGCGGCTGTACGAGGTCGACATGCGCCTGCGCCCCTCGGGCCGCAAAGGGCCGGTGGCCACGCCGTTTTCGGGGTTCGCGCAGTACCAGCGCACCGAGGCGTGGACCTGGGAACATCTTGCGCTGACGCGCGCGCGCGGCGTCGCGGGCGATGCGGCGCTCGAGCAGAAGGTAGAGACGCTGCGCGGTGAAATTCTGAACATGTCGCGGGACCCGGATACCGTGCGCCGCGACGTGGCGGACATGCGCTTGCGGCTGGCGCAGGCGGCAGAGCGCGGGCGCGCGCAAGACGCATGGGAAACCAAAATTGGTGCGGGGCGCATGCTGGATATCGAATTGCTGGCCCAGTCCGCCGCCTTGCTGGCCGGTGATCCCGCGCGGGGCGTCCTTTCGCAACTTGGGTGCGCGACGCGCCTCGGCTGGATCGACGATGCTGCGGTCGACGGGATCGGGCGTGCCTACGAGCGTCTGGCGCGTCTGGGTCAGATCGGCCGACTTCTGGTTGTCGGTACGTTCGATCCGGGCGAGATCGGGCAGGATGGACGCGCATTGCTGCTGGCGGAAACCAATTGCCGCGATCTGGCGGATTTGCAAAGCACGCTTGACGCGGCCGCGCAATACAGCGCCACGCTGATTGGTGATTGCCTTGACGTGGCGACGGGCTAGAATGCCGCGTCCCGAACGGGATCGTTTTGGGTGGGAGCAAAGCATGAACAAGGGCGGTCTGGCCATCGACCCGCGCGGGCTGATATTTGAAAGCTATCGGATGGACGGCATCGGCA
The DNA here is from genome assembly GCA_964600965.1 of uncultured Rhodobacter sp. Classification (GTDB taxonomy): domain Bacteria; phylum Pseudomonadota; class Alphaproteobacteria; order Rhodobacterales; family Rhodobacteraceae; genus UBA5972. The sequence goes on from CAZRLO010000032.1 coordinate 3,192, forward strand.
GCGACCAGTGCCGGACGATCTTTCTGGACTGGGCGCTTGGGTTGCCCGCGCAAAGCGATGTTCGCTCGGCCCTGTTGGAATTGCAGCGCGTCTATGCCAGCGCGCGGCCGGATCACCCGATGTCGGCCCTGATTTCGCAGGGGTTGGCGCGCGAAGCGGTCCCAAAAGGTAGGCGGCGGCGCGCGCGCCATCGCAATTGAATCATTCTGCGCTTGGGCGGCGGGTCGGGATCGACCGTCGGTTCGCTGCCGATACGGGTGGTGCAGCGAACGCGTGCCTTTCGCACAATTCTATCACCATGTTCCGTACCTGACAGATAATGAATGCCATGGAAACCGGCCCGGCGCGGGCTGGTCTGCCGAGCGGGGATTGTCCGCGTCTTCAGGATTTGCAGGTGACCGAACCGGACAACCCGGCCTGATAGCGGAACGGTGCAGATTGAATTCGCAGCGAAGGTAAATCCCGGGTGAGACAACATTGTCTCATGGATAATGCTTTGGAGACAAAGGGGAAAATGTCCGACTAATCCGGAAAACCGGATTATCGGATTACCGGTTTACCGGAATACCGGAGTATTGGTGGACCGGTTTACTGGCGTACCGGAGTTCCGGATGACCGGTTTACTGGATGACCGGTGTATTGGTGGACCGGATGACCGGAGGACCAGAATACGGGTTTACTGGATGACCGGTGTATTGGTGGACCGGATTACCGGAAAATCGATTTACCGGATGATTGGTTTACCGGATTACCGGTTTACTGGATGGCCGGTCGACCGGTTCACCGACCAAATGGATACCCCGCTCTTCTGGATATACCGGCCAACCGGATACACGGGTTAGCCGGATGCACCGGCCAACCGGATACACCGCTCCACCGGATAGGCCGGTCGACGGGTGCTCAGGTTTACAGGTCGACCGGCAAACCCGCAGGGCCATGCACTATCCGACGCTCGTCCAAACCGCCCTTCGGCCTATCCGCCAGTCGGCCCACCCAGCCGTCGACCGCTAGGCTGGCAGACCGACAAAATGGCAGAATAGCCGGCCACGAGGCTTGCTCCCCCCCCCGACTGACCAACCGGCAGCCGCATGGGCCAGCGGCACGATCATCCGGAAACCCCCGGTCTCGCGGTGCAGTCGACCAACGCTTTGCGGTGGAAACGGGCGTGCTGGCCTGTGCCAACTGCAACGGCCGATCGATCGCTTGGGCCATCCGCGCCCTCGGGCAACCGGCCATCGCGCCGCCCCGGCGCCATCGCCCGACCGCCGCGCCGTATCCCAATTTGCCGGGCGTCTTGACCTTGACCTCGCGCTGCGGATCGGGGCACATCCTTGGCCATGATCCCGACCGAAAAACTCGAACAGATCACCGGGCGTTTTGATTTTCTTGAGGCGAAAATGGCCCAGGGCGATCCCGGTGGCGATTTTTCCGATCTGGCCCGGGAATATGCCGAACTGAAACCCGTGGTCGAACGGATCGTCACCTACCAAACCCTCTTGGGCGAACGGCACAGTGCGCAGGAACTCGTCAACGACCCGGAAATGCACGCGCTGGCCGGCGAAGAGATCGCGCGCCTCGACGCCATCCTGCCCGCAGCCGAAAGGGCGCTGCAATTGGCATTGTTGCCTCGCGACGCCGCCGACATCCGCCCTGCCATTCTGGAGATACGCGCGGGCACCGGGGGCGACGAGGCGGCACTTTTTGCCGCCGACCTGTTGCGGATGTATCAACGTCTGGCGGAACAATCGGCATGGCAATTCGAACTGATATCCGAAACCCCGACCGAATTGGGCGGATTCCGCGAGGTGATTGCCCATATTCGCGGCAAGGGCGTTTTCGCGCGGCTCAAGTTTGAAAGCGGCGTTCACCGGGTGCAGCGGGTGCCGGCCACGGAATCCGGTGGCCGCGTACATACTTCGGCGGCAACCGTCGCTGTCCTGCCCGAAGCCGAAGACGTCGATGTCGAAATCGCACCGGGCGATATCCGCGTGGATACGATGCGGGCCAGCGGTGCCGGTGGCCAGCACGTCAACACCACCGACAGCGCCGTTCGCATCACCCATATTCCGACCGGTATCATGGTGGTTTCGTCGGAAAAATCGCAGCACCGCAACCGGGAAATCGCGATGCAGGTTCTGCGGACGCGTCTGTTCGACCTCAACCGCCAGCAGGCGCGGGACGACCGGGCGGCGACCCGCAAGGATCAGGTCGGGTCTGGCGACCGGTCCGAGCGCATCCGCACCTACAATTTTCCCCAGGGCCGTCTGACCGACCACCGGATCAATCTGACGATCTATCGGCTGGATGCCGTGCTTCAGGGGGATCTCGACGAGGTGATCGACGCCCTGATCGCCGACGATCAGGCGACCCGCCTGGCCGAGCTCGACCCATGAGCCAAACCGCCGACGAGGCGCTGAAAACCGCGATTTCGCAACTGCGCGGCGCCGGCGTCGCCGATCCGGCGCGGGATGCGCGTCGCCTGCTGGCGCACGCGCTGGACTGCCCGCCTTCGCGGTTGACCCTGGCCCTGCCCGAACGGATATCGCGCGGCGCGCTGGCCCGGCTCGCCACGATGGTTGCGGCGCGCAAACAGCACCAGCCGGTGGCGCAAATTCTGGGGCTGCGTGAATTCCGGGGCCAGCAGTTTCGCGTGACGCGCGCGGTGCTGGACCCGCGGCCCGAAACCGAAATCCTGGTGGAAAAGGCGTTGGCGCTGGGATTTCACCGCGTGCTCGACCTGGGATGCGGCAGCGGCTGCATATTGCTGAGCCTGCTTGCCGAACGCGCCGATGCTACCGGTCTTGGCGTTGATATCAGCCCCGGTGCGCTGGAAATTGCGGCCGTGAATGCCGGGGCCCTTGGCGTCGCGTCGCGCGCGGACCTCCGCGTATCGGACTGGTTTTCGGATGTCGAGGGAACATTCGATCTGATCGTTGCCAACCCGCCCTATATCGCTGCGCACGAAATGGCCGGCCTCGCGCGCGATGTGGTCGATTGGGAACCCGCGCTTGCCCTGATCGCCGGGCCGGTCGGGACCGAGGCCTATCGGTCGATCGCCCGGGACATCGCGGCGCATCTTGCGCCAGGCGGGCATGCGCTGCTTGAAATCGGGCCGACACAGGGTGCAGAGGTGTCGCGGATTTTTCAGTCGGCGGGGTTGGAATTGCTGGCCATACACCCCGATCTGGATGGTCGCGACCGCGTGATCGCGCTGCGCCGACGCGGGTGATTCCGGCAAATATGTCTAATTCAGGTAAAAACCGGCGCATAATCTTGCATTATCTCTTGTTTTGAAGGGCAGGGGCTGTATAGGGTCACAAACAGCGGATGATTGATACGGTTGTGTATCTCGACCGCGCCTAGCTCGTAAAAAGCACCCTTGGGACATCACAGCTAAAGCTGCTTCACAGGCGAATAAATCTTCCCAGACCGCCCGCAAACGGGCAGAAAACCGCAAGTCATGAGAACTTCCAACAAGTCGCGTTCGCGCAACAAGAACCAGAACCGCAGGTCGTCGGCCAACATCATCAACCGCGTCTTCGACAGTTCCGGCCCCGAGGGCAAGGTGCGCGGTACACCGCAACAGATCATCGAGAAATATCAGATGCTGGCCCGCGACGCGCAGCTTTCCGGCGACCGCGTCGCGGCCGAGAATTTTCTCCAGCATTCCGAACATTACACCCGCCTGCTGAGCGACGCCCAGCGCGAGCAGAACCAACGCCGCGAGGCGCACGAGGCGCAGCAGCAGGCCCAGCGACGCGACCATTCAAACGGCGAGGCCGCACCAGAATTGCAAAATGCCGAACAACCGGAAACCGGCGCGGCACCACTGGACGCGCGCGGCGCGGCCGAAAGCGGGCTGGTTGAAACCCCCGAAGGCAATTCAAAGACCAAGCCCGCCGGCGGAGCAGAGCCCGAACAGGCCGCCGAATGACGCCGGAAGCGCGGTCAGGTATCGGCGGCTTCCATCCCCCGCGCAAGTGCACAAAACCTTTCGACCGATATGTTTTCGGCGCGCTCTGTCGGGTCGATCCCGGCGCTTTCCAGCAATGCCGTGATGTCGGGCGCCAGTGACTTCAGGCTGGTGCGCAGCATTTTGCGGCGTTGATTGAAAGCCAGCGCCACAACGCGCGTCAGAAGGCGCTCGTCGGCAGGAAACTGCATTTCGGCGCGTCTCTCGATATGTACTACCGCCGAATGCACCTTGGGGGGCGGGGTAAAGGCCTGGGGCGGGATCTCCATCACGATCCGGGCGCGGGCGCGCCACGCGGTCAGGATCGACAGGCGACCATAGGCCTTGCTGCCGGGACCGGCCACGATGCGCATCGCGACCTCTTTTTGAAACATCAGCGTCAGGCTGTCCCAGAAGGGCGGCCAATTGTCGGGGGTCAGCCAGCGGATCAGCAGTTCGGTCCCGATATTATAGGGCAGATTGGCGACGATCCGCACCGGCGCCGTAAGGCGCGCGCGCGGATCGGACGTCAGCGCGTCGCCTTCGATCATTTCGAGGCGCCCCGGATAACGCGCCGCTATCGCCGCCAGCGCGGGCTGGCAGCGTTGGTCCTTTTCCACGACCACCACCTTGCGCGCACCTGCCAGCAGCAGGGCCCGGGTCAGCCCGCCCGGTCCGGGGCCGATTTCCAGTACGTCGCACCCGGTCAGATCACCCGCCTGCCGCGCAATCCTGGCCGTGAGGTTCAAATCCATCAGAAAATTCTGCCCCAGCGACTTGCGCGCGGACAGGCCATTTTCGGCAATCACCTCGCGCAGGGGCGGCAGACCGTCGGGTGTCGTCATGTCGCCCCGGCGCGCGTCTGCGCCAGTGATGCGGCCTGCCGAAGGGCGGCGATCAGGCTGGACGGGTTGGCCAGACCTTTGCCCGCAATGTCAAGCGCGGTGCCGTGATCGGGCGAAGTGCGGACGAAGGGCAGACCCAGAGTCACATTGGTGCCGTTATGAAAATCCAGTGTTTTCAGTGGGATAAGTGCCTGATCGTGGTACATGGCGATGGCGGCGTCATAGGTCTTGCGGGCATCGGCATGGAACATCGAATCCGCGGCAAGCGGGCCGGTCAGGTCCATGCCCTGCTGGCGCAAGGCCTGAAGCACGGGCATCAGGATGCCGGTTTCCTCGTCCCCCATCGCGCCGCCTTCACCGGCATGGGGGTTCAGCCCGGTAATGGCCAGCCGCGGTGACGAAATACCGAAATCGTGCAAAAGCGCCGTGTGGGTGATCCGGATGGTATCGCGCAGCAGGTCGGGTGTCAGGCGTCGCGGAACGTCGGCAAGCGCCATGTGAACGGTCACCGGCACGACCCGCAATCCGGGGGCTGCCAGCATCATCACCGCGTGCCGGACCCCGCCGAGCTGCGCCAGATATTCGGTGTGCCCGGCAAACGCGAAATCCGCCCCGTCGTGCAACGCCTTCTTGTGGATCGGGTTGGTGACCACGGCGCCGGCACTGCCCCGTTGCACCAGATCAACGGCGCGGTCGATCACAGCGACCACGGCGGCGGCATTGGCAGCGCTGGGCGTGCCGGGATGGTTTGGCGCGGGAAAATCGTGGTTAAGGAACGGCAGTCCGTCCGGCATCGCGGCCACCGCCCCGGCAGGGTCCGCGATTTCGACGACCGGGACATTACCAGAGATCGCCCGCAGATGGTTGCCATCGGCAATCAGGAAAAAATCGACCTCGCCCCGCAGTCGTTGCCAGGCACCCAGCGCGATTTCCAGACCGATCCCGGCAGGTTCACCGCATGTCAGCGCGATCGGGGCGATCATTGCTCGACGATGATCGCGTCGCCCTTCAGTTCCTGAAGGTACCCCGAGCCAAAGGCCTCCATCCGTTGATTGAACAGCGCCATGCGCACGTCTTCGCGGTTGCCTTCGGACAACGAATTCGTGCGGCCGCACAACATCAGGAACACCATGAACTCGCCATTCTCGCCCTGGCTGAGGTGGGTGGAAACCTCGTTCGCGTCGAGATTGGCCAGTTCCCGGCTGATCTTTTTGGGTACTTTCGCAACAGGGGTGACCTGCTGTGCAAAGTAGTCCGCCGGGTATTTGGCCGATTTGGCCAGAAGGTCGCCGCAGGTGTCGATCGAAGCCGCCAGCTTGTCGGCGACCTTTCGGGTCTCGGCGCTTTGACCGCCCGGCAGCAACAATGTCGCGTAGTCATAGGCCAGGGTCTTGGCGGCAATGGTGCGGTTGTTGCGGATCCCGCGCAACTGGAATAACGCGACGGCATTGGGCAGGCGGATTGGAGGCGTGATCGCCCCGACCTGCATCGTCATGATCCGGTCGCCGATCTGGGGCGGCAGATTGGTGATCGGCATCCAGTCAAGCTTGCCACCCTTGCCCCGGCTGGACGCGACGGAATAGGTCAGCGCCGCTTCTTCGAAATCGTCGAAACTGCGCAGGCGCTTGGACAGCGCGTTGGCCAGTTCAAGGGTCTGTTCCTCGGTGCCTTGGGGCACGGGAATGATCATCTCGGAAACCAGGATCGACGCGCCGACCGCAGTGGTTCCCAGCGCCATCGCGGTATCGATTTCGGATTCCGAAATGAAGGCCTTGGCCTGAAACCGGGTCTGCACGACCTTGCGCCACAAAATGCCCGCACGGACGAAATCCTGAAAGGTTTCGGGGTATACACCGTCCTTCGACAGCGCCTCGGTGAATTGTTCCGGCGTCATGTTTGCCCGCTGGGCGAATTCGGTCATGCCGGTCTGCAATTCATCGGCCGATACCGTCAGGCCAAGCGCACGCGCGGCCTGTTGGCGTACCCGGTCGTCCACCAGATCACCCCGTGCCTGACCGCTGGTATCGCCCAGCGATCCGATCAGTTCCAGCATCCGCGCGCGCTGTTCGATTTCAAAGTAGGTTACCGCCGAACCGTTGATGGTCACGGCGGCGGAATACAGGCTTTGCGCCGTCGTCGCCGCCGGAAACGCCAGCAGCAGGCAGGCACAGGCAAGGGGTTTCAGCAAATCGGCTCGGATCATTCGTTCGGAATCCTTCAGAATTCGTTGCATTGGCGGCTATAGGCGTCGCTGTCGGCACGGGCACCAAATCCTTCGAGCGTTACCTGCAAGCCCAGATTTGTCGCATCGCCCACATTCGAGATCGCCGCGAACCGGCGCGAGACCGACAGATCCACCATGATACACTCGTTCCTGTAGATCAGCGAAAGCGCCGCGTCACTGGCAGTACCCGCAATCGTGTCATAGCGCCAGCTCGTTTCGGTGCGCCAGTTCTGCCCCATATTGACCCCACCGTCAAAGGTCCATTCGCTGCGATCCGCAACGTTGCCCGCAGCCCCTGTCACCAACCACAGATACGAGGTTCCCGCATCGAAACGCTGGTTCTTGTAGGCAATGCGGGTCTCGTTTTTGGAGACCGCAAAGGAGCTGTCGAACACCGTTCGCTGCGCCAGTTTGAATTGCGATGGCAGGATGACCTGACCGGCCAGCACATAGCTGGACATCGTACCGCCAAGACCACTTGCCGGGGTGAACTGGCCCAGATCCGTCGCCCGGACCACACCCCCGATCACCGCGTCGATGTTCCAGCCCTTGGTCGATTTGCGCGAATAGCTGACCCCCACATTTGCGCGCAAGCCCTGCTCGATCTGGTCGATCCCGGCAAAACGGTTAAGCGCGAAAAGGTTGGTCGCCTCGAATTCCACCAGCGGGCTGTCCTCGTCGGGGACGGCGGTACTGCTGTCGGGCGACCACACGATCTGAAGCCGCGGTTCGATCACCTCGGTCGCGCGGGCGGTGCGGCGCACCATCGGCAACCGGACATCCGCGGCAGCGATCGGCACCACTCGGGCGACGGGCGCCGGATAGGTGCTGTCCTGACTGACCGAATAATAGTCGGCATGCAATTCCGCACTGGTGGTGAAAATCAGACCGCGCCGCCCGGTCCATTGCCGGTGCCAGTCGGCCACCGAAGATACCCGTATCGTGTCGCGGCCCACGATGTCGGTCGAGGAGGAGCGGTTATAGCTGTTGGCGGCAAGGGAAAATCCCATCTGCCCGCCCAGCGAGCCGGGGCGCCAGCGCTTTTGCAGGCCGGCTTCGCCGAGCAGGAACGGAATTTCGTCGCTCATGACCGCGGTGGTGAGCGAACGAAAACCCTCGGCGCCGACGGTGAACCGGGTTTGCCTCGTGGTGCGGCTCAGCCTGAGGTGGCTCTCCAGCCGCGTGGCGCTGGAAATGCCGTGGTCCGAAAGGTACGTGTTGTCCGATACCAGCTCAAGATGCAACTCGCCGGTCAACCCGTTCGCCCAGTGGAACGCCCCATCGGCGAAGACATACGCCCTGATCGGATTGGCGGCCTGGGTGTCGTTGCTGACCGCACCTTCGATATCAAGGCGGCCATTGTGAAACCGCTTGCGCAGATCAACGCCCAGCGTGGCGGTGCCTTGCGAATAGATATGCGGGGTCAGCGTGACATCGGCATAATCGCCCAGCATCAGGAAATAAGGCGCGCTGATCCCGGTGCCAAGGCGGCTGGAATTGCCGATTGCGGGCACCAGAAACCCGTTGGCGCGCCGCACCGACGGGTCGGGCAAGCGCAGACGCGGAATATAGGCAACCGGAACATTGCCCAGACGCAGTTGCGCGCGCTCAAAGAACAGAACCTTCTTGTCCTCGTCATGCACGATCCGCCGCGCCCGCACCTGCCAGAACGGCGTGGGATGGGCGGTGCTGATCGAACAGGTCGACGCCGCCGCCTTGATCAGCCGGTTATAGCGCCCGTCGCTGCGGTTGATCTCGACCGCCGTAAGCTGCAGTTGCTGGTTCAGAACCATCCGCGCGGAACGCAGCACGCCATTGCGCATGTCGCCCGACAATTCGGCGAAATCCGCCAGCATGGTCAGGTTTTCGCCCTCGGTAAGGCGGATCGGCCCCTCGGCGGTGATGCGGTCATTGTGCTGGTCGTAGGTGATCGCCGCCGCTTCCAGCCGCGCCGCCCCGTAAAGGATCACCACGTTGCCGCTGGCCCGCAGAACGCGATAGCCGCTGGTATAGACGATCCGGTCCGCCGACAGCGACGCATGCGTCGGCGCGGTGGTCTGCGCCTGGGCGGGCGCAAATATCGCCGCCATCAGCCAAAGCAGGATCAGGCATGTCAGACGCATTCAGCCGTCCTCCATGTGCAGGATCAGACCAAGGGCGAACAGGATCACCGCGATCGGCGGTCCCCAGGCGGCAGCCGACACCGGAATCGCGCCGCTGGACCCCAGAATTTCCGCGAAATCCCGCAGGATATAAGCGCCCAGCCCCAACAGAACCGTGAACAGCACCATCAATCCGGTGCGCCCGGCGCGATTGTGGCGCATCGTCAGGGCCGCCCCCAGCAGAACCATGCCGACCAGCAGCAGCGGCGTCGCCAGTTCGACCTGAAAATGAACCCGGTGGCGTTGCGTGGAAAACCCACTGATATCAAGGCGATCGATGAAACTTTGCGTTTCCCAGATCGAGATGGTGGACGGGTCACCGAAACTGTCGAGAATCTGGTCGCTGGTCAGATCCGAGGCCAAGATCATCTGATCGAATTCCCGCGCCGTCTTGTCGGGCACCTGTCCGGGTTTGTTGATTTCCCAGAATTTGCCCGGCCCCAGATGCCAGGCACCCGATTTCAGCGTCGCGAACGCGGTTTCGATGCGCCTGAGTGCAATGCCGGCATCGGAAAATTCAAAAAACGTCACCCCCGAAAGCCGCGTCGCGTTGAAATTGGCGCGGGTGGCGAAAATCACCGTCTGCCCGGTGTCACCGCCCTGTCGCAACCACAGCCCTTCGCGACTGAGCGAGAAAGAGCTGAGCGTACCGGACTTGTAGCGACCGGTTTCGCTTTCAAATTTGCGCATCGTTGCCGATGCCAGCGGGTTGAAGGCGATGATCCCGATCACCCCCAGCAAGAACGCGGTAATCACGGGCGCCATCAGGGTGCGCAGGGCCGATGTTCCGGCGGCGCGGGTCGCGACCAGCTCGCTGGTGCGGCTGAGACCCAGCAACAACAGCAGCGCCGCCAGCACCACGATCACCGGCAAGAGCTGATAAACGCCGTTGGGCGCCTTGAGCACCGCCAGCCTGAACGTGTCGGCGATGCCGATATTGGCGTTCTGGAATTTTCCCAGCAACGCGGTGGCGTCGGTCAGCACCGAGATCGCGAAAAACCCCGAAAACAGATACAGAAACCGCCACAAAAACCGCCGCGAAAGATAAAAATGCAGGGTCATGCCATCGCCCCCTGCGGTGCCACGGTCGCGCGCACCTTGCCGCGCCCCCTCAGGGCGCTGATCCGCATCATGACGTAAACCGCCAGAAATCCGACGAGGTCCGGCAGATAGAGCAGCCCCCACAACGCCTCGTCCTTGCGAACGATGCCGCGCAAGGGGATCGACAGCATATTCAGGGTGACGACCAGCGCAACGGCGGCCAACACCTGTCGCAAGACCCCGAATCGGCTGAACGATCCCAGCAGCAGCACCGCCATGCCGATCATGGGATAGACCAGCGTCGGCAGGGGCAGTTCGATGCGCATATGCGCCTCGAGCCGGGCGGCTTCGGCGCTGACGCCGGTTTCGCGCAGCAGTTCGGCATCCGGGAACAGCAGGGCCAGGGTTGAATATTCCTGCAACTTGCGCGGCTGGGCGTCGCGCGAACCGATCAGGGTGGCCACGTCAAAAACGAACTCGTCGAACTGGATTTTGGTCAGCAGCAGGTTTTCCTCGTCAAAGGTCTGAATAAGCCCTTCGAACATCACGAGGCGCGCATTCTCGTCACTGCGCAGCAGCACCGCCTTGTGCGCCGTATAGGTGACATCCCGGCCCTCGGGGCGCTGGTCGTACAGGAAGATGTCGACCAGACTGCCGTCATCCTTGATTTCGCGCACGAAGAAGGTGACATTTTCCGCCGGATGAATGAACTTTCCGCCGACGATCAGACGGGTCGCCATGTCCTGCGCCAGCTCGTGCTGCCGCAATTCCAGACGCGCCGAACTTGCCGGAACTAGATAATGGCTGAGCGCGCCGGACAACAGCGTCACCAACAGGCCAAACAGAAAGAAAGGCCGCAGCAAACGCCACGGCGTGATCCCCGCCGCCTGCAACACCACCATCTCGCTTTCCGAGTGCAGACGGTTGGAAACGTAGATCGCCGAGGCAAAGGATACCACCGGCAGCACGATCGCAACGACCTGGGGCAGGAACAGGACCATGATTTCAAAAAAGACGCCCACCGACTGACCATCGCCGATCATCTGATCGAAAAGACCGATGGCACGCGCTATCCAGTATACGCCGATCAGAATCAGCGCAAATATAGCGAACGGTCCCATGAGCTGGGACAGAATATATCGGTCGAGCTTGGCCAATCTTTTTTCCGACGCTGCCCCGGATCGTGTTTTGCCGCCAATTTAACCGAAAATTGCTTTTGACAACAGAGATATCTGGAACTTTCGCCCCTGCGCCGCTAGGTAACGTGCCAACTCGGTGACACTCAGGAAAGCAGGCCCACATGACCATCCCTTGCGCGATCGATTTTCAGCCCGCGGCACCGCACGACATTGGCGATGTCGAGGGCAAGTTGGCGGTGTTTGTCGACCCGTCGGGGGCGATGGACATTCTGGCCCGCCGGGTCAACACGCTGACGCGGGGCGCGGTGCGGCGGCTGGTGGCAAGCCGGGCGTTCGACAAGCTGGAAACGGGGGCGGGTATCACGCTGGCCTTTCCCGCCGGACTGGCGGCGGAATCGGTGCTGGTCGTCAAGCTGCCCAAGCGCCCGGATGTGGCGACGGCCCGATCGGCGGGTGCCGCGATCGCGCGGTTTCAGGGCGCGGCGGCATTGACGGTTCTAGCTGGCAATCATCCCAGAGCCGCCGATATTTCCCTGGGCCTCGCGCTCAGATCGTATCGCTTTGATACCCACAAGACCGGCCGCAGGGACGCGCCCGGTGACGTCCGTTTCATGGTATCCAGACCCGAAGACACCGCCCGTACCGCCGCGCCGATGGCCGCGCTTGCCGAAGGTGTGTTCTTCACCCGCGATCTGGTGAACGAACCCGCCAACATCCTGACAACCGACGATTTTGCCGGGCGTCTGGCCGCGATGCAGGAAATCGGGCTTGAGGTGACGATCCTGGAAGAATCCGAACTGGCGGCGCTGGGCATGCAAGCGCTGCTGGGCGTGGGACTGGGCTCGGAAACCGCGACAAAGGTGGTGGTGATGGAGTGGAAGGGCGGCAAGGACGAAGCCCCGTTCGCGCTGGTCGGCAAGGGCGTGGTCTTTGACACGGGCGGCATCTCGATCAAACCCGCCGGCGGCATGGAAGACATGACCATGGACATGGGCGGCGCGGGCGTGGTTGCCGGGGTCATGCGCACGCTGGCATTGCGCAAGGCGCGCGCCAATGTCGTGGGCATCGTCGGGCTGGTGGAAAACATGCCCGACGGCAAGGCACAGCGGCCGGGCGACGTGGTCACCTCGATGAAGGGCGACACGATCGAGGTCATCAATACCGATGCCGAGGGGCGTTTGGTGCTGGCCGACATCCTGTGGTACGCGCAGGAAAAATTCGCCCCCACCGGCATGATCAATCTGGCCACCCTGACGGGCGCGATCGTCATCGGTCTGGGGCATGAAAATGCCGGGGTCTTTTCCAATCAGGACCACCTGTGCAACGCGTTTCTGAAAGCCGCACAAGCCGAGGGCGAAGGCGCGTGGCGGATGCCGCTGGGCACGGCCTATGACAAATTGCTGAAATCCCGCGTCGCCGACATGAAAAACGTCGGCGGCCGCGCGGCGGGTTCGATCACGGCGGCGCAGTTCCTGCAACGTTTCGTCAAGGATGAAACCCCGTGGGCGCATCTGGATATTGCCGGGGTTGCCTCGCTCAAATCTGACAGCAATCTTGCACCCAAGGGCGCGACCGGCTGGGGTGTGATGGCGCTGGATCGCCTGATCCGCGACCAGTACGAAGGCGGATGACCGAGGTTCTGTTCTACCATCTGACGCGCAGCCCGGTCGAGGTTACGCTGATGGAATTGTTGGAAAAAACCCGTGCGCGCGGCTGGAAGGCGGTGGTGCTCTGCCGCTCTGACGAACGTGCGCGCTGGCTGGACCAGAAGCTGTGGCTTGGCGAAGATACGGGATTTGCTGCCCATGGCGTTGCCGGTGGGCCGCATGATGCCGGGCAGCCGGTATTGCTGACGACCGGCCCCGGTGCCGCGAACAACGCGGAAATCATGCTGGCACTGGATGGTGCGGAAATCGATGTTGACGGGTTTTCGGCGTTCGAACGGGTTTGCGTGCTGTTTGAGGGGCACGTCGAATCGGCACTGGAATGCGCGCGTGCCCAGTGGAAGCAGGTGACCGCGGCGGGATTGCCCGCGCATTACTGGGCCCAGGACGACGGGCGCTGGGTCGAGAAAGCGTCGGCCAACACCTGATCCGGGATGGTTGCCCCCTGCGTGCAAACGCGAAAATCCGCGACGGTGCCGCCAGGCCGCCGGATCGCGGCGCGACGAAAACCCGCAGCGCTCAGCGCGTCAGATAAAGCGTATCTCCGGCAATTTCGAGGCGCGAGAAGCGGGAAAGATAGCTCATCCCCAGCAGCGAACCGGCCATCTCGCCGTCATTGACCCAGGCGGTCACGTTTCGGTCGACATGCCCCGCCAGATCGACCCGGTCGAGCCGGATGCGCGCGGTTCTGACTTCGCCGTTGGCGGTCTGCGCGGTGAAAACATAGGCCAGCGTGTCCGGATCGACGCCGATCTTGCGGGCATCCTGCTGTGACAGGACCATATCGGTCGCCCCGGTATCGACCACGAAAACGATGTCCTGCCCGTCGATGTTGACGGTGGCATAGAAATGGCGGTCCGCGGCGCGGGCCAGCGCGATTCGCCCGTCGCCGATCACCACGGCCTGCGCAGGCACGATCTGCTGGCGCAACTGATCCTTGAAGCCGTAAAGCACGACAAGCCCGGCAAACAGGAAAACCCACAAAATCACCTGTTGCAGCGATTTGTTGAGCGAACCGCGCCGCCGGCGGAAAAACCAGAACGACACCATGATGCCCAGGATCACCAGATAGATCAGTTCCATCGATTGCCCGGTTTGCATTCAGGCCCGCCCCGCTTTTTCCACCCGCTCGACCGCCGTCAACCACAGCTTTTCCGCCCGTGCCAGCCCGGTTTCGACTTCGCGGCGCTTGGCCTGAAGCGTGTCAAGCGCGGGGTCATTGTCGTTCGCATAGAGCGTCGGATCGGCCAGGCGGGTGTCGAGTTTGTCGCGCATCGCCTCCAATTTGGTGATCCGCGCCTCGCATTTTGAGACCTCGGTCGCAAGTTTCGCCGATTGGCGGGCGATTTCCGCCGGAGATTTCGCGGCAGGCTTTGACGATTGTGAACCCGCTGCCCCGCGTTCCGCCAGCAGCATCTTGCGGTACGTGTCCATATCATCTTGATAAACCGTAACTTTTCCATCCCGCACCAGCCACAGCCGGTCGGCGGTCATCGAGATCAGATGCGGATCGTGGCTGACCAGAATGACTGCGCCCTGATAATCGTTCAGGGCCGTCACCAGCGCCTCGCGGCTTTGGATGTCCAGGTGGTTGGTCGGCTCGTCCAGAATGAGGATATGCGGCACGTCCAGCGTGGCAATCAGCATCGAAAGCCGGGATTTCTGCCCGCCGGACAATTGTCCGACCCGGGTTTCGGCCTGATCGGCCCCAAGTCCGCCCGCCGCCAGGCGCGCCCTGAGCCGCGCCGGTGTTTCCGCCGGGCGCAGGCGGCGCAGATGCGTGATCGGGGTTTCCTCGAGGTCCAGCTCGTCCACCTGATGCTGAGCGAAATATCCGACCCTTAGTTTCGAGGCGGTGTGCATCCGGCCCGACATCGGCTCAAGGCGGGCCGCCAACAGTTTGGAAAACGTCGATTTTCCCTGTCCGTTCGCACCCAGCAACGCGATCCGGTCATCCTGATCTATCCTGAGATTGAGCCCGGACAGCACCGCGCGTCCGTCGTATCCGACGGCGGTATCTTCAAGCTTGATGATCGGCGGCGACAGTTCCTCGGGCGAGGCAAAGTTGAACCCGACGCTGCGCGTCTCGCTGTCCAGCGAAATCGGGGTCATCCGCTCGATCATCTTCAACCGCGATTGCGCCTGCCGCGCCTTGCTGGCCTTGTAGCGGAACCGGTCGACATAGGATTGCAGATGCGCCTTGCGCGCCGCCTGCCGTTTGTGGGCCGCCGCCGCCTGATCCAGTTTTTCGCGTCGCTGCCGGTCGAACGCATCGTAACCGCCGTTCCACAGCGTCAGTTTCAAATTGTCCAGATGCAGGATGGCATGGACCGAGCGGTTCAGCAATTCGCGGTCATGGCTGATCACCAGCACCGTATGCGGATAGCGTGCAAGGTAGGTTTCCAGCCAGATCGTACCTTCGAGATCCAGATAATTGGTCGGTTCGTCCAGCAGCAATATGTCGGGCGCGGCGAACAATACGCCCGCCAGCGCCACCCGCATCCGCCAGCCGCCCGAGAATTCGGCGCAGGGCCGGGCCTGCGCCGCCGTGTCAAAGCCGAGACCGGCCAGAATCGAGGCCGCGCGACTTTCGCCCGACCATGCGTCGATATCGGCAAGGCGCGTATGGATTTCGGAGATGCGCGCCGGATCGGTGGCGGTCTCGGATTCCGCCAGCAACTGGTGCCTCTCGGTATCGGCCATCAGCACGGTATCAAGCAGCGAATCGTGACTGGCCGGAGCCTCCTGCGCCACGCCGCCGATCCGGGCACCCCTGGGCACGCCGATTGTCCCGGTTTCCAGCGTCAACTCGCCCATGATCAGGCGAAAAAGGGTGGTCTTTCCGCTGCCGTTTCGCCCGACGAAGCCGACCTTGTGGCCAGTGGGGATCACGGCATCCGCGCCCGCGAAAAGCGGCTGGCCCGCAATAGAAAATCCGATATCGGTCAGTCGCAACATGGCGGCATTTGCCCCGAACCGGCAAGGGCTGTCAATTGCGCAGCCTTTCATCGCTTTTCAAGGGCGAAAACCCATGATAGGCAGCCGCGAAATCAACGGGGCGCAGCGCCCTGTCCCAAACAGGAAAGGCCGATCCGATGGCGACCCAACGCACGTTCTCGATCATCAAACCCGACGCCACCAAGCGCAACCTGACCGGCGCGATCAACGCGAAATTCGAGGCCGCGGGCCTGCGGATTGTCGCGCAGAAACGCCTCCGAATGACGCTTCAGCAGGCGCAGACGTTTTACGGTGTCCACAAGGGCCGGCCATTTTACGACGAATTGTGCGAATTCATGATTTCCGAACCCGTGGTCGTACAGGTGCTGGAAGGCGAGAACGCGATTGCGAAAAACCGCGAAGTGATGGGCGCGACCAATCCGGCAGAGGCCGATGCCGGCACCATCCGCGCGGAATTCGCGCAATCCATGGGCGAAAATTCGGTCCATGGATCGGACGCCCCGGAAACCGCAGCCGAAGAGATCGCCTATTTCTTTGCCGGTGTCGAGCTGGTCGGCTGAGCACCGGGCGGGGGCCAGCCCCCGCACCCCCGGGATATATCGGCCAATTGGAAAGCGATGACGCCTAGCGCCGCGACGGCGGTTTGATCACGCCAATGATGTTCAGGATGGCGTCGCGCCGCGACCGGGCCGGATCCTGGTCGCGGGCGGCGGCTTTCAGGGCGTCGAAACGCTGCCGCAGCGCCGCTTTTTCACGCCCCTGACAGTCGTTCCAGGGCCGCCCCTGCAAGCCCATCACCAAGGCGTAATAGCCGATGAAATGCGGGCGGGTCCCGGTGGCGAGCACGCGGCGATAGGCCTCGTCCGGCCCGAGATCGCGCAATTCGCGCGCCGTACGGATGCCCGCGCGGCGAAAGATCGCCTCGGTCGCGGGGCCGAGGTTGCGGATGGTCGAGACCGGCTCGGTCATGGCAGGTGCACCGGTTCGCAATTGCCGGTCGCAAACCGCGCCAGAACGGCGGGATAAAGCCGATGTTCCTGCACCAGCACCCGCGCCGCCAGCGTTTTCGCGGTATCCCCCGCCAGCACCGCCACCCGCGCCTGACCGCGCAGCGGGCCATGGTCCAGATGACCCGTGACCTCGTGGACCGTACAGCCATGGACGGATTCGCCCGCGTCCAGCGCACGCTGGTGGGTGTTCAGCCCCGGAAAGGCGGGCAGCAGCGACGGGTGGATGTTCAGCATCCTGCCCTGCCAGTGCGCGGTGAATGCCGGGGTCAGAATGCGCATGAACCCGGCCAGACACAGGATATCGGGGTTCACGGCCTTGATCTCGTGGTTCAGTGCGGTCTCAAATGCGGGCCGGTCGTGAAAATCGCGATGATTTATGACGGCGGTCTTGATGCCGCGCAATTCCGCCCTGGCCAACCCGGCGGCGGCAGGATCGTTGCTGATGACCAGAACCGCGCGCGCCGGGTGATCGCCGCGCATGCTGTCCAGAAGCGCCACCATGTTCGAGCCACCGCCCGAAATCAGGATGACGACACGCTTGTGGTTCACATCATTGATCCAGTGGTGCGGATGCCGGGCGCTTGCGTGACGGCCCCGATGGCGGTGACGCTTTCGCCGTGTCCGGTCAGGATCGACGTGATTTCGTCAACCCGATCCGGTGGAACCACGGCAATCATGCCGATGCCGCAATTGAAGGTTTTCAGCATTTCCGCCGCGGCGATGCCACCTTCGCGGGCCAACCAGCCGAACACGGGCGGCAATGACCAGGCGTCAAGATCGATGGTCGCCCCCATGTCGTCGGGCAGCACCCGAGGCAGGTTTTCGACAATGCCGCCCCCGGTGATATGCGCCAGCGCCCGCAGGCCGGTGACGCGATGCGCCGCAAGGGCCGCGCGTACGTAAATCCGGGTCGGCACCAGCAGCGCGTCGCCCAGCGTGCCGGGCGCGAACGGGCAGGGATCGGCCCAGCCGTGCGCGCTTTGCGCGACGACGTGGCGGACCAGCGAATAACCGTTGGAATGCACCCCGTCCGAGGCAAGCCCCAGCAGAACATCGCCCGCCCTAACGTCCCGGGGCAGGGCGGTGCCGCGCTCCATCGCGCCGACCGCGAACCCGGCCAGATCGAAATCTCCCTTGGCATACATGCCGGGCATTTCCGCCGTTTCACCGCCGATCAGGGCGGCCCCGGCGGTCGTGCAGCCTTGGGCGATCCCCGCGATCACCTGCGCCGCGCCGGGAACATCCAACTTGTGTGTGGCGAAATAATCCAGGAAAAACAACGGCTCCGCGCCCTGACAGATCAGATCGTTCACGCACATCGCCACCAGATCGATGCCGATCGTGTCCAGGTTTCCGGTGTCGATCGCGATCCTGAGCTTGGTGCCCACGCCATCCGTCGCCGCGACCAGAACCGGGTCGCAATATCCCGCCGCCTTGAGATCGAACAGCGCGCCGAACCCGCCAAGTGCCGTGGTGACCCCGGCGCGGTCGGTGGATCGGGCGCTGGGCTTGATCCGCTCGACCAGGGCGTTTCCCGCATCGATATCGACGCCCGCGTCGGCGTAGCTGAGCCCCATTTTTCCGCCCGCCATGACCCGCCCTTTTCGCGTTGGATTGCCGCGCCCGTTTAGCCCAGATCAACCCGCTTGAAAAGCCGCGACCGCCGCGGTCTTGACCGTTTGATGCACCGCCGATAAGCACGGTCGCAGGTCGGGCCTGTAGCTCAATTGGTTAGAGCAGAGCGCTCATAACGCTTTGGTTGGGGGTTCGAGTCCCTCCAGGCCTACCAGAACGGGTGACCGCCGGGCAGGAGCGCGCATATCAATGGGTGAAATCTATTTCGTCCGCCATGGTCAGGCGTCCTATGGGGCGGCGGATTACGACAGGCTGAGCCCGCTTGGCCACCAGCAATCCGCTTGGCTGGGGGCGCATCTGGCCACAAGTGCCGGCGGGTTCGATCGCGTCATCACCGGCGACCTGCGCCGCCATCGCGAGACCTTGCAGTCGATGGGCCAGGGGTTTGGCTCCCGGGACGTGGCGACCGATGCGCGGCTGAATGAAATGGCGTTTTTCGCGATGGAACGGGCGTGGCAGTCGCAGAACGAAGTGGCAAAACCCGCAACCGACATTCAGGCCGCGCACCAATTCGGCCAGATAATGGCGGCATGGGCGGCGGACGAGATCGCCGATGCACCGGAAACCTTTGCCGGATTCCAGACCAGGGTTCTGGCCGCGCTTGGCGATCATGCGGCGCGCGACGGCAAGGTCATGCTGGTCAGTTCCGGCGGGCCCGGCGGAGTGATCATGCGCCACGTCCTGGGCTTGTCGCTGGCGGCAATGACCGACGTGATCCTGCAGACCCACAACGCCGCCTATTGCCGCTATGTGGTGCACCCCGACCGGTTGCGGCTGCTACAATTCAACGCGATCTCGCATCTTGAGGCGCCCGAGCGCCAGCACGCGCAAACATTTCTGTAAAGCGCCGGGGCCCCTATACCGGCAAGCGCAATTCGGCGCGCAGGCCGCCCATTTCCCGGCTGTCGGTCAGTTCCAGCGCGCCGCCATGCGAAAGCGCGATATCGACTGCGATCGCCAATCCAAGCCCGACACCGCTGCTGGTATTCTGGTTGCGGGCCGAGTCCAGCCGCTCGAACGGGCGCATGGCCTGTTCGCGGGCGTGAATGGGAATGCCCGGGCCGTCATCCTCGACCACGAAACTCAGTTCCGTTGGGCGAATTTCGAGCGACAGGCGGCAACGTGACCCATAGCGCAGGGCATTTTCCACCAGATTATCAAGCGCGCGACGCAGCGCGTTGGGCCGCATGGCCACCATCAGCGGCCGGCGCGGCGCAGGCGGCAGCACCAGCGCAACCTCGCCGTTCAGACGCCGGGCATCCCGCGCGGATTGCTGCACCAGCGCGAAGGGGTCGGATTGTTGCGTCTGTTCCATCGAATCGCCGCGCGCAAAAGCCAGAAACTCTTCCAGCATCGCCTCCATGTCATCGACATCGCGCATCAATTCGCCGGAACTGGCGGCGTCCGGGGCCAGCGACAGGCCCAGTTTCAGGCGGGTCAGCGGGGTTCTGAGGTCGTGGCTGACGCCGGACAGCATCAGGGTGCGCTGCTCGATCTGGCGTTCGATCCGGTCGCGCATGTCCAGAAATGCCTGCCCGGCCTGGCGAACCTCGGTGGCGCCCGCAACCCGGTACGGAGCCGAGCGGCCCTTGCCGAAGGCATCGGCGGCGCGGGCCAGCCTGCGGATCGGGCGGACCTGATTTCTGAAGAATATCAACGAGATGATCGTCATGAATATGGCCACGACGATCATCAGCACCAGCAATTGATGCGGGTTGGAGGCCGAAACCCGAAGCCGGTTGAAATTGATCAGATAGCGCCCGTGATCGGTCGAAACCACCAGATTGACCCGTTTCACATCCGAGGCCAGATCGACCCGCCAGACCGTCGGCAGATGGCCGCGCAATTCGCGGATCACCGCCTTGCCGGTCAGATCGTCGAACCGGTACCGATCCTGTCGGTCGGCGGCGTCCCGGGGCAATCGCGCAACCCGAAACCCCAGCGGTTCGGCAATCGCGTCGATGACGGCATCGGCACCTTGGGAATCGGCCTCGCGGTTGATTGCATCCACCAGATACCGGATTTCCAGCGCGACATTGGCGGTAAGTTGCTCGGTGACGCCATCGAAATGGCGTTGAATGAAGACGACGGAAACGACAAGCTGAATGGTGACGACCGGCAGGATCAGGATCAGTGCGGCGCGGCCATAAAGGCCCTTGGGCATCATCGACTTGAGCCAGTTGAAGTTCATGCCGCCAAGAGCTACGCATAATCGGTTGAACTTGCAAGGAATCAGCATGGGCGACGATCCGTTTGACCGCAATTTCGATCCGCCCGTCGGGCGGGCCGAGCAACTGGCCCCCGGGCTGCGCCGTCTGGTCGCGCCGAATGCGTCGCCGATGACCTTTCGCGGCACCAACACCTATCTGCTGGGCGAAGCGGAAATCGCGGTGATCGACCCGGGGCCGGCGGACCCGGTACATCTGGCGGCCCTGCGCGCGGCGGTCGGGGACATGCGCCGGATCAGCCATATTCTGGTGACCCACAGCCATCTGGATCATTCGCCCATGGCGGCGCCTCTGGCGCGCGAATGTGACGCGCCGGTGCTGGCCCTTGGCGACAGTGCTGCCGGGCGTTCGTCGCGGATGACGCGGCTGGCGGCAAAGTTCAGCCTTGGCGGAGGCGAGGGCGTGGATGCCGCTTTCGCCCCGACGCGGAACCTGCGCGACGGCGAGGTTGTTGCCACCGGCGAATGGGCGCTGACCGCGCTTGCGACGCCGGGTCATTTCGGCAATCACCTGTGCTTTGCCTGGGGGGAAACCGGCGGGGTGTTTTCCGGGGACCACGTGATGAGTTGGGCCACGACGCTGGTCTCGCCCCCCGACGGCGATCTCGGCGCGTTCATGCGTTCGTTGAAAAAGATGGGCGCGCGCAGGCAGGACCGGCACTATTTTCCCGGCCACGGCGCGGTGCTTCAGGATCCGCACGGCATGATCGCCCACCAGACGCAGCACCGGCAAATGCGGGAATCGCAAATTCTTGCCGCGCTCGCCTCCGGGGCGGCGACGCCGCGTGCGCTGGCCGCGCGGATTTACACCGAAGTCGCACCCGCCCTGATCCCCGCCGCCGCGCGCAATGTTTTCGCGCATCTGCTTGATCTGACGGAACGAAATCTGGTGGCCGCGCAACCGCAACTGGCCTTTGATGCGGAATTCTCGCTGATTTCATAGCCGCGCCGACCGCCCCGGGATCTGCCCGACAATTGGGCTGGACGCCCCGAATCCGCTTTGCTATAGCAATCCGCGCACCGCCTTCGGGCCCAAGCGTTGTTCCGGCGTAGCTCAGCGGTAGAGCAGTTGACTGTTAATCAATTGGTCGTAGGTTCGATCCCTACCGCCGGAGCCAACAATATCTGATGCTTAGGGAAAAAACTGAGAAGAAGGCCGGTCTTTTAGTCTCTTTTTAGTCTCTGAAATCGCGATGTTTTGGAGTGTTCTGCCGTGAGGCGATTCACCTATCGCGATCACGCGTTCTCGCGGCCGAAATCAACACAATCGAGCGGGCCATGCGATCAACTGTCATCGGGCCAAATATTACTTGCTCGTCGCATCACAAACCGGCGGCAAGGCCGCCGCCATCGCTTACACACCCATCGAAACTACAAAACTCAACAGCGTGGATCCACAATCGTGGCTCGCATCCCAGACCACAAAATCACAAAGATAAAGGACCTGCTGCCTTGGAACGCAAACTGACAGCGGTCAGACCTGATGCTTACGTTTATCTGTCAGAAAAAGTGGGATTAATTCAGTAGTCAATTGGTTACGAGTCCCGCGCCTGACTTTTTCAAATTCGTAGTGATAGTGCGGTCTGCGCCAGGTATCACGACCTCTTCCAAGCCTTGTGGATAGCACTTAATGTCAGATCTTTGCCTGTTGCTCGGGACTAATTTATGTAGCCATAAATATTTTGGCTTAGACCGACTCTCTAACCGGAGCAGGATGCGTGCAGCATATCGGGGTCATTCCAACTCGAGATCAGCGTCCGACGGCCAATCAGGCTAAGACCAACTCAGCCCCGCCACATCACAGCGCCGGAAATACTCTGAAAACCAAGGGTGACCGGATCACCCTGGAATGCACTGCCAATCCGAAAAGAGGCAAATAGGCATAATCTGTGGTAAGATATTGCCAGAAATTCCGCACAAAACGGAGAAAACACATGGCCCATTAAATCGTTCAGGGAGGGAAAACTGTGTTCATCTCCCACACACGCAACTGGCCAATCACCGGGTTCGACCACAGCGAATTCCAAGCGCATGAGCCGTTACCCATCACAAAACCGGCTTCGAGTCGCACTTTATCCACCCAGATGAGTTGGCCATGTTCATATCCGCTGTCATCTTTGTCGAAGAGTGGCTGGATGGGGCTGCATAATCTCGCGAATGGGTCAGTTTTTGGGAGGACATACATCAACTGTTGCTGTTCTGGTTCACGTAACCACTTGCATCCTCGTCTCCTGTCTGACGCCCCTGAAATAGTTCGGGGACGGCAGGCTGGAGAGGAAACCACCATGACAGACAGCAAGTCGAAAACCATCTGTGACCTCAATGATCGCTTTCGCAAAGGTGACGCAAACATC
>CAZRLO010000033.1:0-26048 GCA_964600965.1 uncultured Rhodobacter sp.
ATACCGACCGAGCCGCGATTGCGGCGTATCTGAAAAGGATCGGCACCGCGGATGCCGAACCCTGAGGCAGGGTTTGAATATCCGAAAACAACATGAATGACGATCGGTAGCGTTTTGTTTTTGTATTGATATTTTTGAACACGTTGGGTGATGTAACTTGTTCGCGCATGGGCGGTCCGGCGTCGCGCCAAACTTTGGAATACGCCAATTCCGACGCAATGGTTTTGGGGACTGCTGCCGTTCGGCCCCCTGCGAACCGGTTTGCGATTGGCAGTGGTCCGGAATATGAAGAATGTATGAACCCGCTCTGGTTACTGCGGCTCACCCGCTGGGCCCGAAATCCACCATCGCCCCACCGCGCGATGGTGATTTTCGCGATCATTGCGCTTTGCCTGATGCTGTATGGAATTGAATCGGTGTTTGGCTGGCCCGATTGGCTGACGCCGGAACGCCTGCCGCGTGGACGCGTGCTGCGGTAATCCTTCGACCGCCGGGCCCGTTGCCACGTCGATGATTTGTCCGAATTGGGACGACCCACATTCGCCCGATTGACGAGGCCGCCGACGTTTCGCCAAATGCCTCAGAATTCCAACGGCCTTTGGCGCTGCGCAAGGCGCCGGATGGGTCCGCCAAGAACTTCATAGCACCGAATGAATCCGTGGACCGGCAGGCGAGGGAACCTGTCGGCCGGCAACCCGGTCGACCAGTAATCCGGTTATCCGGTTTACCAGTAAGCCGGTTTACCAGTAGACCAGTAGACCGGGAAACCAGTAAACCAGTAAACCAGTAAACCAGTAAACCAGTAAACTAGTTTTCCGGATGTGTCTTGGATCAAGCCTTTGTTATATCAGCCTTAACTCAAGTTCAGAAGATGCGCGCCCTCACGTATCCATCGCGCAAGTGCAAACCGCAGGGCGTGCCGAAGGAGGTGGGCAACTGCGCCTGGCGACCGCGTGCGGGAACCGCTCCGGTTCACACTTGCCGCCGTATTTCGCGGTGGTCAGCGCATGAAATATCTGGCGCGAAGTCTGGCCCGAACTCCCCGGTCCCACGGCCAGGATCGCCAGCCATTCGCGGTGTCAGGCGGGATCAGCCGCCCACTTTCGCCAGACGAGCCGCCCTGAGGCGTGCGAAATCGTCGCCCGCGTGGTAGCTTGATCGCGTCAGTGGCGTGGCCGAGACCATCAGAAATCCCTTGCCCCGCGCCATCTTTTCGTAGTTCGCAAATTCCTCGGGCGTCACGAACCGGTCGATCGCGTGATGTTTGGGTGTGGGCTGCAGATATTGTCCGATGGTCATGAAATCCACGCCCGCGGCACGCATGTCGTCCATGACCTGCGCAACCATTTGGCGGGTCTCGCCCAGCCCGACCATGATCCCCGATTTGGTGAACATCGCCGGATCGATCTCCTTGACCCGCTCCAACAATCGCAACGAGTGGAAATAGCGGGCCCCCGGTCGAACTTCGGGGTAAAGGCCGGGCACGGTTTCGAGGTTGTGGTTGAACACATCCGGACCGGCACGGACCACGGTTTCGACCGCCTCGGGCGGGCAATTCAGGAAATCGGGCGTCAGGATTTCAATCGTCGTATCCGGCGACCGGTGCCGCACGGCCCGCACGGTGGCGGCGAAGTGTTCCGCGCCGCCGTCTGCCAGATCGTCGCGATCGACGCTGGTGATGACGACGTGTTTCAGGCCCAGTTTGGCCACCGCATCGGCCACGCGGCCCGGCTCGAATGCATCCAGCCCGTCCGGCCGCCCGGTTGCGATGTTGCAGAACGTGCAGCCACGCGTGCAGATCTCGCCCATGATCATCATGGTGGCGTGCCCGCGCGACCAGCATTCGCCGACATTGGGGCAGCCGGCCTCTTCACATACCGTCACCAGAGCGTTATCGCGCAGGATGTCGCGCGTCGCCTTGTACCCGGCCGAGGTAGGTGCCTTGACGCGAATCCATGACGGTTTTCTGGGTTGGGTCTGATCGGGCCGATGCGCTTTTTCGGGGTGACGCTCGGCAGGAATATTCAGATTTCGCATAGATGCCTCGGCAATGTTCCCACGCATATATCGCGTCCCGGCGGGCATGTCTGCCCAAAAGGTATTTGTGCCGGTACGTTGCAAAAAACGCTTATCCCGGCGGATGAATTCGGGTAACAAATCCGCACAAAACATCAATTTCGGGGGAAGACAATGAAAAAGAACATCGCCGAGGTCATCGGCACTTTCGCGCTGGTATTCTTTGGATGCAGCACCATCCTGTTCATGGGTAGCGAGGTCGGGATGCTGGGCATCGCGATGGCATTCGGGCTGACCGTCACCGCCATGGCTTACGGGCTGGGTCCGATTTCGGGGGCGCATCTCAACCCGGCGGTCAGCCTGGGCTTTTATATGGCCGGTCGCATGAACGCCGCCGACATGATCGGTTATTGGATCGCGCAGGTCGCCGGCGGGCTGATCGCGGCGGTCGTGTTGCTGGCGATGACAGCCGATCCCGGCGGTGCCGCGACCAAGGTCGGCGATCATGGTCTGATGGCGGCCCTGATTTTCGAGGTTGTGGCCACCTTTCTTTTCGTCACCGTCATTCTGGGTGCAACGAAGGACGGATCGTCCACCGTGGTGGCCGGGCTTGCCATCGGCCTGACGCTGGTGGTCATCCATCTGGCGGGCATCGCCGTCTCGGGCGCATCGGTCAACCCGGCGCGGTCCATTGCCACCAACGTGTTCGATGCGGCAATCATCGGCGACCTGTGGTTATATATCGTGGCGCCACTGGCCGGCGGCGCGATCGCCGGCCTGCTGCATAAATCCGGCGCGATCGCCGCAGATTGACGCCGATTCGCGCCATTGGCCCGATGCGGGTGCCTGCCAGACCGCAGGCACCCGTTTCCGGCTTTCACGGCAACCGACTTGCACGACAACAGAACAGTCAATAACCTTGTTTCGGCGTCGACTGGCGGACATCCCGTCTTCGCACCCGAACGAATTGATCCCGGAAAGGCCCGTGAAATGAACCGAATGATTGCTGCCATCCTTGCGCTTTGCTTTTTCTCCTCGCCTGTCCTGGCGCAGGGCTTTGAGGGCGCGCGCACGGGTTTCGAATTATCGCGCTACAGCGAGTCCGACGGTTTCTTCATCCTGTCGGGCGACGTCTCGGCCGATGCCAGCTATTACCTCGGCAGCGGCATCGGCGCGCAGATCGGGTTGGGGCATCGGACCGATCTTTCCAGCAACGATCCGGGGGCGGATTTCCAGAATGTCGACAACGCGGCGCTGCACCTGTTTTACGATCTTGGTGGCCGCCTGCGCGTCGGCGTCGTCACGAGCTGGGAAAGCTACAACGGCGGCGACGTCGCGGTCGCGGCGGAAGGCACCTTTGTTTCCGGCCCCTTGCGGCTGGAAGGTCGGGCCGGCAGGATCCTTTCGGCGGCCGAACCCGCCACACTTTTCGAGTTTCATCTGGCCCACGCCATTGGCCCGCGGACGCGGATTCGCGCCTTTGCCCGGGTCGTCGATTACGGTCCGGTCTTTGGGGATTACACCATCGCGTCGCTGGGCCTTGGGCGGGACGTCGCGCCGGGGGTACGGGTCTATGCCGATATTGGCGGACATATCAACAATTTCGGTTTTGGCGACGTTGTGCGGGGCACCGTGATCGCCCTTGGCGTCGTGGTCGCGTTGGGCGGGCCGCACAATGACCGGATGTTCGCCTACACGCCGTTTTACTGAGCCGGGTCGGCGGCGCGGCATTTTCCGCCGGTTTGGGGAATTCTCTTGACCTTTGATCTGGTACAGCACCGCCGCGATGCCCACCGGATCGGGCATCTTCAGGAATATCTGAAACAGATCGTCTATGGCGGCAATGACGGCATCGTCACCACATTCGCGGTCGTGGCGGGATTTTCGGGTTTTGGCATGGAAGGCGCCGCGGGCGTCGGCGGCATCGCCGTCCTGCTGTTCGGTATCGCCAATATTCTGGCCGACGGCACGTCGATGGGGTTGGGGGAATTCCTGTCCTCGCGGTCCGAGCGCGATCTCTACGTCGCGCACCGGCAACGCGAGCTGGTGGAAATGCGCGACCGCCCCGAAGCCGAGCGCATCGAGGTCGCCGAGATTCTGGCCAGCCACGGCATGGGTTCGGACGATGCCACACAGATGACCGCCATATTCGAGCGCAACCCCGAACTGATGGCCGATTTCATGATGGTGTACGAACTGGGCATGGCCGACACAACCGGGGAAAGCCCGGCCATCAAGGGCCTGTTCATGTTTCTGGCCTTCGTGATTTTTGGCGCGGTGCCGCTGTCGCCCTATTTCTTTCTGATGCCATCGTCTTCGACGTTCTCGGTTTCGGTGGCCGCGACGTTCGCGGCGCTGGTGGCGTTGGGATTGCTGCGCTGGTTCGCAACCGGCGTACGGGCGTTGCGCTGTGTTTTTGAAACCGTGCTTGTCGGCAGCACCTGCGCGGTTGTCGCCTATGCGGTGGGACTGGCTTTCGCGGCCTGACGGTTGGGTATACGATTGCATACCGACTTTCCCTCGGCCTGCTTTTCGTCTAGAGAGCGCTGAATTCCGATTCTTTCTGGCAGGGATATCCACCGATGAGCAAGATCAAAGTCAAAAACCCGGTTGTCGAGCTTGACGGCGACGAGATGACACGGATCATCTGGGATTTCATCAAGAAGAAACTGATCCTGCCCTATCTCGATCTCGATCTTCTCTATTACGATCTGGCGATCGAAGAGCGCGACCGCACCGACGATCGCATCACCGTGGACGCTGCTGAAAAAATCAGGGAAGTCGGCGTCGGCATCAAATGCGCAACCATCACCCCTGACGAGGCGCGGGTCGAGGAATTTGGCCTCAAACGCATGTACCGCAGCCCCAACGGCACGATTCGCAATATTCTGGGCGGCGTGATATTCCGCGCCCCGATCATCTGCTCGAACGTGCCGCGCCTTGTGCCCGGCTGGACACGGCCCATTGTCATTGGCAGGCACGCCTATGGCGACCAATACCGCGCCACCGATTTCCACTTTCCCGGCGCGGGCAAGGTGACGATGAAATTCACCGGCGACGACGGCACCGAGATCGAGCGCGAGGTTTTCGACGCCCCTGCCGCCGGTGTCGCCATGGGCATGTACAACCTCGATGCGTCGATCACCGATTTCGCACGCGCCTCGTTGAATTACGGGCTGAATCTGGGCTGGCCGGTCTATCTTTCGACCAAGAACACGATCCTCAAGGTCTATGACGGGCGGTTCAA
Organism: uncultured Rhodobacter sp.; assembly: GCA_964600965.1. Classification (GTDB taxonomy): domain Bacteria; phylum Pseudomonadota; class Alphaproteobacteria; order Rhodobacterales; family Rhodobacteraceae; genus UBA5972. Next base: position 5,264 of record CAZRLO010000033.1, read on the forward strand.
GGACATCTTTCAGGAAGTCTATGAGGCCGAATTCGAGACAGCCTTCAAGAAGGCGGGCATCCACTACGAACACCGCCTGATCGACGATATGGTGGCGTCGTCGCTGAAGTGGTCGGGCGGCTATGTCTGGGCCTGCAAGAACTACGACGGCGATGTGCAATCCGATACGGTCGCACAGGGCTTTGGCTCGCTGGGATTGATGACCAGCCAGTTGATGACGCCCGACGGCAAGATCGTCGAGGCCGAGGCCGCCCACGGGACCGTCACCCGCCATTTCCGCCAGCACCAAAGAGGCGAGGCGACATCGACCAATTCCATCGCCTCGATCTATGCGTGGACCGGCGGTCTGAAACACCGCGCCAAACTGGATGACAACATGGCGCTGACGCGATTCGCGGAAACTCTGGAACGCGTGGTCGTGGATACCGTGGAAAGCGGCGACATGACCAAGGACCTGGCGCTGCTGGTTGGCCCGGATCAGAGATGGCTGACGACCGAGGGATTTCTGGACAAGATCGACGCCAACCTGAACCGGTCATTGGCGGGCTGAGTTTGCGGCGCTAAATCCGACCATTGCTGCGGTCTCGTTGACGGCACCGACAGCCCCGGTCCTGCGGGCAAGTTTTGTCGGCGGTCCCGGTCGGGATTTTTTCATTTATAGCGTTGATTTTGTGGACTTTTTGGCAGTTTTGGTTGCGTGACTAAAATATTTTAGTCACGCACCGCACCACCGAGGAAAAACAAAATAATGGCCCCGCCCCGCCCGGCATTCACCGTCGAAATTTCGCGTTCCAAAAGCGGGTTCTTCAGGGCAATTTCAGATTTCAGATTTCCCGCAAATTCGGCTAATCTGATTGGACGCCGCGAATTCGCGCCCCTTCCCTTTGCCGGAGCCGTCCCATGCCCAAGCACTATTTCTTCCTTCTGATCGCGGTCGCGTTTGAGACATTTGGCACCGCCAACCTGCAGGCCAGCCAACAATTCACCCGCCTGTGGCCCACGATTTTCGTGGCCATCGGTTTCGCAGGTGCCATGTATTTTCTGACGCTGACGCTCAGATACATGCCGGTCGGCATCGTTTACGCGCTCTGGTCCGGGCTGGGCATCGTCTTCATCACCGCCATTGGTTATTTCTGGTTCAGGCAGGCGGTGGATTTCTGGGCGATTCTGGGGATGTTGATGATCATTGCCGGAATTGTGGTGATCCAGATGCTAAGCACAACCGCAACGCATTGATATCATGTCCGGAACCTGCGCGCGGCGGTCGGCACTCGCAATCATTGCCGTCCGCGCACCAAAAAGGGGCGCGAAAAATCCGCGCCCCACTTGCATCTCGACCCGACAAGCGTCGTTCCGTCATCCGCGCGCGTTGCCGACCCAGCGCCAGATCACCGGAAACGCGATGACCGCGACCACCAGTTTCAGCGCATCCACCCAGATGAAAGTCCTGACGCCATAGGCGTACCAGTTTGCCCAGCCATATCCCATGAACGGTTCGGTCAGCGGCGACAGACCGGCCAGCGCGCCAAAGCCGCTGGAAAGCCAGATCACGCCGGGCACATAGACACACAGGATGCCCACGGCCATCGCGGCGGCCATCGACACGGGCGACCGGTCCCATCCGCGCTGCGCCAGCATGCCGACCACGTAGGCCGCGATGGCAAATCCCAGGATGTACCCGCCCGTCGGCCCCAGCACATAGGCAAGGCCGATACCTTTCTCGGGCGTCCCGGCAAAGACCGGCGCGCCCTGTATGCCCAGTGCGATATAACCCGCCACCGTCGCCAGCCCGAGACGCGGGCCATAGGCCGCACCGATCACCATGACGACCAGCATTTGCAGGGTTACCGGGACCGGAACCGTCGCAATCTGAATTTTCGCGGACACCCAAAGCGCCGCGATCCCCAGCACGATCAGCGCCGCGCGTCTGGCCCAGAGGGCGGAACCTTCGGCCGGCCAGATTTCTTGAGACAGAACCCTGCCGTTCATTGCTAAAGCCATGTTTCGCCCCTTTCGCTTATCGCTTTCGCCGGGTAATGGCCGAAATCACGCGCTTTCGCAAGCGCTTTGCCCACGACCGGCGCACCATTCGCACCACCGCCGCCTTGCCCTGTCCCCGGCGCGGCGGTAAGAGGCTGGCGAAACCCGCCCGATGCTAGAACAGGCCCTGCCCCATGATCCCCCGATATTCGCGTCCCGACATGGTATCGCTCTGGTCGCCGGCCGCCAAATTCCGTATCTGGTTTCAGATCGAAGCCCATGCCTGCGACGCCATGGCCGACCTTGGCGTGATCCCGCGCGAAAATGCCGCCGCCGTCTGGAAGGCACAGGACGTGGAATTCGACGTTGCCCGGATCGACGAGATCGAGGCGGAAACCAGACACGACGTCATCGCATTTCTGACCCATCTCGGCGAAATCGTCGGGCAGGACGCGGCGCGGTTCGTGCATCAGGGGATGACCAGCTCGGACGTGCTGGACACCGCCTTCAACATCCAGTTGGTGCGGGCGGCGGATATCCTGATTGCGGACGTGGACTCGCTTCTGACGGCGCTCAGGCGGCGGGCATTTGAGCACAAGAATACCATCCGCATCGGGCGCAGCCACGGCATTCACGCCGAACCCACCACCATGGGCCTGACCTTCGCGCGTTTTTACGCCGAGATGGACCGGAACCAACGGCGGCTGACAACGGCGCGGGCGGAAATCGCCACGGGTGCGATTTCCGGCGCTGTCGGCACCTTCGCCAATATCGATCCCGCCGTCGAAGCGCATGTCTGCGAAAAACTGGGCCTGACGGTCGAGCCGATCAGCACCCAGGTCATCCCGCGCGATCGCCATGCCGCTTTTTTTGCGGCCCTTGGCGTGGTCGCGGCCTCCATCGAAAATATCGCGACCGAAATTCGCCACATGCAGCGCACCGAAGTGTTGGAGGCCGAGGAATTCTTCGCCCGGGGCCAGAAAGGCTCCAGCGCCATGCCGCACAAGCGCAACCCGGTTCTCAGCGAGAACCTGACCGGGCTGGCGCGTCTGGTGCGGATGGCGGTGATACCGGCGCTGGAAAATGTCACGCTTTGGCACGAGCGCGACATTTCGCATTCAAGCGTTGAACGCAATATCGGCCCGGACGCCACGGTCACGCTTGATTTCGCGCTGGCACGGTTGACCGGATTGATCGACAAGCTGGTGATCTATCCTGACAACATGCTGGCAAACCTCCATAAATTTCGGGGTTTGGTTCATTCGCAACGGATATTGCTGGCGCTTACCCAAAAGGGCGTCAGCCGCGAGGATGCGTATCGGCTGGTCCAGCGAAACGCGATGAAAGTGTGGGAAGACGGCGCGGATTTCCTGACCGAGCTTCAGGCCGATCCCGACGTTACCGCCGCGATGCCGGCAAGTGAGATCAAGGAAAACTTTGACCTTTCGCACCATACCAGACACGTCGAAACGATTTTCGCGCGGGTTTTTGGCGACTGAAGCGCAGGGGCCGGCGCCGGGCCCGTACCGGACGGATTTCGCGGGCGATTTCAAGGCCACCGATCACGGTCGCCGGGAGGCCGCGGGTGGCAAGATAGCGCGGTTCCCACGCCGGGCGGAAGCTCTGCTTGAATTGCCGCAAACCTTGCGCGCCGTGCCAGTGCGGATACCCGTGGTAAACCCGGCCCAACAACCATTCCACCCAGCTTTCCGGCCGATCCAGCCCGGCAAATGGCACCGCGGACAGCGAAAATCGCGCGATCCCTTCGGTTCTGGCCGCGGCAATGGCGGCGACGATCAGGGCCTGCATCAGCCCTTGGGGGCCATCATCGCCAAAACGCATGAGGTCCAGCGCCCATTCACCGTCGGTACACCACAAGCCAATGAAACCAACCAGTTCCCCATCATGACGCGCCAGAAAATAGCGATGCTGGTCGGTGAAAACGGGGTCGAACCGACCCATGGAAAATCCACGCTCGCCGCCGCGCGCGGCCACCCACAGATCCGAAAGCGCGGTCATTTCGCCCAGCGGCAACACCGCGGCGGATGGCTGGCGGATGCACAACCCGGTTGCGGCGGCCTGCCGGCATTTGCGCCGCAATCCGCGCATATCGCCCCCCTCCAGCGTGAAGATTGCCGGATCAAGCACCGCCTCTTCACCAATTTTGTGGGTCTGAAAGCCGCAGGCCCGTGCGGCGGCCGCGGTTTCGGGCCCGGCCTTGTAGATCACCGGCCAAATGCTGCGCTCGCGGGCCTCGTGCATCAGGGCGCGCACCGCGGATCGAGGTGTGCCCGCGCCCAGGGGATCGGAAAACGCAACCAGGGCGTTGCCGGTTTCGCGCACCAGAAATCCGGTCCCACGGTCCGGCGATCGCAACAGATCAAATCCGCCGCCCTGCACCAGGCGCGCTTCGGCGCGGCCGGCGGATTGTACCCAGTTTTCGAGCGATGGCGGCAGGTCTCGCGCGGTTTGCGCCGGGATCAACGGTGCGTCGATACTGCCGGTCACGGTGCCGACAATCTCGCGGCGCAGCAGGACCAGCAGTGCGGCCGCACCGGGCGCCAGAAAATAAACCAGCCGAAACCCCAGAATTGCGCTCAGAAGATGTGCTTCGCCGACCGTCGGCAGGGCCGAAAACAAAACCAGTTCAAACGGGCCGGCCCCGCCCGGCGTCCCGGCGACGATGCCCGCCCCGGTCGCCAGCAGAAACACCGGCAGCAGGGTTGCAAATCCGATCCCTGCCCCGGCGGGAACCAGCGCCCAGAACGCCAGCGCGGCGGCACCCAGATCGATGGCCGCCAGCAGCAGGAACCCCAATACAATCTGTATCCTCGGCCAGTGAAAATGGGATTCCCACCCCGTTCGCGGCCGCCACAGCGACAGCAGGACCACCGCGGACGCAAGCGCCAGCACAGTGACGGCACCGGGCCGCACGGCGGGATATGGCACCGGCCACAGCAAAACCGCGAGCGCGGCAAAAACCGCGCCCGCCGCCAGAAATCCGAGCGTGACCAGCATGGTCATCGCCGTGGTCCGCATCAGCGTGAACCGCGAAGCGCCCAACATCCGCCAGCGCACCAGCGCGCCGGTGGCCAGTCCCAGCCCGATCAGTTGCGCCAGCGCGGTCGCCGTTGCACCGCTGAGGGCGGCGGCCCGTCCGGGGATCCGCAGGCCCATCGCGCGCGCGCCCAGTACATCGTAACCGGCAACGGCGGCGAAGCTGGCGCCGGTCAGGCCGGCGGCCAGAATCCAGCGCCCGTTATCTATCTCAAAGAACAGGGCCGACATCGCGGTCAGGTCCATGCCGCCCAGGCGCCCGTGCAACAGCCACAGGAACCAGATGCCGATGCCCAGCGCCGGTACCGCCCGTGTCCAGGGATGCCCGGCGACGGCGCGAAATTGCCCGAATCGCCCGGCGGCGCGGCTTGTACGTATACCCATATTTCCCCCTGACGCTCGCCCTCAGGCTGGCATCAAAGAATTTCGGGGGTGCTAATCCATCGTCCGAATTTGCCGGGGAATTGAAGCAAAAGTGAAACGTCGCCGGGCCGGTGGATTCAGGCCTCGTTCATGATCTGAGTCTTGGCTTCGGCTGCGCATTCGGCGATCTTGGCACGAATTTGCGCCTCGTCCGCGCGCCCGCCCAGATCGCCGGCGACCTTGCGGTAAACGTCTTCGTGGCCCGCCTCTTCGAAATCGGCTTTCACGACCTCGACCGCATAGGCATTGGCGGCATCGCCGTCCTTGCCCAGCAACCCGGCGGCCCACAGGCCCAGCAATTTGTTGGCCCGCGCCTGAACCTTGAACTGCAAGGCCTCGTCATGGGCGAACTTGGCCTCAAATCCGGTTTTCCGATCATCGAATGTCGTCATTTCCGCCTCCATTGGACCGCAACGTTGTCGTTCTGTATGACGATCTGGTTCGCCAAGGGCAAGCCCCGCCGCGCATGTCCTTGCGCGGGTCCGGCTCTTTATCTATAGAGGCGCGAGTTGCGAAAACTGGCCCGGATTTGCGGCCAGATCCCGTGCATTTCCTGATCGGAGCGATAGATGGCCCGCCGCAAGAAGCTTTATGAAGGCAAGGCGAAAATCCTGTACGAGGGGCCGGAACCCGGGACATTGGTGCAATATTTCAAGGATGATGCCACCGCGTTCAACGCCGAAAAACGGGCCACCGTCGAGGGCAAGGGCGTCCTGAACAACCGGCTTTCGGAACATTTCATGACCGGGCTGCATGCGATCGGCGTGCCCACGCATTTTCTGCGCCGCCTGAACATGCGCGAGCAGTTGGTGCGTGCCGCCGAAATCATCCCGCTGGAGGTCGTGGTTCGCAACGTCGCGGCCGGGTCGATGTCCAAACGTCTGGGCATCGAAGAGGGCACCCCCCTGCCCCGCCCGATCGTCGAATTCTATTACAAGGACGACAAGCTGGGCGATCCGCTGGTCACCGAGGAACAGATCATCGCGTTCAACTGGGCCGCACAGCAGGATCTGGACGACATGGTGGCGCTGGGGCTGCGGGTGAATGATTTTCTGTCCGGGCTGATGTACGCCGTCGGCATCCGCCTGATCGATTTCAAGATCGAGATTGGCCGGATCTACGACGGGGATTACCAGCGCCTGATCGTGGTCGACGAAATCAGCCCCGATTCCTGCCGCCTGTGGGACGCGAAATCGGGCGAGAAGCTGGACAAGGACGTGTTTCGCCGCGATCTCGGCGATCTGGCCGACGCCTATACCGAGGTCGCCAACCGTCTGGGCCTGATGCCCAAGAACACCAACGTCGCCAAAGGCCCGAAACTGGTTAATTGAGGTGATCCCATGAAAGCCCGCGTATTCATCACCCTGAAACCCGGCGTTCTGGACCCGCAGGGCGAGGCGGTGCGCCATTCGCTGGGCACGCTTGGCTTTGACGGGATCAAGGGCGTGCGGCAGGGCAAGGTGATCGAACTGGAACTGGCGGAAACCGATGCCGCGACCGCGACAACGCGCGTTCGGGCCATGTGCGAACAGTTGCTGGCCAACACCGTGATCGAGGATTACGCGCTGGAAATTGCCGAATGAAGGCCGGGGTCATCGTCTTTCCCGGCTCCAATTGCGACCGTGATCTGGCGGTCGCGCTGGAACGGGCGAGTGGGCACCGGCCGGCGATGATCTGGCACAAGGAGGTCAGCCTGCCACGGGGCCTCGATCTGATCGGCATTCCGGGTGGATTTTCCTTTGGCGATTATCTGAGATGCGGCGCGATTGCGGCGCGTTCGCCGATCTGTCGCGCGGTGGTGGAATTCGCGCGCCAAGGCGGGCATATCTTCGGGGTCTGCAATGGCTTTCAGATCCTGACGGAAACCGGATTGCTGCCGGGCACATTGATGCGGAATGCAAACCTTAAGTATATCTGCAAAGATATTGATCTTACAGTGGAAACCTCTAATAGCGCCTTCACGTCAGCCTATCGGCGCGGCCAGAATATCCGCATCCCCATCGCCCATCACGACGGCAATTATCTGGCCGACGACGCGCTGGTTGCCGACCTGCAATCGCAGGATCGCATTGCGTTCACCTACCGCGAAAACCCCAACGGTTCGGTTGCCGGTATCGCCGGTGTTCTGTCGGAAAACCGGCGGGTTCTGGGCATGATGCCGCATCCCGAGCGATTGAACGACCCGGCGCTTGGCGGCGCCGACGGCGCGATGCTGTTTCGCTCGCTGGTGGAAAATCTGGTCGCCGCCTGACCCCGCACAACCGACTTGAGCGAAAGCGATCCGAAGCGTAGACTTCGCGCCAATGGCGAGGCAGGACACAAAGATCGCGGACCCCAATACCGGGACATCGCTGGTGGCCCGGCTGGTCGTCGTTGTGGTGATCGCCATTGCCGTGGTGCTGATCTGGGGCTCCAACCTTTACCTGACGGACCGCTTCACGCAGGAAACCCGGTCACGCGCCGAACTGCGCATGGCGCTGTATTCGGGCAACATCTCCAGCGAGTTGCAGCGAACATCGGTGGTGCCGCTGCTGCTGTCGCGCGATCCGGTGCTGATCTCGGCCCTGAATTCCGGCGATTTCGCCGCAACGTCGCAGCGCCTGATTTCGATCAAGGATGATATCGGCGCGGCCAGCCTGATGTTGCTGGACGGCGACGGGCGCACCGTGGCCGCCACCGACCGCCGCGCCATTGGAACACATCACCGGAACCTGGCCTATTTTGTCGAGGCCCTGCGCAGCGCGGAAACGGTGTTCACCACCGAAACGCTGGAAACCGGCGGCCTGCAATTCAGCTATTCGCGCAAGCTCGTCAGCGAAAAGGAGGGCATCGGCGTGATCGTGGTCGAGGTCGGGCTGGCGCGGCTGGAACAGAAATGGGCGCTCGCCGCCGAGGCGATCATGGTTGCCAATTCCGAAGGCGTGGTGATCCTGTCCAGCGAACCCCGGTGGAAAAACAAATCGGTCGAGGACGCGCTGAAAGTCGAAAATGTGCCCGGCGTGCTGGAACGCACATTCAACGTCCCGGGCGGCTGGATCCAAAGCCCCGCCGACGCCATCACCCATGGTCACGCAATCATGCGCGTGGACGGCAAGATCGGGTTTCAGGGCTGGCGACTGACATATTTTTCAACCTTCGCGTCGGTGCGCGAACGGGTAAACGGCGTGCTGGCCATCGAGATCATGGGCTTTGCCATTCTGGTGGCGTTGGTGTCGTTCATCCTGTCGCGCCGCGCGGCACAGCAATCCAATCTGTTCCAGCGGGAATCGATCGAACTGCGGGCCCTGAACGACCGGCTGAGCGAGGAAATCGAGGAACGCGAAAGGGTTGAACGCGATCTGGAAGTCGCCGAACAAAGCCTCGCGCAAAGCTCGAAACTGGCGGCACTCGGCGAAATGTCGGCGGCGGTCAGTCACGAGCTCAACCAGCCGCTGGCGGCGATGAAAACCTATCTGGCGGGCGCAAAGCTGTTGTTGCAGCGCCACCGCCCCGACGAGGCGCTTTCCAGCTTTCAGCGCATCGACGATCTGATCGGCCGCATGGGCGCCATCACCCGGCAACTGAAATCCTATGCCCGCAAGGGCGGCGAAGATTTTGTGCCCGTGGACCTGCGGGACGCGCTGAATACCGGCCTTTCGATGATGGAACCGCAACTGAACCAGATGGAGGTGCGGATCACCCAGAACATCCCGAAAGCGCCGGTCATGGTTCTGGCGGATCAGTTGCGGCTGGAACAGGTGATCGTCAACCTGCTGCGAAACGCGCTGGATGCGATGAAGGAACTGCGCGAACGCGAGCTTACGATCCTGCTGAGCGCCGGGGAGACCGCAAAATTGTCGGTGCGCGACAACGGCGCGGGCATCGACGATCTGGATCAGCTATTCGAGCCGTTCTACACCACCAAGAAACCGGGGGATGGGGTGGGGCTTGGTCTTGCCATTTCCTCGGGAATCATTACCGATCTGGGCGGGCGTCTGATTGCACGAAACGGCACCAAGGGCGGCGCGGTGTTTGAGATCCAGATGCCGGTGATCAACGCCAGGACCCAGGCAGCAGAATAACAGGCAAGGAAACCAATGCCCGACCCCATGACCATCGCGATCGTTGACGATGAAGAAGACATGCGCCAGTCGATTTCGCAGTGGCTATCGCTGAGCGGTTACAACACCGAGACATATGCCGGCGCCGAAGAAGCGCTAAGGGCGCTTTCCGCCGACTACAAGGGCATCGTCGTGACCGACATCCGGATGCCCGGCATGGACGGCATGGCGTTCCTGAAACGTCTGATGAGCCTTGACAGCGCCTTGCCCGTCATTCTGATTACCGGGCATGGCGACGTGCCGATGGCGGTCGAGGCGATGCAGGTCGGGGCCTATGATTTCCTGGAAAAACCGTTTGATCCCGAGCGGATGAGCGACCTTGCGCGGCGCGCGACGCAAGCCCGGCGGCTGACGCTGGACAACCGGCAACTGCGCCGCGAATTGTCGGACGGGACCGTGTTGCTGCGCAAGCTGGTCGGCTCCAGCCCGGTCATGGACCGGCTGCGCGAGGACATTCTGGATCTGGCGCAGGCCGACGGCCATGTGCTGATCGACGGCGAGACCGGCACCGGAAAAAGTCTGGTTGCCCACGCACTGCACGCCTGCGGACCGCGTCAGGGCCGGAAATTCCTGATGATTTCATGCGCCGCCTATGAGGAAAATGAACTGACCTCGCGCCTGTTCGGCCCACCGCCCACGGGCACCCCGTTGCCGCTGGTCGAAGAAGCGCGCGGCGGCACCTTGTGCCTGGAGGACATCGAAAGCCTGCCCCCGGCCCTGCAGGCGCGGCTGTTAAGCCTGATCGCGGAACAGGAACCCACCGGCGACACCCTGCCGGTCCGGTTCATCGCCATCTGCAACAACCAGGATTCCGATACCAAATGCGAGGATCACCTGCGCAGCGACCTGTATTATCGCCTGGCCGCAATGTTGATCACGCCGCCGCCGCTACGCCAGCGCGGCGAGGATATTCTGACCCTGTTCAACCGCTTTGCCGAGACGTTTGCCGACGAATATGGCTGCGACGCACCCGAGGTTTCCGCCAAGGAGGCCGCGCAATTGCTGCAGGGCCCGTGGCCCGGCAACGTGCGGCAACTGATCAACCTCGCAGAACGCGCCGTGCTGCAAAGCCGCCGGGGTTCGGGAACGATCACCAGTCTGCTGATGTCGGACAACGCCGAAATTCAGCACTCGCTGGTGACCGAGGGAAAGCCGCTGAAAGAATATGTCGAGGCGTTCGAACGCATGCTGATCGACAACACCATGCGCCGCCATCGGGGCTCGATCGCCGCAGTGATGGACGAACTGAGCCTGCCCCGCCGCACGCTGAACGAAAAAATGGCGAAATACGGGCTGACGCGGTCGGACTATTTGTCGTGACGGACCAGACCGTTCGAAAGGCCTGAACCACTGATCATCCGGACAGCAGCGTGGCCAGCATGGGGCAGTGGGCCTTGCCCGACGCGCAACTGGCCACCAGTTCGTCAAGCGCGCTTTCCAGGCTTGCAAGTTCCGCAATTTTCGCCCGGACGGAATCGAGCTGCCGTTTGCCAAGAGATGCGGCTGGCCCACAGGAATCCGCGTCCGCATGTGCAAGGTCGCGCATCGCCATCGCATCCGCCAGCGAAAACCCCAGCGCCCGGCAACGTTTGATGAACCGCAATTCGGCGATTTCGTGTTTTGCAAATGCCCGGCGGCCCGAACTGGTGCGCCCCGGACGGGCGATGATCCCCTCGCGCTCGTAATACCGGATGGTCTCGATCGTCAGGCCACTGCGCCGCGCCGCTTCGCCAATCGGGTACATGGGAAAATTCCGCTTGATCCTGAAGTAACTACAGGATGCATAAAACCCGCATGATATCAAGTTCGGAAAAATCTGACGCCGGGCCGAGCGGCCTTTCAAGCGAAAAGGGCCGTTCAATCGCCGGGTGGGTCGCATCGGGTGGCCTGTTGGGCGCGGTCGCCGCATCGACCTGCTGCGTCTTGCCGCTGGTGCTGGTCAGCCTCGGGGCATCGGGTGCCTGGATTGGCAACCTGACCGCTTTTCAGCCATTTCAACCGCTATTTTTTGGCATCACATTCGCTTTGCTGGCGTACGGGTTCTGGCTGGTATACCGAAATCCGACGGACCTTGCGGAAGGGGCCATCTGTCGGACACCGGTCAGCCGGAAAGTAACGATATCTGCGCTGTGGCTGGCAACGGGGATTGCGCTGATTGCTGTATTCTGGGGCTGGATCGCACCGTTCGCGGCCCCCATCCTGCTGGGGAGGTGACCGTGAAATTGCGCCGCACCATATTTCTTGGAATGATGTTCTTTGCGTTGACCGTGGTGCAGGGGCAATCCGCGGAGCGCGTTGTCACGCTGGCGGTGTCTGGCATGACCTGCGTCAGTTGCCTCTATATCGTCGAGGATTCAATCCGCGAGGTCGAGGGTGTTGCGTCCGTTGAAATGGACGGATTGCTTGGCCGCGCGATGGTCACGTTTGATGATTCAAGGACGACCGTCGACGCGGTCGTGGACGCACCGGGCAATTACGGGTTTCCGGCAACCGCCATCGGCCAGGACCGTTGAAGCAGGGACAACATATGGGAAAATTGCAGGCTTTCGGCGTCGGCGGTGCAGTCTTGACCGGGCTCTGCTGTGTCACGCCCTTGTTGCCGTGGACATTCTCGGCGTTGGGACTTACCGGTTTGTTGGGTTATTTTTACCGCGATGATGTCCTTTACACCGCTTTGGCGGGATTTCTCTTATTGACGGGGTACGCGATTTGGCGACGCAAGAAAAATCCGTGATCCTGCAATCCACGATCACCTGCCCTGAATGCGGCCACGCAGCCCAAGAAGTGATGCCGACGGATTCCTGCCAGTGGTTTTACGAATGCAGCGCCTGCGCCGCCGTTCTGCAACCCAAAGCGGGCGATTGTTGTGTTTTCTGTTCCTATGGCTCTGTCGCCTGCCCTCCGATCCAGGAAACCGGCCACTGCTGCTGAGCGCGCCGCGACCCGGGTGGGATGCCTGCCGATAAGCGCCGGTCCGGCACAGCCACGCCCGTTTTCGACGAACCGGCGGATGATGCTGGCGCGGAAACCGGATTTCCGGCGGGCCTTTTCCTGACGCCGACAAAACCACGTACCGACGGGCGGTGGTGCGGTGAACGGGCGCAGGTGATGCGTGCATTTTCCCGGCCGAATTTGCGCGAAACCAAGGGGTTGCGCCATCTTCAGAAAATCGCCGTACCAATGGACGGCCCGATGATGCGCGGCGGGCTTGCGCCCTTGTTCCCGCACAACCGGCTGGTTATAAGCGCCCGAGACAAAGCCGATACCCGCCACGTGATGTGGTGCGGCTGTTCGGGCCGGTGGAACAAGGCGGAGACGTGGCCGGGGCGACGTGGTGGTAGCGCGCTGCGGCCCACCGTGGCAGGGCCCGAGACCGGAACAGGGGCACCACGGCCCCGCAATGGCAGTTTTTGACGGCCCACAATTCGATTTTGGCGACGACACGGGGCCCTGCGCCGGGCATTCGCGCCGGACCAGCGGTGCGTTGTCGGGTGCAGGACGTTCGGCCAATGCCCCGATCGGCCGTCGACCGGCACAAGGGTCGGCCCGTTGACCATGACAAGCCTCACCCGGTTGACTGGTCGACCGGTGGATCGGTGGATTGGATCCCTGATGGACCGGAATTCTGGTGGACCAGTTAACCAGTGGATCAGTGGATCAGTGGATCAGTGGACCGGAATTCCGGTGTGCCCGTCAACCGGTGGACCAGTGGACCAGTCAACCGATGGACCGGTGGACCAGTCGACCGGTAGACCGGTGGACCAGATATCCGGTAATCCGGTAATCCGGTAATCCGGTAATCCGGTAATCCGGTAATCCGGTAATCCGGAATACTCGATCATCGTGTGTTTTCAAGGGTTTATTAGAAAATTTTTCGCTGTGGCAACGCCCCTGCGGATCGGCGACCCGGTTCGTGCATGTGGCTCGCCACGAAAGTTTTCATAATGTGACAAGAATGTTTGCAACAGAGCGCTTTTCAAAATTGGGCAGGAGCCCCGGTTCGGGCGGGGCGGGATTGCCGGGGCAGCCATTGGCCCATATGGCCAGACTTCAGGCCTTGCGCGCCAGTTCCGCCGCCAGATCGCCATAACCGGTGAACCGGTATTCATAGGCCAGCCCCAGCCGCGCCGCGTGGCTTTGCGCCAACGAGACCAGTTCGGCGTTCCGGGTTTGCGCCTGATATACCAGTTTGGTGTAATTGGCGAAATACATGTCCCGGAGTTCCGGGTGCCGGTCCAGCCCCATCGGTTTCCACAGGAATGAATCGAACTGGCGCACCAGAAAGTCCGTCAAATAAAGCGCGGTGATTTCGTCGTCATGGGCGGCAAAAGCGGCGTTGCCTTCGAAAAACGAATAGCAATGCGGCCCCGCCAGCATTTCGACGCCAAGCTCGCGGCATTTTGCGGCAAGCAGGCCGCCGGTGCCGCAATCCGCGTAAAGCACGAAAATGTCCGGATATTTTGCACGATGTTTGTGAACGGCCGCCTCGACCGCCGCCGGAATGCGGTCGGGGTACAGGTGCAGTTTCGCAGGCAGGCAGGTCAGCGCCAGATGCGACCATCCGTTCGCCTCGCACAACGCCAGCACCTCGCGGGCAATTGCCCCGCAGGCAATCAGCATGACGTTGGTGCCCGCGACGGTTTGCGACGGTGCGCCGGCTTCGGTCAGGGTCAGGTCATCCGGCAGTTTCATATCCGCTCCGCTCTGATCGCAAAACGCCCTTCAAGAAGCGCGCACGGCCCGTAGGCATCCAGAATATCAACCGAAAACCCCAGCATTTCCAGACGGTTTTTTACGTCCTGCGCATCAAAAAACCGCAAACGGTGGGTTTCCGACACGGTTCCATCCGCGGTTTCAACGTCGATGCGACGCTCCAGAATGTCGCCGGCGATGGCGATGCCGACATCAAGCCGCCAATCCGACCCTTCCGCCGTCCGATGACCGGGGCGGCACTGGCGCGAAACGACATCGAACAACAGCAGGCCGCCGCGTGGCAGCGCTTGCGCCACTTTCGCGGCAAAGGCCCAGAGCGCGGCGGGCTCGTACGCCAGAACCTCGCCCAGCGCCGTTACCGCCGTGACCCCGCCGGGGAGCGTCGCAGTATTGAGGTCTCCGACACGCGCCGATACCCCCCGCCTGCGCGCCATCGCAACGAATTCCGGAGACTGGTCGATGCCGCAACCCGCGATCCCGGCCTGTCTGGCGAAGGTCAGCCACGCGCCGTCGCCGCATCCGGCATCCAAAAGCATCGCCTCTGGTGCTGTGGCGGCAATCTGGTCGGCAAGCCAGCCAAACCCCGGCGCGAACGTGTCGCCAAAGGCCTCGGCGTGAATCCGCGCCAGTGTTTCGCGGTAAATCGGCATTTTTTTCGCGACAGCGGCAAATTCGCCGCCATCAGCCGGCGATCACGTTGTGCTTTTTCGCCATGAATTCCTTGGCCGTTTCCACCGCCACGGCGGCGTCGCGGCAATAGGCGTCGGCCCCGATGGCTTTGGCGAATTCCTCGTTCAGGGGCGCACCCCCGACCATCACGGTATAATCGTCGCGCATGCCTTTTTCGACCATGGTGTCGATCACCACTTTCATATACGGCATCGTCGTGGTCAGCAGCGCCGACATGCCCAGGATATCGTATTCCTCGCTTTCCAGCGCCTCGAGATAGTTTTCGACCGGGTTGTTGATCCCGAGATCGGTGACCTCGAAACCGGCCCCCTCCATCATCATCGTCACCAGATTCTTGCCGATGTCGTGGATGTCGCCCTTGACGGTGCCGATCACCATCCGGCCAACGCGTGGCGCGCCGGTTTCCGCCAGAAGCGGCTTCAGGATGAACATGCCCGCCTTCATGGCGTTGGCCGCCAGCAGCACTTCGGGCACGAACAGGATACCATCGCGAAAGTCGATGCCGACGATCCGCATCCCTTCGACCAGCGCCTTGGTCAGCACGTCATATGGCATCCAGCCGCGTTTCAGCAGGATGTACACGCCCTCCTCGATTTCCTCCTTCAGGCCATCGTAAAGGTCGTCGTGCATCTGGAGCGTAAGCTCTTCGTCGTCGAGCTCGGCAAGGACGATGTCGTCTTCTTCGTCAGACATGAAGGGTATCCCGAATTTTCCGCACGTTCGCAGGTTGGAAGCTAGCCTTGGAAATAGCGTGTGTCACCCGAATTTTTCTGTGACATGAGCGACATTCTGTTTTCTCATTCCGACCTTGACCGCCGCCGCTCAGCCGCGTCTGCGGCGTCTTTCGCGGCGGTTTGGCACCGGATCGTCGCCGGTGCCGTCGTGATCCGACGAAAACGGCCCGATCGCGGCGGCGATCTGCTCCAGCGTCGGGCTTTCCTGCGTGGGGCGGCTTTCCAGCGCGGCGCGCATTTCCCGGAGATGCGCGGGCATCGTGCCGCAGCAGCCGCCGATGATGGCGGCACCGGCATCGCGCGCCAAAACGGCATATTCGGCCATCAGGGTCGGCGTGCCGTCGTAATGGATATGTCCGTCCACGTATTTCGGAATACCGGCATTGCCCTTGGCAATCAGCGGCAGCGCCGGGTGCTGATCGGCGAAACCCAGCAAGGTCCGCAGCAGATCAGACGCCCCGACCCCGCAATTCGCCCCGAACGCCAGCGGCGGATGCGCAAGCCCGGCAACCATTTCCACCATATCGACACTGGTCAGCCCCATCATGGTGCGCCCGGCGGTGTCAAAGCTCATGGTGCCGCACCACGGCATGGCGGCCAGCGCGATCCCCTCGCTGGCGGCACGGAATTCCTCTTGCGCGGACAGGGTTTCGACCCACAGCAGATCCGCCCCGCCCTCTTTCAGACCCTCGGCCTGTTCATGGAACATTTCAACGGCCAGCGCATGGGTCAGGGTGCCGACCGGTTCCATGATCTCGCCCGTTGGACCCATCGATCCGGCGACGATCACATCGCGGGACGCCGTGGCCGCGACCTCGCGCCCAATCTCGGCGCCGATCCGGTTCAGTTCACGCACCCTTTTGTGCGCCGCATGCAGTTTCAGCCTTGCAGCGTTGCCGCCAAAGGTATTGGTCAGGAACAAATCCGATCCCGCACCGACCGAACCTCGATAGAGCGCGGCCACCTTTTCGGGCTGTTCATCGTTCCATAATTCGGGCGCTTCGCCCGCCTGAAGCCCCATGTTGAACAGATTGGTGCCCGTGGCCCCGTCGGCCAGCAGCCAGCCCTGACGACCCAAGATCGTATCCAGCAATCCGGTCATGTCGAAGGCTCATTCATATTGATTTCCGCAAGGCCGCGCAGGCGGGTAATCATGGCCCGCAACCCGTTGGAGCGTTGGGCCGAAAGATGTTGATCCAGCCCCAGCCGGGCCAGTTCCCGCGCCGCGTCGACCTGCAACACCTCGCCGGTTTCCAGACCGTCATACAAGGCCACCAGGACCGCGATCAGCCCGCGCACGATCATCGCGTCGCTGTCGCCCTGAAAGGTGAACCCCGCGCGCCGCCCGGTCCCGTCAAAGCGCGGCACGAGCCATACCTGACTGGCGCAACCGTCGACCTTGGTCGCCGCGACCTTCAGTGCGGAATCCAGCGGTGCCATCGCGCGGCCAAGATCGATCACATAACGATACCGGTCCTCCCAATCGTCCAGAAAGGCGAAGTTTTCGGCGATATCCTCGAAGGCGACGCTGGCCATGAAATGGGTTCCGTTTGGGCGGGTGCGCCTCAACTATGGTGCCAAACTGCGCCTGTCCAGTTGCAAATCCCGTCAAAGCGCCAAAGCGAGGGTTTTCAAAGCGGCCTCAATCGGTTTACCAAGGTCCGGTCCAGCGCGGAAGGCCCGATCGATGACCCGACTGATACCGATGCTTGCATTGCTCGGCCTCTTGGCTGCCTGCGGGGGCTTGCGCGAAAGCCGCCTCAATCCCCTGAACTGGTTCGGGGGCGACCGCGAGGAAAAGATTGTGACCGTCGAAACGGTCGTGGTGGCCGACCCCAGGCCATTGGTGGCCGAGATTGTCAGCCTTCGCGCCGACCGTGTGCCCGGCGGGGCCATCATCAACGTGGTCGGCCTGCCCGCAAGCCAGGGATTCTGGCATCCGGTGCTGGTGCCGCTGAAGGACGAGAAACCCGACAAGGGGGTCTTGGCTTACGAGTTTCGCCTGCTGCCCCCGCCCGGTGCCACGCCGACGGGCAACAAGCGGTCGCGCGAGGTCGTCGTCGGACATTTCGTTTCAACGCAAACGCTGAACGGGGTGAACCGCATTCAGGTGCGAGGCGCTAAAAATCGCCGTACCGTAAGGCGTTAGAACGCATTCCTGAAGTCGATCCCGTGCGATTGGCCCCGCGCCGTCAATCGCCGGATTTCCCAGCCGCGAACTTCGCGTTTTCCCTGATTTCAATGATGCGGGCTTTGATTGCGCGATGCTAGAGTTCAACCAACCGCACCGACCGTCCGTTCGCCGATAGTGCGATCTTGCCCGCGCAGAGACGCAGCGCATCGGCGCCGAACACCTCGTGCCGCCAACCTTTCAAAGCCGGGGTGTCGGTGTCGCCGCCGGCGATATCGTCCAGTTCCGCCGTCGTCGCGATCAGCTTTTGCGCCACGCCCGCGCTTTCTGCCTTGGCCTTCAAGAGCACGCGCAAGAGGTCGGCAAGCCCTTCATTTCCCACGGCTTTCTGGCGCAAAGGCGCGGCCTGTGGCAGATCGGCCGCCGGGCATGCGACGCCCTGGCGTACCGCGTGCAGAATGCCGTCGGCGATATCGCCGCGCCGTGCCTCGCGCAACAGCAACCGCGACTTGCCCAGATCTTCGGCATTTTCCGGTTTGGCAGAGGCCAGCTCCAAAAGCGCCTCGTCCTTGAAAACCCGCGAGCGCGGGATGTCGCGCGACTGCGCGAATTCCTCGCGAAACCGCGCCAGTTCGCGCACCACGCCCAGAAACCGTCCGGAATGCGTACGGGTCTTGACGCGGCGCCAGGCCTCGGCGGGTTCGACGATATAGGTGGCAGGATCGGTCAGGACCTCCATCTCTTCTTCGACCCATTTTGTCCGCCCGGATTGCGCGATTGCGTTTGCCAGATATTCGTAGATGCCCCGCAGATGCGTGACATCCGCCAACGCATACGCCTGCTGACGCGCGCTGAGGGGACGGCGGCTCCAATCGGTGAAGCGCGATGATTTGTCGACGGTTTCCCGCGCGATCTTGCGCACCAGTGTTTCATAGCCGACCTGTTCGCCGAAACCGCAGACCATCGCCGCGATCTGGGTGTCGAAAAACGGCCGGGGAAAAACATTGCCCTCGAAAAAGAAAATCTCGAGATCCTGCCGGGCGG
Organism: uncultured Rhodobacter sp.; assembly: GCA_964600965.1. GTDB lineage: Bacteria > Pseudomonadota > Alphaproteobacteria > Rhodobacterales > Rhodobacteraceae > UBA5972. The sequence goes on from CAZRLO010000033.1 coordinate 24,136, forward strand.
CGTGAAACACCTTTACGACACGATGATCCTGAAACAATTCGTACAGCGGGTCGAGCTTCAGCCGGCCCGACAATACGTCAACCAGAACCGCATCTTCGGGCCCGTCGCCGGGAACCGCCATCTGGATCAGGCAAAGTTTGGAATAATAGGTCCGCTCGCGCAGAAATTCGGTGTCTAGCGTGACGTAGTCGTGCCCGGAAGCCGCGTCACAGAAGGCGGCAAGCTCTTTGGTCGTGGTGAGGGTTTTCATTAACTTCGGTATTCAATCAAATGGTTACACGCCGCCCTGGCAACCCCGACCTTAGATCAGCCGCAGGGATTTGAAAAGGGTCGCCGCGCCATCATGCCCGGGCAATGCGGCAGGTTTCGGGCAAGGGCGGCCCAAATTCTGCCGATGTCCGATCATTTGGCGGCAATATGCGCCGGTTCGCCCGAAATCCGCCACGATTCCGCCCCTTTTGCGCCATACTTGACCTTTATCTCGGGGGCGTGTGGGGCCTGTTCAGGGTTGGCAAAATATGTCCTACACGATCTCCATCACGCGAAAAGGTTTGGTTTTTCAATCGGTTCCCGGTAACGGCACCATGTCGGATCACCCGGATGCGCTGTTTGTGCTGGATACCGAAGCGCTGGCCGGGATGCTGGACCGCAAGGCCGGTCACCATGCGCCGACGCGCGGCGAAACCCGCGGCGCGGTGGCCGCCGGAACGGGCATGGTCTCGGACGGACGTTCGGCAAAGCCCGGCAGAGCGGTGATGCCACGCTCGGAGTCGCGGGTCGACTGGATGCAACGGCTGGTCGATCTGACGTTGGTCGTCAGCTTTTTCGTCTTCGCGGCGATATACTTCGCATAAGCGCACTTGAATGACGTTGGGGATTGCCGGAATCGCGGGATTCCCGGGGTCGTGATGGCGAGGTGCCGTGGAAATCAGCGGCGGCTGACTGAAATCGTGCTGCATACATCGTGACGATATGATCGATCGTCGCTCCTGCGAAAATTCCGCAAGACCCGGAAATTTGGGTCCGTTCCACCGATCGGTTTCCTTCAGCCTGGCAGCGGACGCGCGTTTATCTGGTGGATACGGATTGCGGGCGGCTGTCGGAAATCGTGCGCGGCACTGAATCACTAAAATATTTTATTCACGCAAGCAATTTCCGTGCAACCCTTTGCGATTTCACCAAAATATGGGCTTCAGTCGCAATCGGATGCGTCCGAATTTCTCAGGGATTACGCCACGGGAATTCGGCGTCAGACCGTCGTGGGTTTGCCCTTGAATGTGCGTTAACCGGTCGGGGTCACTCGGCGACCAGCAACATTTCGCCGACAAGCCGACCGGTCAAACGCTTCAGATCACCGTAAGATCATCGGCAAGCGCCGCGATATTGGTGAAGTTCTGCAAGGTCAGGGTGTTGCCGGCGCCAAAATCGAACACCGTGTCGGCACCCGAAACGCTTGCCATGGCCAGGATCTGCGCGGTCGTCAGCACCCCACCGCCCCAAAGCGCGCTGTCGAGCTGGATGGTATCGATATTGTCGGTAAAATCCCCGATCACGTCGGCCCCGGCATTGAACGCGAAGGTGTCGGCATTCGCGCCGCCCCAAAGCGTGTCATCCCCCGCGTCGCCGTTCAGAACGTCGCTGCCCGCCTGACCATAAAGCGTGTCCGCCCCGGTGCCGCCGTTCAGCGTATCCGCCCCGCCAAGCGCGAAAATCAGGTCGTTCCCGCCGCCGCCGCTCAGCACGTTTGCACCACTGCTGCCCACGAAAACGTCCCGGAAATTCGAGCCGGTCAGGTTCTCGACCGCCGTGATCGTGTCGCCCGTCGCAGCGCCAAAGTTGGCGCCGCCATCAAGCCGCGCGCCTGCGCCATATCCCGCCGTCGCGTACGAAACCGTGTCGATGCCCGCCTGGCC
>CAZRLO010000034.1:0-25749 GCA_964600965.1 uncultured Rhodobacter sp.
ATACAGGATGTTTTCCGGGCGAATGACCGCCTCCAACTCGGAAATTGTGCGCGCGTAGTCCGACCGCCCAAGATATTCCGGGCTGTCCGACACCCTTGCTACCAGGCGCGAAAATCGCCGGTCGGCCATGTCCGCCGGGACATGCCGGTCGCGCGCCCGCATCGAAATCTGTGACCACAACCGCGCGGCAGGATCGCGCAGCACGAACACGAACCGTGCGTTCGGATGGCACGCCGCCATTTCGGCGAAGGCCGTTCTGTCCAGCATCGAATAGACCGGGGAAATATCGCCGAAGGCCCGTGCGCCGCCGCCCGAGCCGCGCACGATGTCGGCGTATCGCGGCGCATCGCGACCCAGCGATTTTGCCAGACCGTCCAGTCGCCCCGACGCCAGCCCGGCCCGTTTCAGAACCGAGGCCATCGCCGACACCCGGCGCAATCGCCAGAAAGCGGGGCGACCGCCGCCGGTTTTCCCGCGCCGGTGAAAATGGCTGAAATAGTGGTATTCTTTCAGCGGTCCGGTGCTGACCTGATCGTGTCTCGACAAATAGTCGAACAACCAGGTCGTCCCGGACTTCTGCGCGCCGATGACGAAATACATGGTTTCGTCATCGTGCGAGGGTGCTGTGCGGGGCGCGGCCATCAGGCATCGCCCCCCTTGTCGTCGCCCGGCAGGATGTATTCCGCGCCTTCCCAGGGCGACATGAAATCGAACTGGCGGTATTCCTGCACGAGGCTGACGGGTTCATAGACCACGCGCTTTTCCTTTTCGTCGTACCGAACCTCGGTATAGCCCGTGGTCGGAAAATCCTTGCGCAACGGATGGCCGCGAAAACCATAGTCGGTCAGGATGCGCCGCAAATCCGGGTGGTCGGCAAACATCAGACCGTACATGTCGAACACCTCGCGTTCGAACCAGTTGGCGCTGGGGTGGACCGCGGTGATCGAGGGCACGATATCGCTGGCCCGTACGGGGATTTTCACCCGCAGCCGCTGGTTCTGATACATCGAAAGGAAATGGTAGACCACGTCGAATCGTTTGTCGCGCTGCGGGTAATCGACCGCCGTGATGTCGATCAATGTCGAGAAACGGCAATTCCGGTCGGCGCGCAGAAATTCCGCAAATGCGACAAGACCGTTAAGCGTTACCTCGACAACCAGTTCGTCGTTTTCGATTTCCGTCGCGACCACGGCGTTTTCGTGCTTGGTCTGGAGCAGCAGGGCCAGTTCTGCCAGGGCTTCGCTCATTTCGCTTCCAATCAACGGATGATGGTGCCGGTACGCCGGATCTTGCGCTGCAATTGCAGGATACCGTACAGCAGCGCCTCGGCGGTCGGGGGGCATCCGGGGACATAGATGTCGACCGGCACGATCCGGTCGCAGCCGCGCACGACGCTGTAGCTGTAGTGATAATACCCGCCGCCATTGGCACAGGACCCCATCGAGATCACGTAACGTGGCTCGGGCATCTGGTCGTAGACCTTCCTGAGCGCCGGTGCCATCTTGTTGGTCAGTGTGCCCGCGACGATCATCACGTCGGACTGGCGCGGACTGGCGCGGGGCGCGAAACCAAAGCGTTCCGCATCATATCGCGGCATGGCCACATGCATCATTTCGACCGCGCAACAGGCCAGACCGAAGGTCATCCAGTGCAGGCTGCCGGTGCGGGCCCAGTTGATGATATCCTCGGTCGAGGTCAACAGGAAACCCTTGTCCTGCAAGTCGCGGTTCAGTGCCTGAACGGTGACCTCTTTATCGGCGCCCGCCGAGTTTTCCGCGGTGCTTACGCCCATTCGAGCGCTCCTTTTTTCCATTCATAGGCGAACCCGACCGTCAGCACGCCCAGAAACACGATCATCGACCAGAAACCCAGCGTGCCGACATGCTGAAAACTTGCCGCCCACGGGAACAGGAACGCGACTTCGAGGTCGAAAATGATGAACAGGATCGCAACGAGGTAGAACCGGACATCGAATTTCATCCGCGCATCGTCAAAGGCGTTGAACCCGCATTCATAGGCGCTGGTCTTTTCGGCGTCGGGATTGCGGACCGCGACGACCAGCGCCGCAAGGATAAGGACCAGCCCCAGAGCGATGGCAAGCGCCAGAAAGATGAGGATCGGCAGGTATTGTCGCAGCAGATCGTCCACGGGCCCTCCGTTTGGCAAGAAAATCCTGATTTTACGTGCCAAGGTTTACCGGCGCGCTTGGCAGAGGTCAACCGAAGGCACCGGCCCAAAGGGGCAAATAATGGTGGTCACGCAGGGGCTCTGTTGTCGCAGCCCGAACCGGTTGGGGGCGCGGTCTCAGCGCCCTGTTTTCGCTTCTGTCGATCTTCGGGCGGCGGGCGCGGACGGCTGCCAGCCCGGACGTGCAAACAAGCGCATCCAGAACTCGGCCAGCGAACCCGAATTCCGCAAGTCCCGCCCAAGCTCCGGCAGTTCCGAGAACCACACTTTCAGCGGATTGCGGCTGTCGAAATCGCGGGCCAGACCGTATCGGGGTGTTTCCTCTTCAACCTGGAACGTGCCGAATATCCGGTCCCAGATGATCAGGATGCCGCCGTAGTTCCGGTCGAGATATTTGCGGTCACAACCATGATGCACACGGTGATGCGACGGGGTGTTCAGCACCTTTTCGACCACGCCCAGCTTGCCGATCAGCCGGGTGTGTATCCAGGTCTGATAGGCCAGCACCACGATGATCCCGAAAAAGATCATCTCGGGCGAAAATCCCAGAAATACCAGCGGCAGATGCGCGATCAGCGACCACACCCCTTCCAGCGGTCCGAACCGGATTCCGGTCACCATATTCAGATCCCGCGACGAATGATGCACCGCATGCTGGGTCCATAACAGCCGCACCTGATGGGCGATGCGATGTTCCCAGTAGTAGGTGAAATCGGCAGCCAGAACCGCCAGCGCCAGCCCCCACCAAAGCGGAGGTACCGACCACGTCACGACGCTTGCGTCCAGAATATGGAACACGCCATAGGCTCCCGTGAATACAAGGATCTCAAACAGGAGATAGGGAAGCTGGGTCGAGGCGCTGACCAGCATTTCGCCGATCTTGCGCCCGCCGAGATTGCCCTTGAACCAGGCCTCGGCAATCTCGATCAGCAGAATGGCGGCACCGATGATGAAAAATGCATCATCGATGCGACTGCCAAGGGCGTTAATCATGCTGGTGGTCAGTTCCATCTTTTCCTACTCCGTTGATCAGCGTGCGCCAGGCCAGATCGGCGGCCTGCGCGGGTGTGGATTCTTCGTTGCGAACGGCGGTCCATGCAACGTAGACCAGATTGTCGAACGCCCGCGCGATCCAGCGGGTCGGTACATCCGGGGCAAAGGTGCCCTCGTAGCGGGCGGCGTCGATCGTATCGCACAATTCCTGCATACCATTTTGATATTGCATAGTAATATCGGGATCACGCGCCACGGGGTCAGAGGCAAGAAACCACTGTCGGTCCGCCAGCGGCACAATGGCAAAGAGGCTCTGGCGCAGCGCCACCGAATAGCTTTCCGCGTCACGGGTGGCGTTCGCGACCGCCAATTCAAGCTCGTCCTGCGCGATTTGCGCCAAAGCCAGCATCAGATCGTGCCGGGTGACGAAATAACGATAAAGCGTGGCACGGCTGACGCCCGCGCGGGCCGCGACATCGCCAAGTGACGCGCCGGGCTGGTCGGAAAGCGTCAGAAACGCCGCGTGGAGGATCGCATCCCGGGTTTTGGGGCGGATTGGATTCGGGCTATTCGCTTGCATGAGACACCATTGTCTTAAATTGGACACATATGTAACAAGCACCCAAAGTCAAGCGGCGCACCGCCCCGAATATGCACCCGGTGGTTCGATTCCGGCGGTTCGATCCACTGGAATTTCGCTTTCTGGATCAACTGATCACGACATTTGAGTTGCCTGGGCGAAGTCTGTGGCACTTGCCGAGGGGCTCGAATGTCACCTTCGGCCTACGATCGCCAGACCGGTGCCCGTTTCTCGAAAAACGCGGCGATGCCCTCGGCGGCCTCGTCGCCCTCCCAGGTCGCGACCAGCCGGTCGATGGTCTCTTCGATGATCGCGGGCGTGATGGCCGGGCCCAGCATGCGCGCCAGTCGTTTGCTTTCGGCAACCGCCTTGGGCGCCGCCTGCAGGTAGGGCGCGATTTCGGCCTCGATCGCCTGGTCCAGCGTGTCGATCGCCGCCAACCGCGCCAGCAGCCCCAATTCCACCGCCTCGGCCCCCGAAAACAGGCGGCCCGACATGAAGACCCGGCGCGCGCGCGCCTCGCCCATCCGGGCCAGCACATAGGGGCTTATCGTGGCGGGGATCAGCCCCAGCCCGACCTCGGTCAGGCCGAATTTCCCGCCCGGAACGCCGACCGCGACATCGCAGACCGACATCAATCCGACCCCGCCGCCAAAAGCGTTGCCATGGACCCGCCCGATCATAGGCTTGGGCAGGGTGTTCAGCGCGAACAACGTCATCGCCAGTTTTCGCGCTTCGGCCCGGCGGGTGGTCGCATCCGCGGCCATCTGCGCCTGCATCCAGCCAAGATCGCCGCCCGCGCAAAAGGATTTTCCCTCGCCCGCCAGCACGACCACCCGCACGTCGCCGTCCGCGGCCAAATCCTGCGCCGCGACGGCCAGATCGTCGATCATCCTGCCGGACAGCGCATTGTGTTTGTCCGGCCGCGCCAGCCACAATGTGGCCACGCCGCGCGCGTCCCGTGCGATCCTCAGCGTTTCATACCTGTGCATCCGACCGTAATCCCCTCGCAAATTCAGCGGCTTGCGCCAATTTGGCGGCATCAAGCCCGGTTTCGTATCCCAAATTGCAAAGCAATTCATGTACCTTGCCGGTGTCCACATTACCCGCCGCCCCCGGCGCGTAGGGGCAACCACCCAGACCACCGACCGAGGCGTCAAAAACCCGCACTCCCACCGACAATGACGTCTCGACATTCGCCAGCGCGCGCCCGGACGTGTCGTGGAAATGCCCGGCCAGCGCCTTGGCCGGAACTTCTGCCAGCACGGTCCGCAGCATCGCCGCAACGGTTTCCGGCCGCCCCTGTCCGATCGTGTCGCCCAGCGAGATTTCATAGCACCCCGCCCGGTAAAGCGTGCCCGCGACGTTCGCCACCGCAGCCGGTTTGACCGGGCCGTCAAACGGGCAGTCGGTCACACAGGAAACATAGCCGCGCACCGAAATTCCTGCCCCCGCCGCCGTCGCGATCACGGGCCGGAACCGCGCAAGGCTTTCGTCGACCGAGCAGTTGATATTGGCCTGCGAAAACCCTTCGGAGGCCGACGCGAACACCGCGATCTCGTCCGCGTGCGCCGCCCGCGCCGCGTCCAGCCCGCGCAGGTTCGGGGTCAGTGCCGCATAGGAAATTCCGGGCTTGCGCCGGATCGCCGCCAGCACCCCGGCGCCGTCGGCCATCTGCGGCACCCATTTCGGCGAAACAAAGGCCGCCACTTCGATCCGGCGAAACCCGGCTTCCGACAACATGTCGACCAGCGCCACCTTGTCGGCGGTCGCGATCTGGCGCGCCTCGTTTTGCAGGCCGTCGCGCGGGCCGACCTCGAATATTTCGGCCCGTTCAGACATCGGGCAGGGCGTAAAAGTCACGGTCATACAGCAATTCCGCACCTGACGGCGGTAATGCCTTTTGGAACGCCGGGCGCGCCATCAGCCGTTCGGTATAGGCCGCAACGTTGGGAAAAGGGTCAAACCGCGCAAAAAATCCGGCGGCGTAGACCGAATAACCGATATTGGTGTCGATTGCCGAGAACCCGCTGGCCAGCAGATAATCGCGCGCATCAAGTGCGGTCTCCAGCGCCTGCAAGGTCCGCCCAAGGCGCATGGTCTCGTATTTCATCACCGTTGGCGAACGCATCCAATCCTCGCGCAGCACGACGTGATGCTGGGTCAGCGTCGCCAGATGCTGGCCCATGGTCTCGGCAAAGTGCAGCCATTGCAGCCATTCCCAGCGCTCGGGATCGCCGGGCGGTCGCCCCAGCCCGCGATCGGGGTAGGTCTCGACCAGGTATTCGGTGATGGCCCCGGTTTCAAACAGAACGACATTCCCGTCCTCGAATGCCGGAACCCGCCCGGCGGGCGAAAGCGCGCGATATTCCTGCGTATATAACGGGCGACGGAACGAATGAACGACCAGTTCGAATTCCAGTTCCATTTCGTAAAGCAACGCGAGCGTGCGCGTCGAACGGCTTTGCCAGCCATGATGAAGCCGTCTTTTCATGGGGTAGGGCCCGCGGCTTCTTTTTGGTCCCAAATACTCCGATCCCGCCATTTCGACGGGCACCGGGATTTGAGTATATTTGCCAAAAAGAAACCCATTCAGAGCGCATCCCCGGCCAGCAGGATCAGCGGCTGACCCGCCTCGACCTGATCCCCGGCCGCGGTCAGAACCTCGGCCACTTCGCCATCACGGGTGGCGGTCAGGACATGTTCCATTTTCATGGCTTCCAGTATCGCCAGCTTGTCGCCCGCCGCAACGGTTTTACCGGCGATCGCGAAAACGCGTTTCACCAGCCCCGGCATCGGTGCGGCGACCACATTGCCTGCATTGGCGGTCTCTGCGGCCCGCGCCAGCGGATCCGGCGTGGTGAAATGGTGGGTTTGTCGACCGTATACGTGGATATCGTTGCCCAACCGGATCACGCGCGCGGGGGCGGGGGCGGTATCCGCCCGCCAGCGACGGCCGTCGCTTTTCAGCCGACATTCGAATTCCCCAAGCCTGACGTGCCAGCCGCCGGCATCGTCGGCGCGAATCCGGGCGGCATGCCGGGTTTCCCCTTCGTGGATTTCCGCCGACCATTCCAGCGGCGACCACAGGCTGAATGGGTTTCGATCGACGGGCGCTTCATGCAGGTTCAGCGCGGCGAGCGCGGCAATCGCGCAGATCTCGGGCGGGGCCGCATCTTCGTGCGCAAGATCGGAAATGTTGCGCTCGATCAGGCCGGTATCGACCTCGCCCCGCGCGAATTCGGGCTGGCGCGACAAGTGCGAAAGGAAGGTCAGATTGGTGACGGTGCCCGCGATCTCGGTTTTTTCAAGGGCACGTTGCAACCGCGCCAGCGCCACGGCCCGCGTCGGACCGTGTGTGATCAGCTTGGCAATCATCGGGTCGTACCACGGCGAAATCACGTCCCCGGCCCGCACGCCGGTATCGGCCCGGGCATCGCCGGGAAACACCAGATGATCCAGCGTCCCCGTCGCCGGAAGAAATCCTTTTGGCACGTCCTCGGCGTAAAGCCGCGCCTCGAATGCGTGACCGTTGATCGAAAGATCGCCTTGTCTTGCCGGCAGGTTTTCACCCGCGGCGACGCGCAACTGCCATTCCACCAGATCGACCCCGGTGATGGCTTCGCTCACCGGGTGTTCGACCTGCAGGCGGGTGTTCATTTCCATGAACCAGAACCCGTCGGGTTTCAGCCCCGCCGAGGCGTCGACGATGAATTCCACCGTGCCGGCACCGCGATAGCCGATCGCCATGGCCGCACGGACCGCTGCATCGCCCATTGCCGCGCGTACTTTGGCGGTCATGCCGGGGGCGGGCGCTTCTTCGATGACTTTCTGATGGCGGCGCTGAAGCGAGCAGTCACGCTCAAACAGATGAACCGCATCGGTTCCATCGCCGAAAATCTGCATTTCGATGTGACGGGGGCTGGTGACGAATTTTTCGATCAGGACCGCATCGTTGCCAAACGCGGTTTTGGCCTCGCTCTGGGCGCTGGCCAGTGCGTCGGCGAAATCCGCGGGTGCATCAACCCGGCGCATGCCCTTGCCGCCACCGCCGGCCACGGCCTTGATCAGCACCGGATAGCCGATTTTCCTGGCTTCCCGCGCCAGGTGTTTCGGGTTCTGATCGGTGCCGTGATAGCCCGGTACAATCGGGACACCGGCTTTTGCCATCAACTTTTTCGCTGCATCCTTCAGGCCCATGGCCCGGATCGCATCCGACGAAGGGCCGATGAAGGTCAGGCCCGCTTTTTCGACGGCATCCACGAAATCCGGGTTCTCGCTGAGAAAGCCATAACCGGGATGGATGGCGTCGGCCCCGGTTTCGCGTGCGATCCGGATGATCTCGTCGCCCCTAAGGTAGCTCTGTGCGGGCGCGGATGGACCGATATGGACCGCCTCGTCCGCCATTGCGACATGCCTGGCCCCGACGTCGGCGTCAGAGTGGACCGCGACGGTGCGCACGCCCATGCGCCGTGCGGTCCGGATGATCCGACAGGCAATTTCGCCGCGATTGGCGATGAGGATCTTGCTAAACATGCGCGGGTTTCCGATCCTGTCCGGCGCCCGATCGAGTATTTTTGCCAAAAAGAAGCAGGCAGAGGAGCATGGCGGCGCTCACATCCGGAACACGCCAAAGCGCGTTTTTTCGATCGGGGCGCACAGCGTCGCGCCAAGGCTGAGGGCAAGGACCTCGCGGGTTTTGGCCGGTTCGATGATGCCATCGTCCCAGAGGCGGGCGCTGGCGTATAGCGGATGGGACTGGCGCGCGAACATTTCCTGTGTCGGGCGTTTGAATTCGGCCTCTGCGGCGTCGGACCATGTATCGCCACCCCGTTCGATGGCGTCGCGTTTCACCGTGGCCAGCACGCCCGCCGCCTGTTCGCCGCCCATCACCGAGATGCGGCTGTTCGGCCATGTCCACAAAAGGCGCGGCGAATAGGCCCGGCCCGCCATGCCGTAATTTCCTGCCCCGAACGAACCGCCGATGATCAGCGTGATCTTGGGCACTTTCGTCGTGGCGACGGCGGTCACAAGTTTGGCCCCGTGCCGCGCGATGCCTTCGGATTCGTACTTGCGCCCTACCATGAAGCCGGTGATATTTTGCAGGAACACCAACGGGATGCGCCGTTGCGAGCATAGTTCGATGAAATGCGCACCTTTCTGCGCGCTTTCGCTGAACAGGACCCCGTTATTGGCGATAATGCCGACGGGAATGCCGGTGACATGGGCAAATCCGCAGACCAGTGTTTCGCCGAACCTGGCCTTGAATTCATCGAACCACGAGCCATCGACAAGGCGCGCAATCACCTCGCGGATGTCATAGGGTGTGCGCGGATCGGCGGGCACGATGCCAGAGAGTTCGGCGGGATCAAAGGCCGGTTCCGCGACCGATTGCAGCGTGACCGTCGCCGGTTTCGTGCGGTTCAACCCCAGCACGGCCTGCCGCGCAAGGGCCAGAGCATGGGCATCGTCCTCGGCCAGATAATCGGCAACGCCCGAAAGGCGGGTATGGACATCGCCGCCGCCCAGATCCTCGGCGGTGACCACCTCGCCGGTGGCGGCCTTGACCAACGGCGGACCGGCCAGAAAGATGGTGCCCTGCGCACGCACGATGATGGTGACATCCGACATGGCGGGCACATAGGCCCCGCCCGCCGTGCACGACCCCATGACGACGGCGATCTGGGGTATGCCCTTGGCGGACATGTTGGCCTGATTGTAGAAAATCCGCCCGAAATGGTCGCGGTCCGGGAAAACCTCGTCCTGATTGGGCAGGTTCGCACCGCCGCTGTCCACCAGATAGAGGCAGGGAAGATGATTCTGTTCGGCGATTTCCTGGGCGCGCAGGTGTTTCTTGACGCTCATCGGGTAATAGGTGCCGCCCTTGACGGTGGCGTCGTTGCACACGACCATGACTTCAAGCCCGTGCACCCGCCCGATCCCGGCGATCACCCCGGCACAGGGCGCGGCACCGCCATACATGTCATGCGCCGCCGTCGCGCCGATTTCCAGAAACGCGGAACCCGGATCGAGCAGACCCGCGACCCGGTCGCGCGGCAGCATCTTGCCGCGCGACAGGTGACGGGCGCGAGATTTCTCGCCACCGCCAAGTGCCGCGTGTTCGGCGGCCTCGCGTACGTTCGCAAGCAGGGCTTCGTGCGCGGCGGCGTTGGCCTTGAACAGGTCGGAACCCGCGTGTACCGCCGATTTCAAGCGTGCCATCCGGCCCTCCGCCAAGGTTACGGTGTCTCAGTTTTCTGCGGAAAACCGGGATTCAAGGTAAAAGACCTGCGATGCCGTCAGCCGCATCAGGCAACCCAGAGTTGCCGGCCCCCCGCCGGTTCCCCCGCCCCAGAGCGAACGTTCGTAGTCGCAGGTTGCATCGCGCCACGGCAACCACGCGCGCTGCATGTCGCGCAGTGCTGCGGCTTTGGCTGGCACGCTGCCGTCACCCGCGCCAATTTCCGCGTCGTCGGCTTTTTCCTGTGCCAGCAAGGCCTTGTAGACGCCGTTCAGCCATTCGTCCCAGAACTTCAATTCCGCGTTGATGCAGCCGCCCATCCCGACCGTGGACATGCCGCCCTCGGTGTCTTCCATGCATTTGTTGGCGGAAACCCCGACACAGGCCGCCATCTGGTTGGGGTCCGATTTCGTACGCAGACAGGATTGGGTGTGGGATGCCGTGAATTTCAATTGCTGCGCCCGGGCGGCAGATATTGGCGCCAGCGCGAAAGCAACGAAAACGAATAACAATGTCGACTTCATCTTATCAACTCCACTTCAACCCCGAGGTCCAATTCGCCCCACATACGATCCGCGGTCAGTACTTTCATTCCAAGCCGCGATGCGACCGAAAGGCAAATCCGGCCGCTCAGAGACAAACCGAATTGGCGTGTCTGCGGCCCAAAACTTCCCGCCAGTTCGCCGTCGGCGCGGGTAACATCGACGACCTGAACGTCGGCAACGCCGAGCTTTTGCGAAGCCTCGTGGGCGGGCACGCCGATCCGTGCGAACCGGGACACGATTTCGCACAGGTTGACCGATGTCACCACGCCGTTGCTCCAAACCTCGGCAACCCTTTCGTGGCCATCTTCAACCAGAAAAAGTGCGAGCACCGCTGAACTGTCAAGAACAACACCCGCGCTCACGGTTCGGAATCCATCCGCGCCTCTTCGCGACGATCGGATATCAGCTCATCCACCATTGAAATTCCTTTCTTTTTCAAGCTGTTGGCAAGAGGTTCGAGCTGCTCCTGAACCCGGCGCAGGGCCTCGCCCGGTGTCGAGATTCGCATTTCACTGTCAACCACCCGCGCCGTGATCACACCGTCGGCCCCGAGGCGCAAGGCGGCACGCATTTCCGCCGGAATGACGATCCGGCCGTCTGCGCCCACGGTAATCCGAACCGCATCCACGTCACGCGACGAAACGGCCTTGCGGCAAGCCCCGTCGTCAACCGCATTGGTGGCGGCCTTCCAATAGTGATATTGCTGCGAGGCCGTATTTCGGTTGCCGCCTTCGGAAACATATCGGTCGATGACTTCGGCGCGCTTTGCCTTGCGGCCCCGGGCCGCAGTGATTGCATCGGCAATTTCCCAAACCCGCATCGTAGCACCGGACTTTTTTGGCTTATTGATAAGTCCAATATTCATATCAACACCCATATTGTTAACAATTTGCCAAAATATTCTGTTATAAGCCAAATTGTCAACCCGTCACCTTCATCAATTCCCGCCCGCACAGCATGCGGCGGATCTCGCTGGTGCCGGCACCAATTTCCATCAGCTTGGCGTCACGCATGATCCGGCTCAGGGGCGAATCGCTCAGGTAGCCCGCACCGCCCATCGCCTGCACGCCCTGCGTGGCCACCTCCATCGCCTTTTCCGAGGTATAAAGCACGACGGCGGCAGCATCCTGCCGCGTGACCTCGCCCCGGTCGCAACTGCTGGCCACCGCATAGACATAGGCCCGCGCCGAGTTCATGGCGGCATAGATATCCGCGATTTTCCCCTGCATCAGTTGGAAATCGCCGATGGGTTTGCCGAACTGCCTGCGTTCGTGCAGATAGGGCATGATGTGATCCAGCACCGCGTGCATGACCCCGACGCCGATCCCCGACAGGACCACGCGCTCGTAATCCAGGCCCGACATCAGGACGGCGGCGCCTTTGCCTTCCTCGCCCAGCACATTTTCGAACGGGACATCGACGTCCTCGAAGATCAGCTCGGCGGTGTTGGACCCGCGCATGCCCATCTTGTCGAAATGGGGCGAGGTGGAAAATCCCTTCATCTCTTTTTCAACGATAAAGGCGGTCATGCCGCGCGAACCGCCGTTGGGGTCGGTTTTCGCGTAAACCACCAGCGTGTCGGCGTCGGGGCCGTTGGTGATCCAGTATTTGGCGCCGTTGAGCGTGTAATAGCCGTTTTTCTTTTCGGCCCTGAGCTTCATCGATACCACATCAGACCCGGCACCCGCCTCGGACATGGCGAGCGCGCCCACGTGTTCGCCGGAAATCAGACGCGGCAGGTATTGCGCCTTTTGCTCCTGCGTGCCGTTCAGTTTGATCTGGTTGACGCAGAGGTTGGAATGCGCGCCGTAGCTGAGCGAGACGCTGGCCGAAGCGCGGGCAATTTCCTCCAGCGCGACGACATGGGCAAGGTAGCCCATATCCGCACCGCCGAATTCTTCGGGCACGGTGATCCCCAAAAGGCCAAGATCACCCATTTCGCGCCAGAGTTCCGCCGGAAAAAGGTTCGCCCGGTCGATATCGGCGGCGATCGGCGCGACACGGTCCTGGGCCCAGCGATGCACCATGTCGCGCAGGGCCTCGACATCCTCGCCACAGGCGAAATTCATGCTGGCGTTGAACATGGCGCGCTCCGGATTAATTGAACAAGTGTTCATTTAATAGCGCGGATGATCGAGATTCGCAACGCAAAGCTGTCGGCCGGACAATTGTCCGACCTACTTCCGCCGCACCTCTTCGCGGATGATCGTCGCAATCAACCGGCAATCGTCCAGCGAAAATGTCAGCGGAATCCGCATGTCCATCAAGGCGTCCAGGATCCGGTCGGTCTGGGGCAGGTGCTGTTTGGGCGCGTATCGCCACGAAGTATAGCGCGAGGTAAAGGCCGTCGGCTCGGCGCCGCCAAACCATTTCAGTTCGACCCCGCGCGCGGCACATGCGTTCATGATCGCTTTGACGCCCCCGGCGTCATGATCCGGCAGCAGAAACTGGATCGACGAGCCGACGAAACCCTCGGCCTCGGGTCGTTCGATCACCTTGAGGCCCGCGATATTCCGCAACCCCTGCTCCACCACCCGGTAACGTTCATTCCAGTCCGCGACCTGCACCGGCAGATCCGCCAGTTGCGGGCGCAGGATCGCGGCGCGCAGATTGTCCATCCGGCCCGAGCAATTCGGAGTTTCCAGGCGGATTTCGTCAAATTCCGCCGAATCCGGCCCGGCAATATGCCGGTCGTACAGCATGTAGCTGCCCGAAAGGATCGTCGCCCGCGCCATCAGATCGGCATCGTCCGAAATCATCAGACCACCCTCGCCCGAATTGATATGCTTGTAGGTCTGCGTCGAATAGCAGGCGACCAGCCCGTGACGACCCGAAACCACACCATCCCAAGCGCCCCCCATCGTGTGGGCGCAATCCTCGATCACCGCGACACCCGCCGTGTCGCATAACGCCATCAGCGCCGCCATGTCGCAGATATGGCCGCGCATGTGGCTGAGCATCAGGTATTTCGCACCGGATCGCCCGATCTGGCGTTCCAGATTCGCAAGGTCGATGACCAGATTTTCGGTGACATCGACAAAAACCGGCACGCATCCCGCCCCGGCGATGGCACCGGGAACCGGGGCAAGGGTGAAGGCGTTGGTCAGCACCTCGTCGCCCGGTTTCGCGCCCGCAGCCCGCAGCGCAGTCGCCAGCGCATAGCCGCCCGACGCCACCGCCAGACAGAACCTCGCACCGGTAAAGGCGGCAAAATCGCGCTCCAGCAACGCGGCCTCGGATGTTTCGCCGTCGGCGACGTTGTAGCGGTGCAATCGTCCGCTGCGCATCACGCCAAGGGCGGCGTCAATGGCCTTTTCGGGAATTTGCGGCTGTTGGGTGAACGAACCGTTAAACCGTGTGACCATGCTGCCCCCCTGCCCCAAGCGGCCGTGCCGCGACCCGCGTCAAGACATCGGGCAAATCGTCAAAATGATCAAGCAGACCCTCGGGCGTCAGGTGCGCAACATCCCGGCCATCGGGACCAAATGTCACCAATATGCACCGCACCCCGGCATTGGCACCGGTTTCCCGGTCGTTGGCGGTGTCGCCGATCAGGACCGAACTTTCTGCCGAGCCGCCAAGCCTGCGCACGCATTCCAGCAGCGGCGCGGGATCGGGCTTGCGAACCGACAGGGTGTCGGCCCCGATCAGGGCTCCGAAATATTGTTTAACGTTCAACCTTCTCAACAGCGTATCGGCAAGACCTTCGGGCTTGTTGGTGCAGACGCCCAGTGATCTGCCTTCGGCGATCAGGCGTTCCAGCATCGCAACCACCCCCGGATAAAGCCGGCTGAAGGTGTCGATATTTTCGGCGTAATGTTCAAGCAGACGAGGATATTGCGCGTCGATTTCCGTTTGCGCGGCTTCGCGGCCCAGCCGCGAGAAACCCAGCCCCAGCATGGCGCGCCCACCGCGAAATGCCGTTGCCTGATCGCGCCCCGGGTCAAGCAATTCGCCATGGCCCAGGCGTTTGAAACACGCATTCGCCGCCGCGATCAGGTCACCGCTGGTATCGGCGAGCGTCCCGTCGAGATCGAAAATGATGGTCTGCATCCCTGCGCCCCGATTGCCTGCCGTAACCGCCACTTTGCCACGCGGTGAAACGTTCGGAAAGCATTGTTGATAAGGAAGTGCTTTGCGCGCTGGCGGAACCCCGCTAATACGGGTGGCCAATCCGGCAATAAAGGTCCGTCCATGCCCACAGCGGTGATCATCCTGGCCGCAGGTCAGGGCAATCGAATGAAGTCGGAACGCCCGAAGGTGCTGCACAAGGTGGCCGGGTCCGCGATGCTGCATCATGCGCTGAACACGGCGGCCGCAATCGGGGCGGACCGGACCATCGTCGTCACCGGTCACCGGGGCCAGGCGGTCGCGGACGCGGCGCAGTCCTTCTTGGAAGACGTTGAAATCGTACATCAATCCGAACAACTGGGCACGGGCCACGCGGTCGGTCAGGCACGGGATGTTCTGGCCGGATTTCAGGGAAATGTCATCGTTCTTTATGGCGACACACCGTTGATCGAGCCGGATACCCTGGAAAATATGCAGCAAAAGTGCGCGGCAGGAAACGCGGTGGTCGTTTTGGGGTTCAAAGCCGCCGATCCCACCAATTACGGGCGGTTGATCCTGAACGCGGCAGGCGGTTTGACAGCGATTGTCGAGCACAAGGCGGCGACCGCCGAACAGAAGGCAATCACCGATTGCAATTCCGGTGTGGTCTGTGCGAAATCCAACCATCTATTTGATCTAATAGATAAAATAGACAAGAACAGTGTCAGCGGTGAGTTCTACCTGACCGATATCGTGGCGCTGGCCAACGAGGCTGGCCAAACCTGCGCCGCAGTATTCTGCGATCAGGCCGAAACCATGGGCGTTGACAGCCGCAAGGGGCTTGCCCGCGCCGAGGCGGCGTTTCAGCGCCGCGCCCGCGACGCAGCGATTGAAAACGGCGTGACCCTGAGCGATCCGGAAACGGTATATTTCGCGCTCGACACCGTGATCGGGCGCGACGTGGTGATCGGGCCGAACGTCGTTTTCGGCCCCGGCGTCACCATCGAAAACGCCGCCGAGATTCGCGCGTTCTGCCATCTGGAGGCCTGCCACGTCAGCAGCGACGCGGTGGTCGGCCCGTTCGCGCGACTGCGCCCGGGGGCCGAGATTGCCGAAAACACCCATATCGGCAACTTTGTCGAGGTCAAGAACGCCCGGATTGCCGAAGGGGCCAAGGTCAATCACCTTTCTTATATCGGCGACGCGGAAATCGGGGCGGCGGCCAATATCGGGGCGGGCACCATCACCTGCAATTACGACGGGGTGATGAAACACCGGACCACGATCGGCGCGCGGGCCTTTATCGGGTCCAATACGGCCCTTGTGGCCCCGGTTTCGGTCGGTGCCGACGCTTTGACGGGATCGGGCTCGGTCATCACCGACGATGTGCCCGACGGGGCGCTGGGCATATCAAGGCCCAAACAGGAACTTCGCCAGGGTTTCGCCAAACGGTATCTGGGCCGATTGCGCGCCCTGAAGGCCAAACGGGACAAGGGCTGAACGCATGTGCGGAATCGTTGGCATATTGGGCAGGCACGAGGTTTCGCCGATCATCCTCGACGGTCTCAGGCGGCTGGAATACCGGGGCTATGACAGTGCCGGCATTGCGACGTTGCACAATGGCAAACTGGTGCGGCGTCGCGCGTTGGGCAAACTGGTCAACCTTTCCGACCTTCTGGTCCACGAACCTCTGCCCGGCAAATCCGGAATCGGCCACACCCGCTGGGCCACCCACGGCGCGCCCTCGGTCACCAATGCCCATCCGCACCGCGCCGGTCCGGTCGCGGTGGTGCATAACGGCATCATCGAGAATTACCGTGAACTGCGCGAGGAACTGGCCGCCAACGGTCAGGGCTTTGAGACCGAAACCGATACCGAGACCATCGCCTTGATGTTCCGCCGGTATCTGGACGATGGCAAATCCCCCAAGGCGGCCGCCGCCGCAACCATTGACCGGCTGGAAGGCGCGTTCGCGCTGTGCTTTCTGATCGAGGGCGAAGAGGATCTTCTGGTCGCGGCCCGGCGCGGCTCGCCCCTGGCAATCGGGCATGGTGACGGCGAAATGTTCGTCGGCTCGGACGCGCTGGCACTGGCACCGATGACCCATCGGCTGACCTATCTTGAAGAGGGCGACTGGGCGCTGGTCTCTCGGAGCGGGGCGCAGATTTTCGATGCCGACGGGCGACGCGCCAACCGCGAGATGCGCGAAATCCCGTCCAATACCGCCGCAGCCGACAAGGCCGGTTTCAAACATTTCATGGCCAAGGAAATCAACGAACAACCGGCGGTGCTGGCCGATGCGATTTCGTACTATCTGGCCGGGGACGGCAAGACCGTGGATCTGCGGGGCGATGATCTGGATTTCAGCAAGATCAGCACCCTGACGATGGTGGCCTGCGGCACGGCTTTTCTGGCGTGCAACGTGGCGAAATACTGGTTCGAGTCGCTGGCGCGTTTGCCCGTGGAACTGGATGTCGCGTCCGAATTCCGTTACCGCGAACCGCCCCTGGCACCGGATTCCATCGCGCTGTTTGTCAGCCAATCGGGCGAGACCGCGGACACGTTGGCGGCGCTAAGATATTGTTCTGAAAAGGTTTCCAAAATCGTTTCGGTGGTGAATGTCGCCGAAAGCTCGATCGCGCGCGAAAGCGATCTGGCGCTGCCCATTCTGGCGGGGCCAGAGATCGGCGTGGCCTCGACCAAGGCGTTTACCTGTCAGTTGGTGGCGCTGCTGGGGCTTGTGCTGTTGGCCGCCCGCCAGCGCGGCCACCTGAGCGCCGCGCAGGAAGCTGAAATCACCGAAGGGCTGCGCGCCGTGCCCGCAGCGATCAAGGCGGCGCTGCAAAATGACAGCAAGATCCGGTCGGTCGCACGCCAGTTGGCACAAGCACGCGACATCCTGTTTCTGGGGCGCGGCCCCATGTATCCACTGGCAATGGAAGGGGCGCTGAAGCTCAAGGAAATCAGCTATATCCATGCCGAGGGTTACGCCAGCGGCGAACTGAAACACGGCCCCATCGCGCTGGTCGACAAAGAGGTGCCGGTGATCGTGATGGCCCCCAAGGACTCGCTGTTCGACAAGACCGTTTCCAACATGCAAGAGGTCATGGCGCGGGGTGGCAAGGTCGTGCTGGTCACCGACCGACAGGGTGCGGCCGATGCGTCAGACGGCGTGTGGCAGACGCTGATCATGCCCGATGTGCCTGATCTGCTGGCCCCGATGCTTTACGCGATCCCCGCGCAATTGCTGGCCTATCACACTGCCGTCACCAAAGGCACGGATGTCGATCAGCCGCGCAATCTGGCGAAATCCGTGACCGTGGAATGACGCCGGAACCGTTGCCGGCGGCAGATGTCGCCGGGCGGCGGCGCGACGGTTCCCCGATGACCAACGCGCCATGTGCCGACGGGCCGCGGTGCGGTGAACCGGCGCAAGTTACGGGCAAGTTATCGCGGCAAAACCAGTGCGACCCCGAAAGGTTGCGCCTTCGTCAGCCAATCGCCGTGCCGGGGGCGGCCCAATGATGCGCGGCGGGCTTGTGCCCTTGATTCCGCGCAATCGGCAGGTCCTGCGCGAACGTTCCGCGGCCGATACCCGCCGCCCAATTCTGTGCGTTTTTCGCGATGCCAGCATAAGTGATTGATAAATATAATTATTCACGAATAATCTTCGGTGCGAAAAATGCTCGGGAAGATTTTTCAGCTCCGGTCCCGAAGTTCGCGACGCATGATCTTTCCGGTCGCCGTCAGCGGCATCGCGTCAATCACTTCGACCAAGCGCGGGGCAAGATGTGGCGAAAGCCGCGTGCGAACCCTTTCGATCAACCCGGTCTCGATCCCCTGATCGTCTGCGCCGTCGCGCAGCACGACATAGGCCTTCACCACCTCGCCCCGCGTCGCGTCCGGCACGCCAATCGCGGCGGCCATCGTGACATCGGGATGTCCGGTCAGGCAATTTTCGATCTCTGAAGGGCCGATCCGGTACCCCGCCGAGGTGATCACATCGTCATCACGCGACGCAAAGGTGACGTAACCATCATCGTCCATCACCCCGAGATCGCCGGTTTTCATCCGGCCACCGACGAATTTCGCCGCCGTTTTTTCCGGCTGGTTCCAGTATTTCAGAAACATCACCGGCACGCCCTGCCCGACCGCGATTTCGCCGGTCGTACCGCGGGGCACCTCGTTTCCGGCCGCGTCGATGATGGCCACGTCAAACCCCGGCACCGCCTTGCCGATCGCCCCGGGCTTTTGCACCCCCAACCCGGCACAGGACGTCAGGCACAAATTGCATTCCGTCTGACCGTAGGTCTCGTTGATCGTGATCCCCAGCGCGGAATTCCCCCATTCCAGCATGTCGGCACCCAGCGATTCGCCGCCGGACATGATGGTGCGGATATGGTGTTTTGTGGGGGCGTTGGTCTGCCGCATCAGTTTCAGCGCCGTTGGCGGCAGGAACATGTTTCGCACGCCCTGCCGGGTGATCAGATCATACGCCCGGTCGGCATCGAACCGGCCCATCCGGTGTGAAATCAGCGGCACGCCATAGTATAGACAGCTCAGCGCGGTGTTCATCAGCCCGCCGACCCACGCCCAGTCGGCCGGTGTCCAGCCGACATCACCCGGTTGCGGGAAAAACTCGTGCTGCAATTCTACCGCTGGAAGGTGCCCCAAAAGAAACCGGTGCGCATGCAGCGCGCCCTTGGGCGGGCCGGTCGTGCCCGAGGTATAGACGATCAGCGCGGGTTCGTCGGCGCGCGTGGCAACGGGGGAAAAGACCGGCGCGCCCGCCGCCATCTCGGCACGGAAATCAAGCGCGCCCACCGGGGCACCATCCACCACATAGATATGTTCGAGATCGGGAAGTTTATCCTTGATATTCCACACTTTATCGAAATTCGCGCCATCGGTCACAACGGCCCGGGCACCGGCATCGACAAGCCGGTAAAGCAAAGCGTCTTCACCAAACAGCGTGAAAAGCGGCAGGCTGACCATGCCCAATTTGAAGGCCGCGAAATGCGTGATCAGCACCTCGGGCGACTGCGCCAGCAACACCGCACAGCAGTCTCCGCGTTTCAGACCCCGCGCCTGCATTGCATTGGCCAAGGCCGCCGACTGGTCACGCATCCCACCATAGCTGATCCGCCGCTCCGAGCCGTCGGCATTGACATGCACCACCGCCAGCCGGCCGGGCTGCCGCGCCGCCCAGCGATCACAGCACGCCACCGCCATGTTGAATTCCGCCGGTACCTGCCAGCGAAATCCGGCGGTCAGTTCCTGCCAGGTGCCGCGATTGGGAAAGACCCGCTGATCGGGCATCTAATTCGCGAAAACGATCAACGCCGGCAACGCCGTCAGCGGAATGCCGAGCGCGCGCATCGCGCCAAGCGAAATTTGGCTGCCGGACGTTGCCTCGCCCTGTTTCGGGATCAGCGACACATTCACCGAATTGCCGTTGTCGGCCCAGACCACGCGCCCCTCGGTCGGGGCGATGACCAGCGGTGTTTTCAGCCAGAAACCGGCCTCGGCCACATCGCCCAGCGAGGCAATGGTCCGGCCCAGTTCGGTTTCGCTGCTGGTGGCCTCGCTTTCAAGCGCATTGGCCTTTTCGGCCTCTGACGTGGTATCCAGGCTTTCGGCGCTGACGCCTTCAACGAAACCCTCGCCCGCGGGCGGGGCCTTGGCGCGGTATTGCGGGCGCGGGGTGTCTTCATCGGGCGTCTTGACGCCCAGACAGACCAGATTGTCCGGTGCGCATTCCACGATTTTGGTGGTGATTTCCGGCGCTTCCATGGCAACCCGGCGCTTGAACAGCTTGATGTTGCACCCGCCGACAGCGACCGCGAGCGCCAAAACAAGCACCGGACGCAACATCGAAGACAGCTTTGGATTACCCACCATACGCCGAGTTTAGAAGGGATCACGCCTGCGTTCAACGACTTGCGTGTGCACGCGTGCAAGATTAGACAAGCGCCATGACCAAAGACACCCCTTTGCTGGACCCATTCGAACGCGCAATCCGTTATCTGCGAGTGTCGGTGACGGACCGATGTGATTTCCGATGTGTCTATTGCATGTCCGAAAACATGACTTTCCTGCCGAAAAAAGAACTGCTTACGCTTGAAGAGCTGGACCGGTTGTGCTCGCTTTTTGTCAGCCAGGGCGTGCGAAAAATCCGCGTGACCGGAGGCGAGCCGCTGGTGCGTCGGGGAATCATGGGATTTTTCGAAACCATGTCGCGGCACCTGAAATCCGGCGCGCTGGACGAACTGACGCTGACGACGAACGGTTCGCAATTGGCCAAATATGCCGAAGATCTGGTGCGTTTCGGGGTGCGGCGGGTCAATATATCCCTTGATACGCTTCAGCCAGCCAAATTCGCCGAAATCACCCGTTGGGGACGTCTGGCGCAGGTAATGGACGGCATTGCCGCCGCGCAGAACGCCGGATTGCGCGTCAAGATCAACATGGTGGCGCTGAAGGGCACGAATGACGACGAGCTGTTTTCGATGATGGACTGGTGCGCCGAACGCGGTATGGACCTGACCTTTATCGAAGTGATGCCGATGGGTGATATCGGCGACGAAGATCGCATCGATCAATACTGGCCGCTGACCGATCTGCGGGCCGAGCTTGAAACTCGCTATCGCCTGTCGGACCTCGCGGAATCCACGGGCGGCCCGGCGCGTTATGTTCGCGTGGCGGAAACCGGACAGAAGCTGGGCTTCATCACGCCGCTCAGCCACAATTTCTGCGAACAGTGCAACCGCGTCCGCCTGACCTGCACGGGGCAGCTATTTCCCTGTCTGGGGCAGGAAGGGGAATTTGACCTGCGCCAGCCGCTGCGCGCCGGTTTGCAGGACGATCAGTATGTGATCACAAAAATTCACGCGGCCATCGCGCGTAAACCCAAGGGGCATGATTTCAACTATGACCGACGCGAGGTTCGCGGCCAGGTTTCGCGCCACATGAGCCATACCGGCGGGTGATAGAATAGATTTTCGTTTATAAACAAGCTATTAAATGGCGTTCTTCGCGTCTTGTTATCATTGACTGGCAAGTCAATATAAAATGTGCAGATGCCTATATACTGTCGATCCGGCTATAATGCCCTACCATATCTTGCCGGCATCCCCGTGCAATTCCCGCAGCGAGCGAACCCGGCGCGGCGGAACCTTGGCGGTCTCCAGTCCGGTGAAAACGTGCAGGGTATCCAGATCCCGGTCGACCACGGCGTGGTCCGAAACCCAGCCGCCCATCGCCAGATAGGTCCGCAACAATGGTGGCATCGCGCGCAGCGCGCCGGAAATGTCCGATCGCGAAAGCGCCGGATCGGCACTGAACGCAACGACCTGCGCCGCCTGGCGGCCCGGCATCCAGTCGCGCGGTGCGCCGTACCGCGCCGCCAGCAGCGCAAAGACCTTGTGGTACGGCGTCGGATCGACGCCGGAAAACGAAGAGCAGCCAAACAGCAGCCGGATGCTTTCCGACTCCACGATCTGCAACAAACCGGCCCACGCGATCCGCAGGATATCGGGATCAAACACCTTCGGATCGATGCAGAACCGGCCCAGTTCCGCCATGCCCGCATCAAATCCCGCCAGCCCCGACAGATCGTAAAACCGGGCGGCGTAAGAGCGGGAGATTTCGATGCCATTGGGAAGAACCAGCAAACGGCAACAGGCCATCAGCCGTCCGCTTTGCGCATCGCGCACCAGTAAATGCCGGCAGGTCGCGTCCCAATGGTCGCGATCGGCGTCCGCGTCGTGTGCATCCGGCCGAAAACACCGCGCCCGCAATGCCAGTGCCTGGCTGATCGCGGCATCGTCCGCCGCCATTTCAGTGCGATATTTGCCGACCTGCAAGGAACGCATGTGTCTGGTGCCCGGATGCGGGGTTTTCAATTACTCGGGGTATGCCCTAATAGAGGGGTGAACGCTATGCCCGAACTGTCATCAAAGGAGTTTGCATCATGGCCGCGAAAGTCAACCGTACCGACGCTGAATGGCGCTCGAAACTTTCCGATCTCGCCTATCGGGTCACCCGCGAGGGCGAAACCGAACGCCCGTTTTCCAATGAGGAATTCCCGAAATCACCGGGAAAATTCAATTGCGTATGTTGCGGGGCCGAATTGTTCGATCAGGCCACCAAATTTGACAGCGGTTCGGGCTGGCCTTCGTTCCACGCGCCGGCAAACTCCCGATCCGTCGATGAAAGCGTTGATGACAGTTGGATCGCGCGGCGCACCGAAGTGCATTGTGCCGCCTGTGAGGCGCATCTCGGGCACGTTTTCCCCGACGGTCCGCAACCCACCGGCCTGCGCTATTGCATCAACGGGGCGGCGCTGGATTTCGAACCCGAATCCTGACGTTGGCATGAATGTTGAACGTTAGACTAAATCAGCCGGCGCCGAGGTTGACGTTGCCGACATTGCGCAGCATCTGCTGCAGGAAGGAAACACCCTTGATGCCCGTCTTGGTCACGCGGCGGCTGAGGGCGACAACGTGCCCGTCCTGAAGCGTGAACCGTTCAACGTTTTCGACGGTCCCGTGCCGGTTGAAGCTGACCGCGACCAGTTGACGGTCGATGACCTCGGGCTCGCGATAGGTGAAATAGCGCACCCGGCTTGAAACGTAATACCAGCCGCTGTCGGTCAGAACCCCCGTGCTGGCCGGGCGACCGATCGTTTCTTCGACGCTGGCGCGATTGTCGACCCCGACGATGACCGCTTCAAGTTCGGCATCGGTCGGTGCATAACCGTGATTTGTGAACGTGGCCGCACAGCCTATGACGCCCGCAAGCAGAATTCCGGCAAGCGGCAAACGCCAATTAAGCCCTGTTTTCGCCATCTTACCCTCGTGTCCGATTACGGCTAACTTACTTGTCGGCTTAGCGAACACATGCAAAACAAGCAAGAAAGTTGCGGCTGAAAAGCGATTTAAGTCCGAGGGGTTGCAGGAAAATGCGGAACACAGAGACCGACAGCGGGATTTTGGCCCCCGTGTTTTCTGAAATCGTGGAGACCCGCGCCCTGCCGCCGACGGCAAATCTGGACTTTGATGTTCGCCCCTCCAGGGCGGCGCGCGACGCGATCGCGGCCTATCTGGGCATTGTCGCCATCCGAAAGCTGACCTTTGCCGGGCATCTGGCGCCCGAGGCCCGGCGCGACTGGCGGCTGAGCGGCAAGCTTGGGGCCAGCGTCGTGCAGTCCTGCGTCGTGACCAGTAGCGACGTTCCCGCCCGCATCGATATCAGGGTTCGCCGCCGATTCGTTGCCGATCTGGCCGAACCCGCCCCTGCCGAGGAAACCGAGTTCGACGGGATTACGGAAATCGAGCAACTGCCCGCCCGGATCGACCTTGGCCAGATCGCCATCGAAGAGCTGGCGCTGGCGCTGCCGGATTATCCCCGACTGCCCGGAATGCGGCTCGAAGCCGCGGGATTGCTGGCCCCGGACGACCCGGACAACCCGGACCCCGCCGACCAGCCTTTTGCCGCGCTGGCAGAATTGCGCGATAAAATGAAGAAATAGGCCCCAAAACCGGCCAGAAAGGGCTTGCGAAAGCTGGTTTTCCGTCTATTTTCGCGGCTTCCTTTCCAGCCTGCGTTGGCGAGGCTTTGCGCCTGTCGGCAAAGCCCGGTTAGACTCAGGTTCAAACGCGGGTGCAAGCCCGGCCAATTCCGAGGTTGTGACATGGCTGTCCCACAGAACAAGATATCCCGCGCGCGGCGCGGCCAGCGTCGTTCTCACGATGCGCTGGAGGCGGGCAATCCGAACGAATGCTCGAACTGCGGCGAGCTCAAACGCCCGCATCACGTCTGCGCGGCCTGCGGCCATTATGATGATCGCGAAGTGATCGCCCAGGCCGACGAAATCGATCTGGACGAAGACGCAGCCTGAGACTTGCCCGGGGGCAAAACCGCATGACGGCCCAGGATCACGCAGAACCCGGCCCCCGCATCGTCATTTCAGTTGACGCGATGGGCGGTGACCGGGGACCCGTGGCCGTTATTGCCGGCCTGTCCGAATCGGTCACCCGGCATCCGGGTATTCGTTTCATCGTTCATGGCGACAAAGCCAAGCTGAACGACCTGATCGCGCGGCGTCGCAATCTGGCCGGGCTCTGCGACATCCGCCATACCGACAAAACGGTCCGCATGGATGAAAAACCCAGCCACGTCATGCGCAACGGCAAGGGTACGTCGATGTGGAGCGCCATTGACAGCGTGCGCGAAGGCGAAGCCACGGTGGCGGTATCCTGCGGCAATACCGGCGCGTTGATGGCGGTCTCGATGGTGCGTCTGCGCAAGGCACCCGGCGTTTCCCGCCCCGCCATCGCGATATTCTGGCCATCGGAAAACCCGCAGGGCAACAACGTGATGCTGGACGTGGGCGCGGATGTGCGGGCCGAACCGACCGATTTGCTGCAATACGCGCTGATGGGGGCGTCCTATGCGCGCAACGGGTTGGGATTGGCGGTGCCGCGCATCGGCCTCTTGAATGTCGGAACCGAGGAAAACAAGGGCCGCGCGGGGCTGAAGGAGGCACATGATCTGATCACCGATGCCGCCGAGGCGAACAGATTCACCTTTGTCGGTTTCGTCGAGGGCGGCGATATTCCGTCACGCAGGGTGGATGTGATCGTGACCGACGGCTTTACCGGCAACGTGGCGCTGAAAACCGCCGAGGGCACGGCTTTTTATGTGCGCCGTTTGCTGGAACAGGCGTTTCGTTATTCGATCCTGTCAAGGCTTGGGGCCCTTTTCGCGCTGACGTCGCTTAGACGTTTCGCCCGCGAGATCGACCCGCGTCGCGCCAATGGCGGCGTGTTTCTGGGGCTGAACGGAACCGTGATCAAATCCCATGGCGACGCCGATGCGACCGGGGTCGCGGCGGCCATCAAGCTGGCCTACCAACTGGCCCAGACCGGATTTTCGCAAAAGCTGGCGGCGCGGGTTGCATCCGGCCTGCCCAAACGCGAAGATGGCGAATCTGCCGCCGCCGAAAGTTGACGACACGCCATGAATTCGACCCGCGCAATTGTCAAAGGTGTCGGCCATTACCTGCCGGAACGTGTTGTTCCCAATAAAGAATTCGAAACGTGGCTGGATACCAGCGATCAATGGATCAGGTCGCGTTCGGGGATCGAACG
>CAZRLO010000035.1:0-25502 GCA_964600965.1 uncultured Rhodobacter sp.
GCAACGCCCCGGTCTGAACGTTCTATTATTCACGAAATCCGCTTGACCTTGGTTTGCCACAACCCTAGTGTCGCCGCCAATTCGGAGGTTGGCATGAAAATCCTTCTCGTGATCGGGGCGATGCGCAAGGTGCGGTGACGACACAAACGTCCCCGACCACGCGCCCCCGCAATCCGGGGGTTTTTTTATGGCACGCTTCCGTGATGAAGCGGATGACTGGAGAAATGCAGATGACCCGTCAGATGACCGGCGCGCAAATGGTGGTTCAGGCGTTGAAGGATCAGGGCGTGGATACCGTGTTCGGCTATCCCGGCGGCGCGGTCCTGCCGATCTACGACGAGATTTTCCAGCAGAACGAGATCCGCCATATCCTGGTTCGCCACGAACAGGGTGCGGCACATGCGGCCGAAGGGTACGCGCGCTCGACCGGCAAGCCCGGCGTCGTGCTGGTCACCTCGGGTCCCGGTGCCACCAATGCGGTGACCGGCATGACCGACGCACTGATGGATTCAATTCCGCTGGTGGTGCTGACCGGTCAGGTTCCGACCTTCATGATCGGTACCGATGGCTTTCAGGAGGCCGACACCGTCGGCATCACCCGCCCCTGCACCAAGCATAACTGGCTGGTCAAGGACACCGACAAGCTGGCAGAAATCCTGCACCAGGCGTTTCATGTCGCCAGATCCGGGCGGCCCGGGCCGGTGCTGGTCGATATTCCCAA
Organism: uncultured Rhodobacter sp.; assembly: GCA_964600965.1. Lineage (GTDB taxonomy): Bacteria > Pseudomonadota > Alphaproteobacteria > Rhodobacterales > Rhodobacteraceae > UBA5972. The sequence goes on from CAZRLO010000035.1 coordinate 722, forward strand.
GGACGTGCAATTCGCCAATGGGGCCTATGTCGAGCCCGCCAAGGCGCGAACCGGGCATTACCAGCCGCAGGTCAAGGGCGATATCGAGGCGATATCAACCCTGGTCGAGGCGATGGAAAAGGCGCAGCGACCACTGTTTTACACCGGCGGCGGGGTGATCAATTCCGGCAATGGCGCCTGTCAGTTGCTGCGCGAACTGGTCGACGCCACCGGTTTTCCGATCACTTCGACCCTGATGGGGCTGGGGGCATATCCGGCCTCCGGCAAGAACTGGATCGGCATGCTGGGGATGCATGGCACGTACGAGGCCAATCTGGCGATGCACGACTGCGACCTGATGATCAACGTCGGTGCCCGGTTTGACGACCGCATCACCGGACGCATTCCGGATTTTTCGCCCAAATCGAAAAAGGCGCATATCGATATCGACGCCAGCTCGATCAACAAGGTCATCCACGTCGAAATCCCGATTCTGGGCGATGTCGGGCATGTGCTAGAAGATGCGCTGAAAATCTGGAAATCGCGCGGGCGCAAGACCCATGCGGCCGGCGTGCGCAAATGGTGGGGCAAGATCAACGAATGGCAGGCGGTCAAATGCCTGACCTACAAAAATTCCGACAAACTGATCAAACCGCAATTCGCGGTTCAGCGGCTGGAGGCACTGACCAAGGACATGGACCGCTATGTCACGACCGAGGTCGGGCAGCACCAGATGTGGGCCGCGCAGTTCCTGGGGTTTCAGGAACCCCACCGCTGGATGACCTCGGGCGGGCTGGGCACCATGGGTTACGGGTTTCCGGCGTCGATCGGCGTGCAGATCGCACACCCCGATGCGCTGGTGATCAACGTGGCGGGCGATGCCTCGTTCCTGATGAACATGCAGGAAATGGGCACGGCGGTGCAATATGATCTGCCGGTCAAGCAGTTCATCCTGAATAACGAGCGTCTGGGCATGGTGCGCCAGTGGCAGGAGCTTTTGCACGGGGAACGCTATTCGCATTCCTGGTCCGAAAGCCTGCCGGATTTCGTGAAACTGGCCGAAGCCTTTGGCGCGAAAGGAATTTATTGCGATGATCCCAGGAATCTGGACGACGCGATCAACGAAATGATCAAACATGACGGGCCGGTGATCATGGATTGTGTGGTGGAAAAACACGCCAACTGCTTTCCGATGATCCCTTCGGGCAAACCACACAACGAAATGCTGCTGGGCGAGGCCGACACGACCGGCGCGATTGCCGATGGCGGCGCGGTGCTGGTGTGAGGAGACAGAGATGAGCGCACTGAAACTCAAAAAAGGCACATCCCGCAAAAGCGCCTATGATCTGAAAAGCACCCTGGGCGATACGGTGGAAACCCACACGATCGCGGTTCTGGTCGATAACGAGGCCGGGGTTCTGGCCCGTGTGATCGGGCTGTTTTCCGGGCGCGGGTACAATATCGAAAGCCTGACCGTGGCCGAGGTTGATCATACAGGCCACCTCAGCCGCATCACCATCGTCACCACCGGAACCCCCGCCGTCATTGTGCAGATCAAGGCCCAGCTCGCGCGGATGGTGCCGGTCCACGAGGTTCACGACCTCACCGTCGAAGGCCCAAGCGTGGAGCGCGAACTGGCAATGCTGAAAGTGGCGGGAACCGGTGACAAACGGGTCGAGGCGATGCGCCTTGCCGACATTTTTCGCGCGGCGGTGGTGGATACCACGCTGGAAAGTTTCGTCTTTGAAATCACCGGAACGCCTGAAAAAATCGACGCCTTCGTTGATCTGATGCGCCCGCTGGGTCTGGTGGAAATCGCGCGAACCGGGGTTGCGGCGATGCTGCGCGGGGCGTGACGGCATCAGCGTTTCGATACCGCATATGGTACCGGATTGCACACGCACCGGAATATGCGCACCGAATCGCTGGCGTCCCAGTGAATTTCCGGTAAAATGATCAGGCATCATTCGGGGGTTTGACGCCAAGATTCATATCATAGAACTTATCGATGAGTTCCTGGTTCGGGGCTGGCGATTTGGCAACTCCGGATCAATCTGAGCAGTCGGGAAAAACTGAGGGACCAACAATGAAAAAGATTGCACTTGCCGGCATCATCGCGCTGGCGGCCGCCCATGTCACGGCGCAAACCATCGGAAATCCGGGCAGCAGCCTGAACGGGGATTTCAACAGTGGCTACAACTGGGCCGGCAAAAGCACCGCTGGCTCGCCAACCAGTCTGGAAAGCCTTGCCGAAGACGGGTTTCTGGCGATTATCGCGTTGCTTTTCTGGGCGGCGCTGCAAAACCTGAACTCGGAAACCTGAGAAGCGAACAGATTGAAATGGCGGCGTCCGTGCGATCGGGTGCCGCAAAAAGGGGCCGCGAATGCCACAGAGTGGTGACGGGTGGATCGAAACCCTGCTGACACCGGTTTTCGGTCTGGGCTTTCGCCTGTTTCCGATCTATCTGCTTTCGATGGTGCTGATCGCCATGGGCGTCTATCTGGTGACCCGGCCCTCGCGGCCGTTCCTGGCCTGGCTTTTTCCGCGCGAAATCTATCTGCACAAATCGCACTTCATCGACCTGAAATTGCTGGCGCTGACCAGTTTTGTTTCGATTTTCGCGGTGCTGGGGTCGCTGTGGACGACGTCTTTCACGGCGGCGGGAGTTTCCGGCGGCCTTGCAGCCGGCGCGGCCGATGACACGCCCGGCAACCTGGTGATCGTCTCGCTTGTGATCCTGTTCGTTTCGGATTTCGTCAGTTATTGGGTTCACCGAAAATTTCATGAAACCAGCGCGTTATGGCCGTTTCATGCGGTCCATCACAGCGCCGAGGTTCTGACACCCGTCACCAGTTATCGCACCCATCCCGTGAACCGGCTGATCATCAACTTCGCGCGCGGGATTGCGGTGGGTCTGCTGCAGGGGGTGGTGCTTGCGGCCCTTGTCGGCAGCGTTGATTTCGCGACCATCGCCGGGGTGAACGTCGTTTACGTCGTCTTCCATCTGACCGGTTCCAACCTGCGCCACAGCCATGTCTGGCTAAGCTATGGGCGCGTGCTGGAACATCTCTTGATTTCGCCCGCCCAGCATCAGATCCACCACAGCCTTGAGCCCAGACACCGCAACCGTAATTTCGGCGAGGTTCTGGCGATCTGGGACTGGATGTTCGGCACGCTTTATGTCCCGCCGGGACCCGAGAAACTGCGGTTCGGCATTTCCGACGATCGCGGCACGCGAATTCCGCAACCGCACACCACGTTCCTGCGTGCGTTGTTCCTGCCGTTCGCCGAAAGCTGGCGGGCGATATTTGGCCGCAATCTACCGCGCCAATAGCGTTGCCGACACCGGGGCCAGTGCCACGGTCGCGGACTTGGCGCTGAGCGCCCAACTGAACAGCGCCGTCACCGTTTCCGGATAGGTGCGCCCCAGAACGATGACCTGCCCGTTCTTGCCGGCCTCCAGAACCGCGCGGTCCAGATAGCGCTTGATGACCGTGCCCGATTCCCGCTCGCTGTCCAGCACGCGGTAGACCACGCCCGCCGCCACCCCTTCGCGCCGCGCGCGGATATCGGTGCTGTTCAGACCGATATCATATGTCAGCAACCCGTGGCCGGACTGGCCCAGCGCCGTTATGACCTGATCGGCCAAAGCGGTCGATTTCTGCAAACCGGCGCTGGTCTGGTCGATCAGCCCGACCGCCTGCGGAATGTCGGCAAACACCCCGGCCAGCGCGGTCTCGATATCGGCAGCGTTTTCCGCCGCTTCCAGTGCAGTTTCACCCGCAGGGGCCATCGCCACGATCTCGAACCCGCCATGCGACAGCGCCATCGCCGTGGCGGTGGCGTCGTCCTTGTCGGCGGCAACGGCGAAGGTCACCGGGAAGGTGAAGGTCAGGAGAACCTCGCGGTCCAACCCCTCGTCGCCCGCATCGACCAGAATGATCGACATCAGGGGCTTGGCGTCCGGGTTCTCGAACACGATGCGGTTGCGCATCAGCGCGGCATTCTCGCCGCCCGGATTTGCCGAAGCCGCAGGGATCAGCGGTTCGGCGGGTGTCCGCTCGACCGCACCGTCGTCGGCGCCCTCAACCGCGGGCGGTTCAGTGATTTCAGTGGTCGGCGGTTCGATGACCGGCAGTTGGTTGACCGGTATTTCCGCCACCGGGTTTTCGATCGCGGGCATCGGTACGCCCAGAACCGGGGTGTCGGTCAGCGGGGCGACGTCCTCGCCCGGGGTCACCATCGCCAGTTCGTCAGAGCCGGGTTCGACCATGGGCATTTCCACGCCGCCCACCGCATCGGGCTGCGCCGCCGACGCCGTGTCGGCCACCGGATCGATCGGGTCCCCGGCCGCAGCGGTGGGTTGCCGGAGTTCCTCGGTCACCACGGATTGATCTGTATCGGGCAGCACCGGGTTCGTGTCGGTGCGTTCGGCGTTGAAACCCGAGCCCGCCGGGGTTGGCAGTTCGACCTGGGTTTTGGTGCCCGGATCGGTCGCATCAAACGGGACGGCCAGCGACAGGGCCCCTGCCCCGGCCAGCGAAAGCAGCGCTCCTTTGACAAATCCTGCGCCAAACCCGCCACGCATATTGTGCCTCCGCGTTAAATAACCACTGCCTGCTCTTGACCATCTTGGTTGGCTGCGGGCATTTATAGCGCGGTTTCATCCGGGGTTCACCCCCAATCCGGCGCAAGCAGGCGACAAAGGCGAACATGCTTTTACTGATCGACAATTACGACAGCTTCACCTGGAATCTGGTGCATTATCTGGGCGAGCTGGGCGCCGACGTCAAAGTGGTGCGCAACGACGAGATTGCGGTGGCCGATGCGATGGCGTTGAAACCTTCGGGGATCGTGCTTTCGCCGGGACCGTGCGACCCGGATCAGGCGGGGATATGTCTGGACCTGACCGCGGCGGCCGCTGCCGCGCGCGTGCCGTTGCTGGGCGTATGTCTGGGCCACCAGAGCATCGGGCAGGCCTTTGGCGGGCGCGTGGTGCGCTGCCACGAAATCATGCATGGCAAGGTCAGCGCCATGCACCATGACGGCACCGGCCTGTTTGCCGGAATCCCGTCGCCCCTGACGGCGACGCGGTATCATTCACTGGTGGTGGAACGGGACGGGCTGCCCGATTGCCTTGGCGTGACCGCGTGGCTGAAAGACGGGACGATCATGGGTCTGGCCCACCGGGATTTGCCGATTTCAGGCGTACAGTTTCATCCCGAGAGTATCGCCAGCGAGCACGGCCACGCGATGCTGAAAAACTTTCTGAGCAACGTACTGGAACCGGCATGAGCGATATCCTGAAGCCTCTGATCGGCATCGCCGCGGAACGTCCGCTTTCCCGCCAGGAGGCCGAAACCGCCTTTGGCGCGATCATGGAAGGCGCCGCAACCCCCAGCCAGATCGGTGGCTTTCTGATGGCCTTGCGCACCCGCGGTGAAACGGTCGAGGAATATTCCGCCGCCGCCGCCGTGATGCGCGCCAAGTGCAACGCGGTCACCGCACCTGCAGGCGCGATGGATATCGTCGGCACCGGGGGCGACGGCAAGGGCACGCTCAACATATCCACGGCAACGGCCTTCGTGGTGGCGGGCGCGGGTGTCGTCGTGGCCAAGCACGGCAACCGCAATCTGTCGTCGAAATCCGGCGCGGCCGACGCGCTGGGCGAACTGGGCGTCAACGTAATGGTCGGGGCCGACGTGGTCAGCCGCGCCATTGGCGAAGTCGGCATCGGCTTCATGATGGCCCCGATGCACCATCCCGCCACGCGCCATGTCATGCCGTCGCGCCAGGAATTGGGCACACGCACGATCTTCAACATCCTTGGCCCGCTGACCAACCCGGCGGGGGTCAAACGCCAGCTTACGGGGGCGTTTTCGCGCGACGTGATCCGCCCGATGGCCGAGACGCTGGGGGCCTTGGGGTCGGAAAAGGCGTGGCTGGTACATGGCAGCGATGGCACCGACGAAATCTCGATCGCCGGGGCCACGTGGGTGGCGGCGCTGGAAGGCGGCAACGTCACCGAACACGAGATTTCCCCCGAAGATGCCGGCCTGCCGGTGCATCCGTTCGACGATATCCTGGGCGGCACGCCGGCCGAAAACGGTGCGGCCTTCCGCGCCCTGCTGGCGGGCGAGAAATCGGCCTATCGCGACGCCGTGCTGTTGAATGCTTCGGCGGCGCTCGTGGTGGCGGACAAAGCGCCGAACCTGACGGAAGGCGTTGAAATCGCCCGCGAAAGCATCGACAGCGGCGCGGCGGCGGCCAAGATCAGGGCGCTCGCCAAGCTGACGTCGGAGGCGGCATGAGCGACATTCTGGCGCGCATCAAGGCCTATAAGCTGGACGAGGTGGCGCGGCGAAAATCAACCATGCCGCTTGCGGATCTCGAGTCGCGGGCCCGCGCGGCCCCGGCGGTGCGCGGTTTTCGCGCAGCGCTTCAGGGTGCCTCGGCCAAGGGCTATGGCCTGATCGCCGAGATCAAGAAGGCCAGCCCGTCGCGGGGGCTGATCCGGGCGGATTTCGACCCCCCGGCGCTAGCGCGGGCATACCGCGATGGGGGGGCGACGTGCCTCAGCATTCTGACGGACGGGCCCTCGTTTCAGGGCGACGATGCGTATCTGACGGCGGCGAGGGCGGCCGCAAGCTTGCCGGTGCTGCGCAAGGATTTTCTTTATGACCCCTATCAGGTGGCCGAATCCCGGGCGCTGGGGGCCGACTGCATCCTGATCATTCTCGCCTCGGTCAGCGATGCCCAGGCGCACGAACTGGAAGCGGCGGCGATGGAATGGGGCATGGACGCGTTGCTCGAAGTGCATGATGGTGCCGAACTGGACCGTGCGGCTGCGTTGAATTCGCCGATGATCGGCATCAACAACCGCAACCTGAAAACCTTTGACGTGGATTTGCAAACTACCCGCGATCTGGCACCCCGTGTTCCCGGCGACCGCCTGATTGTCGCGGAATCCGGCCTGTTCACGCCCGGTGATCTTGCCGACATGGCGCGAAATGGTGCGCGCAATTTCCTGATCGGGGAAAGCCTGATGCGGGCGGACGATGTCGCGGCGGCGACAAGCAACCTGTTGGCAGGCGTGTGATGCCAAAGCTCAGCCATTTCAATGCCAAGGGCGACGCCCACATGGTCGATGTTTCCGAAAAACCGGCGACCGCCCGCATCGCCCGCGCCAGCGGTCGCATTAAGATGTCGCCGGAAACGCTTGAAACTGTAAAACAAAATACCGGAAAAAAGGGCGATGTCCTGGGCGTCGCGCGATTGGCCGGAATCATGGCGGCCAAGCAGACGGCGGCGTTGATCCCGCTGTGCCACCCGCTGCCCGTGACCCATGCCGCCGTGGAATTCGACCTGGACCCGGCCGCGTCCGAAATTGTGATCACATCCGAAATCCGCACCACGGGTCAGACCGGCGTCGAGATGGAGGCCCTGACCGCCGTTTCCATCGCCGCCCTGACGGTTTTTGACATGCTCAAGGCCGTGGACCGGGCCATGTCGATATCCGGCATCCGGGTCATCCTGAAGGACGGCGGAAAATCGGGACGCCACGAGGCGGATTGAACATGATCAGCGTCACCCAAGCCCTGGAAACGCTCGTCGAGCTTTGCCCCGTTCTGCCCTGTGAAACCGTACCCTTGCGCGACGCCGCGGGGCGGGTGCTGGGCCGGGATGTGATCACAAACCGCGACCAGCCCCCCTTTGCGGCGGCATCCATGGACGGCTATGCCATCGCGGCGGCCCGGACGAAACCGGGCGCGGTCTTTCGTGTGATCGGCGAATCCGCGGCAGGCAACCGGTTCGCGGGCAACGTCGGCAACGGCGAGGCCGTGCGCATTTTCACCGGTGCACCGGTTCCAAAGGGTGCCGATCTGGTGATGATGCAGGAAAACACGCACCGCGACGGCGATAACGTGATTTTATCCGAAGACTTTGATTTGCAACAGAATATTCGTGCGGCGGGCACTGATTTCAAGGCGGGGAGCAAGGTCTCGGCCCCGCGTTTGCTGACGCCTGCGCATGTGGCGCTGCTAGCGGCGATGAACATCGCCGAAGTTCCGGTCACCCGTCGCCCCGTCGTCGCGCTGATTGCGACCGGCGACGAACTGGTCATGCCGGGCGATGAGCCGGGGCCGGATCAGATCATCGCCTCCAACGGTTTCGGGCTGGCGGCCATGCTGCAAGCCGCCGGGGCCGAGGCGCGCCTGCTGCCGATCGCACGCGACAACCGGGCGGCGCTGGAATTCGCGCTCAGGCTGGCCGAGGGGGCCGATATGATCGTGACCATCGGCGGCGCGTCGGTGGGCGACCATGACATCGTGCATCGTGTCGCCAGCGATGCCGGGCTGAAAACCGCGTTCCACAAGGTGGCGATGCGCCCCGGCAAACCTCTGATGGCGGGCGTGCTGGACGGCGTTCCGCTGATCGGGCTGCCGGGAAATCCGGTTTCGGCGATGATATGCGGGCAGGTATTCCTGCTGCCGTGTCTGACCAAAATGCTGGGGCTTGGCGCGCGCGCGCCTGCGCGTGAAACCGCGGTTCTGGGGTCACCGCTGGCTGCCAATGGCGGGCGCGAACATTATATGCGGGCGCGCCTTGGCATCGAGAACGGCGCCCTGACCGTGTGGCCCGCGCCACGTCAGGACAGCGCGCTGTTGTCGGTATTGGCCGACGCACACGCTTTGCTCGTGCGTCCGCCTCTAGATCCTGTGCGCGAAACCGGTGAACCGGTCCAGATATTGCGTCTCTGAGCGAACTTGTTGACACAAAACGGGAACGATTGTAGAACTTTGCCCGAACGAATGGTGATACTCATTTCAGCGACGCGGGCGAAACCGCGCCTGATCCGGGCAGAGGAGATACAGGATGCTGACGCGCAAGCAATTGGATTTGCTGGGATTTATTCACAAACGGGTGCAGCGGGACGGTGTACCGCCGTCGTTTGACGAGATGAAGGACGCATTGGATCTCCGATCGAAATCCGGCATCCACCGGTTGATCACCGCGCTCGAGGAACGTGGTTTCATCCGCCGGCTTGCCCACCGCGCCCGCGCCATCGAAATCGTGCGCCTGCCCGAAGCGCTGGAAAAACAGGGCTTCCGGCCCACCGTGATCGAAGGATCGGCCACGCCACTGCCGCGCGCGGCGCAGATGGTGGAACGCTCGGCGACGCTGGACATTCCGGTGATGGGCCGCATCGCCGCCGGCACCCCGATCGAGGCGATCAGCCACAAAACCCACTCCGTCGCGGTGCCCGGCACCATGATGGAGAAAAAGGGGCTGCATTACGCACTGGAGGTCAAGGGCGATTCCATGCGCGACGCAGGCATAAACTCGGGCGATGTGGTGGTCATTCGCGAACAGCCCGACGCCAATACCGGCGATATCGTCGTGGCGCTGGTCGAGGATCAGGAGGCCACGCTCAAACGCTTGCGAAAACGCGGCGGGGCCATCGCGCTTGAGGCGGCAAATCCGGCCTACGAGACGCGGGTCTACCGGGGCGATCAGGTGCGAATTCAGGGCCGTCTGGTCGGGCTGATCCGCACCTATTGACCTGACGTTGTCCGCTGGTGGTTCGAATCCTGCGGTTCGGCCCACCGGAATTTGCCTTATGGATCAAGTGATCACGACCTTTGCGGGCCTTGGGTGAAATCCACAGCGCTTGCTGAAGGCATCAAATGTGTCGTTCGATCCCCTGGCTTGCAGTTGCCGTACTGCTGTCACCGGCGCCCGGGCGATTTTCCGGCATGCCCGTCCGGTTCACCGCGACCACAATCGCGCACCGGTGATCTGCCTGGCGCTGGTCAGCAGCAGACCATCGGGGCCCGGATCGATGGCAAAGGCACCCGATGCGCGCAATTCATCGGCGGTGATGGCCGCGCACGTACCGGAAAACCCGCTTAGCCTCGGTACGATTACCAGCGCCGCGCCGACGCACAGCTCGGCGGCATCGCCCGGCGTCTTGGTACGGCTGAACACCACCGGGCGGTCGCCCAGCATGAACCTGAATTTCTTTCCGGCGATCTCGGGGCCGGTGCGCGCGGCGGCGGCCTGTTGCGGCGCCGCGTCGCCGTCGTTTTCCAGCCAGCTTCGTGCGACAAATCCGTTGCCCTTGGCCCGGTTTAGCCAGCGGCCCTGCCCGGTCATCACGCCGACCAATCCGCCATTTGACGACAACAGAAGGGCCGGGCGTTGGGTCTGGCTCCAGATCAGGAACCCGGCCAGAACCGGGATCAGCCCGACAAGGCGCACCCGTCCACGCACCAGAATGAGGCCCAGCATGCCACCGGCGATGGCGACCAGCACCCCGACCGGCGGCTTGACGACGTGGAAAACCGCGCCGTCGAGGGCGGCGACCTGACCGGCGACGAACAGAATCCAGCCGATGCCACCCGCCATCGCCGCCCAGAAAGGTGCCGCCAACCCGAGAGGGGTTGCCAATACCGCCAGCACGGCGGCGGGCATCACCAGCATCCCCATGACCGGCACCGAAGCCAGATTTGCCAACAGCCCGAACTGGGCGATCTGGTTGAAATGATAGGCGGAAACCGGTGCCGTCGCGGCCCCCGCCACCGCCGAAGACAGGATCAGCGCCAGCACGTATCGCGCCGCCCTGCCAAAAAATCCCCGCCCCCCGGTCAGCCATTCGCGATCGCGCAACAGGGCGAACACCGCCACCAGCGCCGTGGTCGCGGCAAAAGACATCTGAAACCCGGCCTCGATCAGGCTTTCGGGCCGCAGCGCCAACACGATCACGGCGGCCAACGCCACGGCGCGCATCGTCAGCGCCCGGCGATCCAGCACCACCGCCAACAGCATGACCGCCGCCATGACAAAGGCGCGCTGCGTCGCCACGTTGCCGCCCGACAACAGCAGATAGGCGACGGCGGCGGCAAAGGCACCGGCGGCGGCGATCTTGCGCACCGGCCAGCGCAGCGCCAGATACGGCACCAGCGCCAGCCCGTAACGGATCACGGCAAAAACGAACCCGGTCAGCAACCCCATATGCAGCCCGGATATCGCCAGCAGATGCGCCAGATTGGAATCGCGCAGGTTCTGCAGCAGACGCGGCGAGATTGCCGAGCGGTCCCCGGTCAGAATGGCGGCGGCAAAGGCCCCGGTCTGACCCGGAATGCGGGCGCGAATGCCGCGCGCCAGTTTCAGGCGCAGCAATCCCAGACGCACGCCTGCCGCGCCCGGATCGGGCGGCGCGATTTCCAAGACCGGCGTGCGGGTATAGCCGATGGCCCCGAGGCCGCGAAACCACGCGTAACGCTGAAAATCAAAACCGCCCGGCTCCACAGGTCCCGAAGGCGGCGAAAGGTGCGCGGTCAACACGATCCTGCGCCCCGGCTCCAGCGCCAGATACTGGCGCGGATATCCCAACGAGACCCGCACCTTCGCCGGGGTTCTGTCCGATGCCACGCGACGCAGCACCACTTGATCCAATGTCAGTCGTGGCCGGTCGCCCGCCGAACGGTCCACATGAACGATCCGCCCCTGTACCGGGCCATAATAGCGAAACCCCAGCACCGGTTCCCCCGCGAGATGGGCGCTGCGCCCGGCGTTCATGAACCCCAGCGCCATCAGCGCCAGCGCCAGCGCCACCTGTGCCGGGCCTCGCGGCAAAATGCGGCCGAGCGCCAGTCCAGCCAGCGCAACGACGGCGACCCCGGCCATGAATGCAAGCCCGGGCTCGATGCGCAGCGCGAAATAGATGCCGGTTCCGCATCCCAGCGCCAGCGGCATCCACAACAGCAGCGTGCCGCGCTGTGCTTCGGCAAATCCGACCGGACCTGTGTCTATCCGCACCCTTGTTCTCGCAGAATTGATTGCATAAACAGCCCTCAGATTGTGCCCTGATCCGGTTGCCGAATGGTTAACAAGCAATGAATTCCCCCGAAACCGGCGCGCCGGTGGTGACGCGGTTTGCGCCCTCGCCGACCGGATACCTGCATATCGGCGGCGCTCGTACGGCGTTGTTCAACTGGCTGTTCGCGCGGGCAAACGGCGGCAGGTTCCTGCTCAGGATCGAGGATACGGATCGCGCCCGATCCACGCCCGAGGCGACGCAGGCGATTCTCGACGGGCTGACCTGGCTTGGCCTTGACTGGGACGACCCCGCCACATTTCAGGCCGCGCGCGCCGACCGCCATGCCGCGATTGCGCAGGAAATGCTGGCAACCGGCAACGCCTACAAATGTTTTTCGACAAAGGAAGAGATCGAGATCGCCCGCGAAACCGCCCGCGCCGAAGGCCGCGCGACCCTGTTTCAAAGCCCGTGGCGCGATACCGATCCGGCCGACCACCCCGACGCTCCGTTCGTGATCCGGCTGAAAGCGCCGAAAGACGGCGAAATCACCATCCGGGACAAGGTTCAGGGCAAGGTGACCTGGCGACGCGACACGCTGGATGATCTGGTGCTGCTGCGCGCCGACGGATCCCCGACCTATATGCTGGCCGTGGTGGTGGATGATCACGACATGGCGGTCACACATGTCATTCGCGGCGACGATCACCTGTCGAATGCGGCGCGGCAGACATTCATCTACATCGCGCTCGGCTGGAAGGTTCCGGTCTTCGCCCATATTCCGCTGATCCACGGCCCGGACGGCAAGAAGCTCAGCAAACGCCACGGGGCGTTGGGGGTGATGGAATACCGGAAAATGGGCTATCTGCCGGAAACCATGCGCAACTATCTGGCGCGCCTTGGCTGGAGCCACGGCAATGACGAGTTTTTCACGACCGGGCAGGCCATCGAATGGTTCTCGCTGGCGGCTATCGGAAAATCCCCGGCGCGGCTGGACTTCAAGAAACTGGACAACCTTTCGGGACAGCATTTCCGCGCCGCTGACGACGCGTACCTTGTGGATCAGGTCCAGCAATTCCTGCGCGCGACCGATCGGCCACGGCTCGAACCTGCGCCGCTCGCGACGTTGTTACGCGCGATGCCAGTCTTGAAGGGGCGCGCAAAGAGCCTTTCTGAACTGATTGATAACGCACAATTTATTCTTTCTCTGCGCCCGATTGTTCCCGACGAGGATGCCCGAAAACACCTCGATACGGTATCCCGTGGTATACTAGCGCGATTGACGACCAGACTGCGAAATGCTAGCTGGGATGACGGCAATCTGAACACCTGTTTGCGGGAATTCGCCGACCGCGAGGGATTGGGTTTCGGCAAGGTGGCGCAGCCGCTCAGGGCGGCGTTGACCGGGCAAGGCAAATCGCCCGGCGTGTTCGATGTCATGCTTCTGCTGGGCCGGGAACAGACGATTGCGCGGCTCGAAGATATCTCCGATTGAGCCGGGCCACGGGCCGCCATGTGCGGTCGGGACGATTTGACAAAGGGTTAACATGTCGCGCCTAGAGTGCGGCCAAAAACCGTACCTCGCGCCACCATCGCGCAGGGACCAACAGGACAAGAGGGTCAGCAAACATGGCAGCAACCAACAAAACAGCCACGGTCGAACTTAATGGGACGACCCTGAACCTGCCGGTAATCTCGCCGTCGGTCGGACCCGATGTCATTGATATCAGGACACTTTATGGGCATGCCGGGGTGTTCACATTTGATCCCGGCTTCACGTCCACCGCGTCCTGCGAAAGCAACATCACCTTCATCGACGGTGACAAGGGCGAATTGCTTTACCGCGGATATCCGATCGACCAGCTCGCGGAAAAATCGCATTTCACCGAAGTGTGCTATCTGCTGCTTTACGGCGAATTGCCGTCGGCGCTGGAACTGGACGATTTCGAAAACCGCGTGACCATTCACACGATGGTGCACGAGCAGATGCTGAATTTCTTTCGCGGATTCCGCCGTGATGCGCATCCGATGGCGATCATCGTCGCCGTGGTCGGCGCGATGTCGGCGTTTTATCACGACAGTACCGATATCAACGACCCGGAGCAGCGCGAAATCGCCTCGATCCGGATGATCGCCAAAATGCCGACCATCGCGGCGTTGGCGTATAAATACTCGGTGGGCCAGCCGTTTGTATATCCGCTGAACGACCTCGACTATGCCGCCAATTTCCTGCGCATGTGCTTTGCCGTCCCGGCCGAAGAATACGAGGTGAACCCGATCCTCTCGCGCGCGATGGACCGGATTTTCACGCTGCACGCCGACCACGAACAGAACGCATCCACCAGCACGGTCCGGCTGGCCGGTTCTTCGGGCGCCAACCCGTTCGCCTGCATTTCCGCCGGGATTGCCTGCCTTTGGGGGCCGGCGCATGGCGGCGCGAACGAGGCGTGCCTGGAAATGCTGCGCGAAATCGGCAGCGTCGACAACATCCCCGAATATATCGAGCGCGCGAAAGACAAGGACGACCCGTTTCGCCTGATGGGATTCGGCCATCGTGTGTACAAGAATTTCGACCCCCGCGCCAAGGTGATGAAGGAAAGCGCGGACGAGGTTCTGAGCCTTCTGGGCATCGACAACAATCCGACGCTGCAGGTGGCAAAGGAATTGGAGAGGATCGCGCTGGAAGATGATTATTTCATCGAGAAAAAGCTCTATCCGAACGTGGATTTCTATTCCGGCATCATTCTGGATGCGATGGGTTTCCCAACCTCGATGTTCACGCCGATTTTCGCCGTTTCGCGCACCGTCGGCTGGATCGCGCAGTGGAAAGAGATGATCGGCGACCCGACCCAGAAAATCGGCCGTCCGCGGCAACTTTATACCGGTGCCGCGAACCGCGATTACGTGGACGTGGAAAAACGCTGAAGCCGTAAGCCGGCGCGAAATCCCGTAAACCGCGCAAACCGGATTGAACGGATTCCGCTGCCGCCCCGCGCGCGATCTTCCCAACGGATCACGCCCGGCGGCAAGCCGCACCCTTTCCGACAAACGGTCGCGGCTTGTCTGATCCCGATGGCGCGAGTGCGCAATCGGCCCGTCAGGCTTTTCATTTGCGAAATCAGCAACTAGACTGCGTGAACTGAATAACCAACGGGAGACGAAAAATGAAAAAACTTCTACTTGCCACGGCGGCAACGGCGCTGGTTGCTTCCGGCGCTTATGCCGGAGAGGTCAAGCTCGGCATTATCTTCGGGTTTACCGGACCGATCGAATCGCTGACACCGCCGATGGCGGATGGTGCCGAGGCCGCAATGGCCGAAGCCAGCGCTTCGGGCAAATTCCTTGGCGGCTCGACCATCGCACCGGTTCGCGCCGACTCGACCTGTATCGATTCCGCCGCTGCCACGGCGAACGCCGAACGCCTGATCACGGCGGAAGGTGTTTCCGGTATCGTGGGTGCGGATTGCTCGGGCGTTACCGGCGCGATCCTGCAAAACGTCGCGCGTACCAACGGTATGGTGATGATTTCACCTTCGGCGACTTCGCCGGCGCTTTCGACGGCAGAGGATGACGGCCTGTTTTTCCGCACCTCGCCTTCCGACGCGCGCCAGGGTCAGGTCATGACCGATGTGCTGATGGAACAGGGCGTCAAATCCGTCGCGCTGACCTATACCAACAACGACTATGGCAAGGGTCTGGCCGATGCATTCCAGGCAGCCTATGAAGCTGCGGGCGGCACCGTGACCATCAACACCGCGCACGAAGACGGCAAGGCCGATTACTCGGCCGAGGTCGGCGCACTTGCGGCGGCAGGCGGCGAACGTCTGGTGGTTGCGGGTTACCTTGATCAGGGCGGCTCCGGCATTGTTCGCGCGTCGCTTGATTCGGGGGCGTTCGATATGTTCCACTTCCCCGACGGGATGACCGGTGCATTGCTTGAATCCAACTTCGGTTCGGAAATTGACGGTTCGACCGGCCAGAACCCGGGCACCGACAGCCCCGGCGCGGCAATGATCGTCGAAATCGGCACGGCTGGCGGCTTTGACGGCACCTCGCCGTTCGTGCCCGAATCGTATGATGCGGCGTCCCTGATCATTCTGGCCATGCAAGCGGCCGGATCGGCGGATCCTGCGGATTACAAGGGCAAGATCATGGATGTTGCCAACGCACCGGGCGAAAAAATCTTCCCCGGCGATCTGGCCAAGGCGCTTGATATCCTGGCTGCTGGCGGGGAAGTCGACTATGTCGGCGGCTCGGCCGTTGAGCTGATCGGACCGGGCGAATCCGCCGGGAACTACCGCGAGTACAAGATGGAAGGCGGCAAGATCACCACGGTCAAATACCGCTAGGGCGCGACCCTGAAAAAACTGGACAGCCCGGCATCGCCCGGGCTGTCCGCATAGCGGGGGGTGGTTTTCATGATTGTCGTTGAGGACATTCACAAGCATTTCGGCGGATTTCGCGCAGTCGACGGCGCAAGTCTGGCGATCAGGAAGGGCTCCATCACCGGATTGATCGGCCCAAATGGTGCCGGAAAAACGACGCTTTTCAACGTGATTGCCGGTGTTCTTAAACCGACTTCCGGGCGGGTGACGATGGAAGGCCAGGACGTGACCGGGCTGCCGCCACACGAATTGTTTCACCGGAACCTGCTCAGAACTTTTCAGATCGCACACGAATTCACATCGATGAGCGTGCGGGAAAACCTGATGATGGTTCCCGGCAACCAGTCCGGCGAGGCGATCTGGAACACCTGGTTCGCCCGAAAGAAGATCATGGCCGAGGAACGGGCCCTGGCCGACAAGGCCGACGAAGTGCTGGCCTTTCTGACCATCGACCATCTGGCGGACGAGCGCGCAGGCAACCTGTCGGGCGGTCAGAAAAAGCTGCTGGAACTGGGCCGCACGATGATGGTGGACGCCAGGATGGTGTTTCTGGACGAGGTGGGCGCGGGCGTGAACCGCACGCTGCTGAACACGATTGGCGACGCGATTGTCCGGCTGAACAAGGAACGCGGCTATACGTTCTGCGTGATCGAGCACGACATGGATTTCATCGCCAGACTATGTGAACCGGTGATCTGCATGGCCGAGGGCAAGGTGCTTGCCGAAGGCACGATTGACGAGATCAAGAGCAATGAACAGGTGATCGAGGCCTATCTGGGCACCGGGCTGAAGAACAAGGTCAAGGAGGGTGCGGTATGAAGGTACGGGACGCCTCCGGCACGAGTATTTTTGCCAAAAAGAAACAGCGCGGTGCGACGCGCGCCTGCCAGATTCGGACTTCGAACAGGCCATCGGCAGGTACCGGGCCGCGCACTCCCCCGGCAAACAGGCGGGCGGGTTCCGGCCGGAATGCGCATTTCGCACAAATCCGGAGGGCGGCAAGTTGAGCGAACCGTTCCTGATCGGCGACGCCATGAGCGGCGGCTATGGCAAAGGGCCGAACATCCTGCATGACTGCACGGTGGCGGTGAACCCGGGCGAGATTGCGGTGATCGTCGGCCCGAACGGCGCCGGGAAATCGACCGCGATGAAGGCGGTGTTCGGGATGCTGGATGTGCGCGAGGGCGCGGTGCGGCTGGATGGCGAGGATATCACGGCGTTGTCGCCGCAGGATCGGGTGGCCAAGGGCATGGCCTTCGTGCCCCAGACCAGCAACATTTTCACGTCGATGACGGTCGAGGAAAACCTCGAGATGGGCGCGTTCCTGCGCCGCGACGACATCAGCGGCACCATGGAGCAGGTGTTCGACCTGTTCCCGATCCTGCGCGATAAACGCGGCCAGGCCGCGGGCGAGCTTTCGGGCGGACAGCGCCAACAGGTGGCCGTGGGCCGGTCGTTGATGACCCAGCCCCGCGTGCTGATGCTGGACGAACCGACCGCGGGCGTATCCCCGATCGTGATGGATGAGCTGTTCGATCGCATCATCGAGGTGGCCCGTACCGGGATTTCCATTCTGATGGTCGAGCAGAACGCGCGACAGGCGCTGGCGATTGCCGACAAGGGCTATGTGCTGGTGCAGGGACGCAACCGGTTCACCGACACGGGCGAGGCATTGCTGGCCGATCCCGAGGTTCGAAAAAGTTTCCTGGGGGGCTGAAGCATGGCGGATATCCTGAATGCGCTGGTCGTACTTGCCAATTTCGTCATCATCCCCGGCATTGCCTATGGCAGCCAACTGGCGCTGGGCGCGTTGGGGATCACGCTGATCTACGGCATTCTGCGGTTCTCGAACTTTGCGCATGGCGATTCGATGGCCTTTGGCGCGATGGTGGTGATCCTGGTCACCTGGTGGCTGCAATCGCTGGGCGTGTCCATCCACCCCCTGCCGACGGCACTGCTGGCGTTGCCTGTGGGCATTCTGGTGACCTGTATCCTGTTGCTGGGAACCGACCGGATCGTCTATCGGTTCTATCGAAAGGCCAAGGCGGCGCCGATCATTCTGGTAATGGCCTCGCTGGGGGTGATGTTCATCATGAACGGGCTGGTGCGGTTCATCATCGGCCCCAACAATCAGCAGTTTGCCGACGGCGCCCGTTTCATCATCCGGGCAAGGGATTTCAAGGTGATGACCGGCCTTGACGAAGGGCTGACGATCAAGGTTTCCCAGGGCATCACCGTAATCACCGCGGTCGCGGTCGTGGCGGCCCTGTTCTGGTTCCTGAACCGGACCCGCACCGGCAAATCCATGCGGGCCTTTTCCGACAACGAGGATCTGGCGCTGCTTTCGGGCATCAATCCCGAACGCGTGGTCATGATCACCTGGATCATCGTCGCCGCGCTGGCCACCATCGCCGGTACGCTTTACGGGATCGACAAGACGTTCAAACCATTCATCTATTTTCAGTTGCTGCTGCCGATGTTCGCGGCGGCGATTGTCGGCGGGCTGGGCAATCCGCTGGGCGCCATTGCCGGCGGTTTCGTGATCGCGTTTTCCGAGGTGACGGTGACCTATGCCTTCAAGAAGGTGCTGATCTATCTGTTGCCGGAATCGCTTGAGCCGAACACCTTGTTTCAACTCTTGTCGACCGACTACAAATTCGCGGTCTCGTTTTCGATTCTGGTGCTGGTGCTCCTGTTCCGGCCGACCGGCATATTCAGGGGGCAGACGATATGAACACGCGCAACATCGTCTATTTCACCATCGTTTTCCTGCTGCTGGCCGGCGTCGGTCTGGTGCAAAGCTGGTCGGTGGCCTTTGCGCTATTGAACCTGTGCCTGATCTCGTCGGTCATGGCGTTGGGGGTGAACATCCAATGGGGATATGCCGGGCTGTTTTCGGTCGGCACGATGGGGTTTGTCGCGCTGGGCGGGGTGGCCACGGTCGTGACATCCATGCCACCGGTGCACGATGCGATCCGGGCCGGGGGGCTGGGCATTCTGGCGGCGATGATTGTTGCGGTCGCCACCGTCCTGATTGCGGCAAGGGTCTGGCGGCGCATGGCGGCCGGGCGCAACCGCACGCTGGCCATGACGGCCATACTGATCGGCGGCTTTTTCCTGTACCGGTTCATTTTCGATCCCGCCGTGGCGCGGATCGAGGCAGTGAACCCCGCAGGCACCGGCTATCTTGGCGGGCTGGGCCTGCCGATCCTGTTCAGTTGGATCGTGGGCGGCATTTTTGCCGCCGGTGCCGCCTGGGTCATCGGCAAGATTTCGCTGGGGTTGCGGTCGGATTATCTGGCCATTGCCACGCTGGGCATTTCCGAAATCATCATTGCGGTGATCAAGAACGAGGATTGGCTGACGCGCGGCGTCAAGAACGTGAACGGCATTCCGCGCCCGACGTCCTATGAGGTGGACCTGCAGGCCAGCGAGCGTTTTATCGCCAATGTCGACTGGCTGGGGCTCGATCTGGTTTCGGCCTCGTCGCTATACGTCAAGTTTTCCTATGCGATCCTGTTCGCGATCGTGCTGGCGATCATCCTGTGGATGTCGGAAAAGGCGTTGAAATCGCCCTGGGGCCGGATGATGCGCGCGATCCGCGACAACGAAGAAGCCGCCGAGGCGATGGGCAAAGACGTCACCCGCCGCCATTTGCAGGTCTTCGTGCTGGGCTCGGCCGTCGTTGGCATCGCCGGCGCGATGCTGACCTCGCTTGACGGGCTGTTGACGCCGGGCACCTACCAGCCGTTGCGGTTCACCTTTCTGATCTGGGTGATGGTGATTGTCGGCGGTTCGGGGAACAATTGGGGGTCGGTGCTGGGGGGATTCCTGATCTGGTTCCTATGGATCGAAGTCGAACCCATCGGCCTGTGGCTGATGGACCTGATCACATCCGGCATGGCCGAGGACAGCTTTCTGCGGGACCACCTGCTGGGTTCGGCGGCACATATGCGCCTGCTGACCATGGGCGTAATCCTGTTGCTGGTGCTGCGGTTCTCGCCGCGCGGGCTGATCCCCGAGAAATAGCGCCCCGGTTTGACTCGTCGCGCGACGGCGCGCATAATAAAAAGCCTCGGTGCGGAACCGAAAATTCATGTTTGGTCGCGCATATTCACCTGCGGCGCGGCAATCGGTCCGTTTGACCTGCACCGCAAAAATTCGGGGGAAAGACCATGAATTTCGTGTTAAATCTCGTTCTTGCTGGCGGCTTGCTTGGGTTTTCCCTGTTCGCCGCGCAACCGGCGATGGCCGGGGAAACGGTTCAGTTCACCTCGCCCGATATCCAGCCGACGCCGTTCGCGCAGAAGCGGGCGAAAGCCAAGGGCGTTACGCTTGAACCTTCGCCTGGCATCACGTTTTCGGGGCTGCTGACGCGACCCCAGACCGCTGGTCCCAATCCGGCGGTCGTCATCCTGACCAGTTCGGGCGGGCGGTTGGCATCGCATGTGGACTGGGCGGAAATGTTGGCGGAATCGGGCTATGTGACCCTGTTGGTCGACAGCTTCGGCGCCCGGGGCGGGACCAATTTTCTGGACACCAAGGCGATCGACATGACCGTCGAAGGCTTTGCCGCCTTCACCTATCTTGCCGGATTGGCGGATGTTGACGGCGAACGGATCGGGATCATGGGGTTTTCGATGGGCGGCAGCTTTGTCTTTCCGATCATCCGCAGCGAAAACCGCCAGCGCCCGGACGATGTTGCCTATCGCGCGGCGGTGGCTTTCTACCCGACCTGCAATCTGGGGTATGACTATGACATTCCGGTTCTGGTTCTTTTTGGCACCAACGACACGTTGTCCTCGCTTGGCCAGTGCCAGTTGCTGGCCGGCGAACGCGGGGGCGAGGAAGGGGTCAGCCTGTTCGTGTACGAGGGGGTCTCGCATTTCTTTGACAGCCGTGACTATGCGCAGGACGCGGATCTGCGCGGTGCCGACTGGAAGAAACCGCTGTGGTTCGATCAGCACCACTATGACGCGGCGGCACATGCCGACAGCATCGTGCGCACGGTTGAATTTCTGGATCAGTACCTGAAATAGTGGATCGAACACGACATTGGCTTCCGCTGACAGCCGTCACACATTTCGCACAGGCAACGCGGATATCGCGAGCATGCCGCCGGCCCGGGTGACCCAACCAACACGCGTGACGGGTTCGGCCTTGAATCCAGCGCTCTAGCCCCGCCGATCGGGCGCAATCCCGCACTTCCGGCCGTGCATTACCACGGCGATTGGCCGGGAAGGCACATCCCAGCGGGGTCGCACAGGTTTTGGCCGGGATAATGTGACGGTCACCTGCGCCCCCGCTTACCGCACCACCGCCCGTCGGCACATGGCTCTGGGCGCGTCAGGAAAAAGCTGCGCCGGGAAGCCAGGACCGTTCGATGGGGAAAGGTCGGCCTTTGGGGCCGTGGGTATTATTTGATCCATAAATCAACATTCCGGCCACCGGGCGGCCGACCGATCCGGTTCAGCGCAGCACCTTGGCCGCGATGATCGGGCCGAACCCTTCGGACTGCACCAGCACCACCACGGGTTCCGGCCCGGTGATCTTGGCGCGGGTGGCGACGCTGCTGCGGCCATTCCAGGACAGGATCGGTTTCCAGTAGGTCACGATGTTGGAATAGACGATTTGCCGTCCGGCGTTTTCACCGGCGCGGATCTGCACGGTTTTTTCCGGAACGAACCGCACGAGCTGAACGACCGACCGCCCGACCGGCCCGTTGATCGCGCGCAGGCCCACCACCAGCATCCCGTTGCTGCGGTGAAGGTCGATTTCGACCATGTCGGGGCGATTGGCGTGAAACGCGATCAGGTTCTGCACCTGATGCGCACGGTTTCCGATGGCGTGGCTGACCCCCTGAACCACCACTTGCGGCGTATAGACGGTGCGCTTGTTCGCGGCCTTGGCATAGGCGCGCTGGCGGCCGGAGAACGCCGCACTGGCGAACCGGTCGGGCCAGCCGAGATAATCCCAGTAATCCACATGCAGCGCCAGTGGGATGACATCATCGCGCGTCGCAAGACGCGAGATGATCGCGTCGGCCGGTGGGCAGGACGAACAACCCTGTGACGTAAAAAGCTCGACCACGACCGGCTGATCCTGGGCCACGGTTGGGGTCGAAAAGGCCAGCAGAGACAGGGTCAGCAGAATTGAGATCATTCGCATGTTTGAATTTCTTGCCCGGTTGCTGCGCATCACTTATTCATAGGCAGCATCGCCTGCCAAGACCAATCAAGCCTTTGCGAGGGGAGTGTTACAAACCGGCAAGGGGTGGTTCCGGCAAAGGCGGCGCACCGATCTCATAGACATCGAACGTCACCAGATCGTCCCACCGCGCGAACCATGCCGCGAACAGGGCCGGATCGTCGGTCTGCATCAGTTGAAAACACCGGCACCGATCCGCGCTGAGCCAGCTCTGGACGTAGGAAAGCCCCGAGGGCAGCATCCGCCCCTTGTCGTGAAACCGCGCGTAAACCGCGTCGCTCGCGCCCGGTTTGAAATGCTCGATGATCATGTAGGTTTTCATTGAAAGAGCGTACGGCCATGTCCGCACGCGCCGCAACCGCCTGTTGCGGTCATCCCCGCGCAGGCGGGGATCACGTGCCGTTCCTACCCCGCACCCGCCAGATCCCTCAGCACATACTGCAACACACCGCCGTTCTCGATATATTCGATCTCGACCTCGGTATCGATGCGGCATCGCAGGGTGATTTCCTGAATGGTTCCGTCGTCACTCGTGATGGTGCAGGGCACCTCGGCCTGCGGTGCAAGGCCGGCCGCCAGACCGTTGATCGAGACGCTTTCCCGTCCCGTCAGCCCCAGCGTCTTGCGCGTGGCACCGCCGGTGAATTCAAACGGAATGACGCCCATGCCAACCAGATTGGAGCGGTGGATACGTTCGAAGCTTTCGGCAATCACCGCCTTCACGCCCAAAAGCGACGTGCCCTTGGCCGCCCAGTCCCGGCTGGAGCCGGCCCCGTATTGCGCCCCGCCGAACACCACCAGCGGCGTGTCCTGTGCCTGCCAGGCCATCGCGGCGTCGAAAATCGACATTTCGTCGCCATCGGGCCCGGTGGTATAACCGCCTTCGACGCCGTCGAGCATCTCGTTTCGGATGCGGATATTGGCGAATGTGCCGCGCATCATCACCTGATGATTGCCCCGCCGTGAGCCATAGGAGTTGAATTCGCGCACCGCGACCTGATGGTCGGTCAGATACTGGCCCGCAGCCGATGTTTCGCTGAACGAACCGGCGGGCGAGATGTGATCGGTCGTGACCATGTCGCCCAGCAGCGCCAAAATGCGCGCGCTTTCGATATTTTCGATTCTGCCGGCGGCCTTCGCCATGTTCTGAAAATAGGGCGGGTTCTGCACATAGGTGCTGGCGGTGGGCCAGTCATAGGTCAGGCTGTCGGTGGTTTCCACCGCCTGCCATTTTTCATCGCCCGCGAACACGTCGGCGTATTTCGCCTGAAACGCCTCGCGCGTGACCGTCCTGTCGACCAGTTCGGCGATTTCCGCCTGGGTTGGCCAGATGTCGCGCAGATAGACATCGCCCCCGTCGCTGCCCTGCCCCAGCGGCTGTGAACTCAGATCGATATCCATCGTCCCGGCCAACGCATAGGCCACCACCAGCGGCGGACTGGCCAGGTAGTTGGCGCGAACATCGGGGGAAATCCGCCCCTCGAAATTGCGGTTGCCGCTCAGAACGCTGGTCGCGACCAGATCGCCCGCGTGGATCGCCTCGCTGATTTCGGGCTGAAGCGGGCCGGAATTGCCGATGCATGTGGTGCAGCCATACCCGACCAGATTGAAGCCGATGGCATCCAGATCGGCCTGTAGCCCCGCCGCCTCCAGATATTCGCTGACCACCTTGGAGCCCGGCGCGAGCGAGGTCTTGACCCACGGTTGCCGGTTCAGCCCCAGCGCGCGGGCCTTGCGCGCCACCAGCCCGGCACCGATCATCACATAAGGGTTCGACGTGTTGGTGCAGGACGTGATCGACGCGATTACAACCTTGCCGGACATCATCGCATAGTCTTCGCCCCGGACCGCGACCGTCTTGTCCATCGGGCGCTTGAAGGTTTCGGCCATTTCGCGCGCAAACGCGGTTTTTGCGTCCGACAGCGCCACGAAATCCTGCGGGCGTTTGGGTCCCGAAATTGCCGGGACGATGCTGCCCATATCCAGTTCCAGCGTGTCGGTATAGACGGGCGCATAATCCGCGTCGCGCCACAGGCCGTTTTCGCGCGCATAGGCTTCGACCAGCGCGATCCGATCTTCGTCGCGCCCGGACACACGCATGTAACGCAGCGTCTCGGAATCGATGGGGAAATAGCCGCAGGTTGCGCCGTATTCCGGGGCCATGTTGGCGATGGTGGCGCGGTCGGCCAGCGGCAGACGGTCCAGTCCGGGGCCGAAGAATTCAACGAATTTGCCAACCACGCCGTGGGCGCGCAGCATCTGAACGACCTTCAGCACCAGATCGGTGGCGGTGGTGCCTTCGACCATTTCGCCGGTCAGCCGGAAACCCACTACCTCGGGGATCAGCATCGAGATCGGCTGCCCCAGCATCGCCGCCTCGGCCTCGAT
>CAZRLO010000036.1:0-24693 GCA_964600965.1 uncultured Rhodobacter sp.
GACCGATATTCTGAGCAACGGTGAGATGGGGAAAAAGGTTATGGCTCTGAAACAGAAGACTGACCGGCCGCGTGCCCGGCGCGAGGTCCGCGATATCCCGGCCATCGTGCAATATGCGCCCGCTTTGGAGTTCGGTGAACCCGGCGATTGCCGCCAGAAGCGTGGATTTTCCACCGCCCGACGGACCGATCACGGCCAGTTTTTTAGGCGTATCCACCCGCCAGCCAACCGACAGCGCAAACCCACCCTGCCTTATCCGCACATCGTCAAATTCAAGCATCGCGTCGGCCACTGCGTTCAAAGAACCGGAACATTAGCACGGAAACGATCACCAGCAACAACGCGGCACCGTTTGCCATATCCATCCTGTACGCCCCCATCAGTCGGTAGATCATCAGGGGCAGCGTCGCGCGATCCGGCTCGGCAAACAGGGCGACAACGCCCAGATCACCCATCGACAAAGCTGCGGCAAGCCCGGTGGCAAATCCCGCGGCAGGTCGGATGCGTGGCCACAGAATCAGGCGAAAATGGCTGGTGCCGTGAATGCCAAGACCGCTTGAAAGCCGCCCGTACCCGGTTTCGACCTCCCGAACCGCGGGGATCAGAACCCGAAGAAGAAATGGCAGGCTCATCAACGCGTTGACGAGCGTGATCAGCGGCAGCGCGACCCGGGCCGGATCAACCAGCGGAAACACCACGATGAACAACCCGGTGCCGATCACCATCGGTGAGGCCGCAATCGACAGATAGCCGGCGGATTCCAGCACCCCGGCCCCCAACCTGCGGCGGTTTTCAAGCCGCGCAATTGCCAGCGACAGGCAAAGCCCCATCGCCAGGGCCAGACCCGCCGATGCCAGCGCCACCAGAACCGATCGCAATGCGGCAAGATAGACCACCATCGGCAGGGACAGCATCGGCACAACACCGCGCCACAGGATCATCACCAGCGGCAGCAGAACAAACGCGGCGCTGAAAAACAGAATGGCCACATCGCCCGCCAGTCCCGCCCCGGTCTGCCGGTCCCAGCGACGGATCGGCGTGTCGAGCCCGGTGCCAAATCCTCCGGGTCGGGCGAACCGCCATGCCGCCATCGCCGCCGCAAGCGACAGCACGAATTGAACCAGCGCCAAAGTGGCGGCCTTGCCAAGGTCAAAGTCGAACCGGAACGCCTGATAGATTGCCAGTTCGACCGTGGTGGCCCTTGGCCCGCCGCCCAGCGTCAGTGCGACGGCGAAACTGGCGATGCACAGCAGAAACACCGTTGCCAGCACCCCCGGCAGGACGCTGCGCAACATCGGGCGCTCCAGCCACCGGGCAACCTCGCGCGGCCCCATGCCAAGCTGCGCTGCCAGCCGGAAATGTTCGGCCGGGATCGCATGCCACCCCAGCAGGATCAGGCGCGTCGCCAATGGCAGGTTGAAGAACACATGCGCCAACACCACGCCGGGCAATCCGTAGATATTCAGCGGACCAAGCCCCAGCGGTTCGAGCGCCTGGCTGACGATGCCACCGCGCCCGTAAACCGCCAGCAGCCCCAACACCGCAACAATGACCGGCAGAATGAAGGGCGCGCCAAGCAGCGTGACCATCAGCGCCCGCCCGGGGAACCGGTGTCGCGCCAGCGCACGCGCCAGCGGAATTGCCAGCGCCGCGCTCAGAATTGCGGAAATCACCGCCTGCGTGACCGTGAACCGGATTGCAGCGAAATCAGCCGATTTCAGTTCCACGGGCCCCTGTGCCCAAAGGGCAACGACGCCAAGCGTCCCGGCGCAGAGGCAGAACAAGCCCGCCGCCACGCCAACCCCGGCAAGTGTTGCCGGGGTCAGTTGCTGAGCGCGGTAAGCCATTCCTGAAGCGCCTGTTCCCGGATTTCCGCAGCGTCCCGGGGGGCAAGCAGCAAGGCCTTGTCCGGGCTGACCGGTGTGGCAAAGGCCTCTGGCAGGGCGGCCTTGGTCCGTACCGCCGGATACATCCAGTTGGTGGTCGGGATAATCGACTGAAAGGCATCGCTCAGCATGAATTGCAGGAATTGGCGTGCCAGTTCCGGCTCCGGGCTTGCCTTCAGCCTGCCTGCGACCTCGATCTGAAGGTAGTGGCCTTCGCCGAAGACGGCGGCGGCCTTGGTCGCGTCGTCCTCGGCAATCACGTGGTAGACGGGCGAGGTGGTATAGGAAAGCACCATGTCCGCCTCACCGGCGAGAAACATGCCATAGGCTTCGGTCCAGCCCTTGGTCACGGTCAGGATATGTGGCGCGAGCCCGGACCAGATGGCCGGGGCCTGGTCGCCATAGGCGGCCTTGATCCACATCAGCAGACCCAGCCCCGGCGTTGAACTGCGCGGGTCCTGAATGACGATTTTCAGGGATTCGGGCGCCGCCGCGAGATCGGCAAAGCTGGTGGGCACTTCGGCCAGTCTGGTCTTGTCGTATACGAATGCGAAATAGCCCCAGTCATAGGGCAGGAACAGTTCATCCGTCCATGCCACCGGCAAGGCAAGCTGTGCCGGGCTTTGCCCATGCGGCGCGAATAGCCCGGTTTCGGCGGCGCGGGCCGTCAGGTTGGTATCCAGCCCTAGCACGACATCGGCCTTGCTGCGGGCACCTTCAAGCTGGATGCGGGCCAGCAGCGCCGCACCATCCCCCACGGCGGTGAATTTCAACTCACAGCGGCACGTCGCCTCGAACGATTTTTGGATGGCAGGGCCGGGGCCCCAGTCCGAAACGAAGCTGTCGTAGGTGTATACATTCAGAACGGGCTTTTCTGCGGCGGGCGCGATACCCGCAAATGCCACGGCAAGCCCGACGGCGATCAGGGAAACACGGATCATCCGATCCTCCTATTTTGGCGACTGGCGCGGGTGGGGTTCGGACGATGAAGTCGTTTACCTTCCCTCCGCCGGCATTGCCCGGTTCAGGTTCAACGGGTTTTGCGGTGGTCGCATCTCAGCCCAGACGGGCACCCCGAGGTGACGCGAATTTAGGCCGAGGACTCCGGGCGCGCAAGCGAATTTGAAGGTGCACCCGGCGGGACCGATGGTAGGTCGGACAATTGTCCGACCTACGGGCGGAATTGGTACGGGAACGCGTCGGTGGCGGTTGCGGGCTTGGCACGCTCGGGTCTCTGGGGCATAACCCGCCCCAAAGGAGCCGCCAATGTCTACCAACTCTTTCGGTCGTCTGTTCCGCGTGACCACCTGGGGCGAAAGCCACGGGCCGGCTTTGGGCGCCGTGGTCGATGGCTGTCCGCCGAATGTTGCGCTGGATGCGGGGATGCTGCAGCACTGGCTTGACCGGCGCAGACCCGGGCAAAGCAAGTACACCACACAGCGGCAAGAGGCCGATCAGGTCGAGATTCTGTCGGGGGTATTTGAGGGTAAAACCACCGGCCATCCGATCCAGCTTTTGATCCGCAACACCGATCAGCGCAGCAAGGATTATTCGGACATCGCCGATAAATTTCGCCCCGGACATGCCGATATCACCTACTGGCAGAAATACGGCATCCGTGATCCACGCGGCGGTGGGCGGTCCAGCGCGCGGGAAACCGCCTCGCGCGTGGCGGCGGGCGGTGTGGCGCGGGCGGCGATCAAGGCGCTGATGCCGGGCGTGAAAATCACCGGCTACATGGTGCAGATGGGGCCTCACCGGATCGACCGCGACACGATGGACATGGCGCAGATCGAACGAAACGCTTTCTGGACACCGGATGCGAAAGCGGCGTCTGCCTGGGAGGCATACCTGGCCGCGCTCCGCAAGGACGGCAATTCCGTCGGTGCCGTGATCGAACTGGTCGCGTCGGGTGTGCCTGCCGGTCTGGGCGCTCCGGTTTACGCCAAGCTCGACACCGATATCGCGACGGCGATGATGTCCATCAATGCGGTCAAGGCGGTGGAAATCGGCACGGGGCTGCAAGCGGCAACGTTGACCGGCGAAGAGAACGCGGACGAGATAAATATCGGCGATGACGGGCAACCGGTCTTTTCGTCCAATCATGCGGGCGGCATTCTGGGTGGGATATCGACCGGACAGGATGTTGTCTGTCGCTTTGCCGTGAAACCCACGAGTTCGATCCTGAAGCCCCGCGCGACGATCACCAAAGCAGGCGAACCCACCGAGATCGTGACCAAGGGCCGCCACGACCCCTGCGTCGGCATCCGTGCCGTGCCCGTGGGCGAGGCGATGATGGCCTGCGTGTTGCTGGACCATCTGCTGCTGCACCGCGGGCAGGTCGGGGAAAACCAGGGCCGTATCGGATAGACAATTCGCCGATGGTTCAGCTTGCCGGCAACCCCAGATTCATCAGTTTCTTGATCTGGACAGGGCTGGTTCCGGCGACAATGCGCCCCAGTTCCTGATCTCCGCGCAACACGACCAAGGTCGATCGACGCGGGATTTTCAGTTTCTTGGAGATCGGGGAACTGGCGTGAAAATCCCAGTCGATCATGATGAAAACCATGTTTTCGTCATAGGCCGGGTTCTTGACTCGCAGGCCGCCGATGGCGCGTTCCTGTGAACGGCAGGTCGGGCACCATGTGGTAAAGAAATCCAGAAATACCGTTTTCCCCGCCGCCAGTTGTTCCTCGACCACGCCTTCGGAATATTTGACCGACTCAGCGCCAGCCTCGCTGACAAATGACAGGACGGCCGCAGAACCGGCCAGCACCATGAAATCGCGTCTCTTCATATCCAATCTCCCTGTAGACTCAGAATACGACCGAAAGGTCTTGCAACCAGAACGGCATGATATCGAGCGCCCAACCTTCGATCACCCGATAGAACTTGGTGAGGATCAACAGGCCAACCGCAATGAACAGCACCCCCATCACCGGACGGGCGCTGCTCGCGATCCGGCGCAATTGGGCCTGGCGGCGCAGGATGACGGCACGCGTCCCATAGCCGAGTGCGACGATGATCGTACCGATGCCCAGCGCAAAGCTGGTCATGATCATTGCCGCCCAGACCAGGTTCTGACCCTGCGACGCCAGCGAAATCGCGCCGCCCAGTGTCGGCCCGACGCAGGGCGACCAGACCGCGCCCAACAGCGCGCCGCCAACGAACTGGCCGCGAAGGCCCGACTGATCAAGCGTGTCGATCCGGTTGTCCGCCCCGGCGGCTACGCCCGCGGTTGCCAGTTCAAAGCCATGCGCAAAGCCCGGGACAAGCAGGATCACGCCGAAACCGATCATCAGCACGGCACCGATTTCCGATAAGCGCGTATCGGTCAGGCCCAATGAATAGCCGACCGTCGCCACGAACAGGCCCAGCGTCACGAAACTCAGACCCATTCCCGCCGCCAGCGCCAGCGGCCCGTGCCGGTTGGCCTGTACCGACGCGCCCAGCACGATCGGCAACACCGGCAGGACACAAGGGTTGATCAACGTCAACAACCCGGCGAGATACCCGAACACCAATTCCAACGACACACTCCCGATTTCTGCACCGGGCATAGGGCAAAATCCGGCATCCGTCATGACACGGTTTCATCGCCCCATGTCACAATGCCGTCAGGGTATTGTAACGATTCCGGACGGGAGCGGGTTTCCGTCAGGGGCGGGACGCCGGCTCATGCAGACGCGAAGCGGGCTTTGTCAGTTGCACGGCCAGAATGCCCGCCGTGATGATCACCACACCGACCATATCGCGCCACCCGAATTGCTCTGCCAGAATGATCGCCGCAATCGCCACGCCGAAAAACGGGTTGAGAAAATGAAAGGTCGCTGCATTGGTGCTGCCGATCCGCCCGACCAGTCGAAACCAGACCCAGGTGGCCAGCAACCCCGGCACCAGGATGGTATAGGCAAAGGCCAGCACCAGCGTCGGCGACCAATCAACGACGAACGTCTCGGTCAGCAGAGCCGGGATCGACAGCGCAGCACTGCCGATCAGCATCTGCAATCCCACGATCATGATGATGTTGCCGCCGGATGTGGCCCCGCGCACCAGCATCGTCGCAACCGCCAGCGCCAGAACGCCAATCCCGCAAATCACCAGCCCGAATGGAGCCACCGACTGGGTGGAAACGCGACCGCTCATGATCAGCGCGACGCCACCAAATCCGGCGATCAACCCGATAACACCGGCCCATCCAACGCGCTCTTTCAGGAAGACCCAACTCAGAAAAGCCACGACCAACGGCATGGCGCTGGCGATGATCGCGGCCAGCCCCGCACCAATCCACTGCATCGCCACGAAGAACAGGCCCAGATAAAGGCCATTCTGGCAAATTCCGAATACGACGGTCGCCGACCACTGCGCGCGGGTGAGCCTGAAGGATTGTCCCTGCATGACTGCCAGCAGAACCGCGATCAGGCCGGATATCAGAAACCTGAGCGACAGCGCACTAAGCGGAGGCGCGTCCGCAACGATGATCCGCGCGGACGTAAAGGCGCTGCTCCACATCACCACGAATGCCAGTCCCATTGCCGCAGATCGAATGTCCAATCGTCTCCCCCCGGACAGAAAAGGCCGCCCCAAGGGCGACCTTAAACTCGATTCCGGTCGGAACTTAAGCCCGAAAATCCGATCAGGTGTTGATTACGTCCTTCAGCGCCTTGGCGATGGTCACCTTGACGACGCGGTCGGCCTCTTTCATGAACTGCTCGCCGGTTGCCGGGTTGCGGACCATGCGTTGCGGGCGGTCGCGGCACATGAATTTGCCGAGACCCGGCAGGGTAACCGCCCCGCCGCCGGCAACTTCGCGCGATATGATGCCTGTCAGCGCCTCAAGCGAACGGTTGGCCGAGGCCTTGTCGCTGCCGGTGGCTTCGGCCAGTGCGGCGACGAGCTGGGTCTTGGTCATTGGTTTTGTCATGGTTCCATCCTGTGTTGTTATACGACCCCTTGAGGTACATTGGCCGCATTTAACTAGATACTGGGGGACGACTCAATCGTTTGTACACCGGAATCGGCCAAAATCCGGCCATTTCGGCGGTTTGACGCGCAAAATGCGCCCCGATTACAGAAAAGCCGTTTCCTCGAAGCTGCGCAGCTTGCGCGAATGCAGGCGCTCCAGCGGCATATCCCGTAGGGATTCCATCGCGCGAATCCCTATTTTCAGATGTTTCTTGACCTGTGTGCGGTAGAATTCAGAGGCCATTCCCGGCAATTTCAGCTCGCCATGCAATGGCTTGTCCGACACACAAAGAAGGGTTCCATACGGCACTCGGAAGCGAAAACCGTTGGCGGCAATGGTCGCGCTTTCCATGTCCAGCGCGATCGCGCGGGACTGGCTGAGACGTTGCACCGGGCCCGACTGATCGCGCAGTTCCCAGTTACGGTTGTCGATGGTGGCCACCGTCCCGGTCCGCATGATCTGTTTCAGGTCATACCCCGAAAACTGCGTCACCTCTTCGACCGCATGCTCCAGCGCCACCTGAATTTCCGCCAGCGCCGGGACCGGGACCCAGACAGGAAGATCGTCGTCCAGCACGTGATCCTCGCGCAGATAGGCGTGGGCCAGCACGAAATCGCCAAGGCTCTGGGTGTTTCGCAAGCCGGCGCAATGTCCCAGCATCAGCCAGGCATGCGGACGCAGCACCGCGATGTGGTCGGTTGCGGTCTTGGCGTTTGACGGGCCGACACCGATATTTACCAGCGTGATGCCGCTGCCATCGGGGCATTTCAGGTGAAAGGCCGGCATTTGCGGCACTTCCGGTGGCTCGGAAATGGCATCGCCCGCACGAAAGACCGTGTTGCCCGGTCCGACGAATTCGCAGTAGGCGGTATTGGGATCGCCAAGCGTTGACTCGGCAAATCGCGAGAACTCATCGACATAGAATTTGTAGTTGGTGAACAGGATGTGGTTCTGAAAATGCTCGGGCGCCGTCGCGGTATAATGTGCGAGACGCGCCAGTGAATAATCGACGCGCTGGGCGGTGAACGGTGCCAGCGGCCCGACGCCGGCACTGTCGCGCGTCAGAAATCCGTTGACGATTTCGTCGTTGGTGGTGCTGAGATCGGGCACATCGAAAATATCGCGCAACGGAAAATCAAATCCCGCCTGGGGGCCGGAAATGGCAACATCGCCGCCCAGCGCGAAATGAACCGGCATCGGCGTTGCCGAAGGCGCCACCTGCACCGGCACATTGTGGTTTTCCAGCAGCAACGAGATCTGCTGCGTCAGGTAATTTGCGAATAATCGGGGTCGGGTAATCGTGGTGGCATACGTGCCTGGCTCGGCCACATGGCCAAAGGCAAGCCGGCTGTCGATCTGGGCAAAGGACGAGGTCGTCAGCCGGATTTCCGGGTAATACGCCCGGAACCGGGATTCCGGGGCCAGCCCGCCCAAGGTGGTCTGAAACGCATTTTTCAGGAATTCCGTGGCGTGGTCGAACAAATCGATCAGGTGCGCGACCGCTTTCGCGGCGTCGTCAAACTCTTGCGGCGGGATGGCAGGGGGCGTGGCCAGTGGCATGGACGAACCGGTCTGATCCATGATCAACCCACCTCGAACAGGTCGGTTTTTTCAAACCGCGTGACATCAATCAGCCCGACATCGGAAATGCGCAATTCCGGGATCACCACCAGCGCCAACAGCGAATGCTGCATGTAGCCGTTGTTGATGGTCGCGCCGCATTCGGCCATCGCGGCGACCATCTGTTCCGCGGCCGCCGCGACCTCTTCGGCGGGCGCATCCGACATCAACCCGGCAATCGGCAGGCGCACAAGCGCGATTT
Organism: uncultured Rhodobacter sp.; assembly: GCA_964600965.1. Lineage (GTDB taxonomy): Bacteria > Pseudomonadota > Alphaproteobacteria > Rhodobacterales > Rhodobacteraceae > UBA5972. The sequence continues at coordinate 8,675 of CAZRLO010000036.1, forward strand.
CCTGCCCGTCCTTCCAGACGGTCACGCCGCCGCCCACTTCGCCCAGCCGGTTGGCGGCAAGTGCCATGTCACGGCGCGAGGTGCCGACAACGATCATGTGGTGGCTGTCATGGGCAACGGTCGACGCAATGGCGCATTCCCCCTTGTAACCGAATCCCGAAACGAATGCGTTGGTCACATCGCCGGTGGCGCGGTGACGCTCCACCAGCGCGATCTGGCACACGTCCTTGGTTTCGTCGCCGCTGACCAGACCATCGCGGACCGCAAGATCCGCGCTCAGCGCCTTGGTCGGGGCCTGATTTTCGATCACGCCGATCACCCTGACCTTGACGCGGTTCGCGCCCTCGGGTGCCGCGATTTCAAAATCGGCGTCGCGCAGCGATTTTCCCAGCCGGACGGTTTTGCGCGCGATATCGGGCCAGACAAACGGGACCGCATCAACCGTCAGCGCCCCGTTCGCAGCCACCATGTTGCCGCGCGCGATCACCCGGTTGATCGGCAATTCCGTCAGATCATCCGTCAGCACCAGATCAGCGCGACGACCCGGTGTGATCGAGCCAAGTTCGCGTTCCAACCCGAAATGCGTGGCCGTGTTGATCGTCGCCATCTGCAGCGCGACCAGCGGCTCGCATCCGCAGGCAATGGCGTGGCGAACCACGCGGTTCATGTGGCCCTCGTTCACCAGCGTTGCGGAATGGCAATCATCGGTGCAAAGGATGAAATTGCGTGGATCAAGGCCGCGCTGCGTAACCGCCGTGATCTGGCTTTCCACATCATACCACGCGCTTCCCAGCCGCAGCATGGCGCGCATACCCTGCCGGACGCGGGCGATGGCATCCTCTTCCCGGGTCCCCTCGTGATCGTCGGCAGGCCCCCCTGCGGCATAGGCATGAAACGCCGGGCCAAGATCGGGGCTGGCGTAATGGCCGCCCACGGTTTTGCCTGCGTTCTGTGTTGCCGCGATCTCGGCCAGCATCTTTTCGTCGCCATTCACCACGCCGGGAAAGTTCATCATTTCGCCCAGACCGATGATGCCCGGCCATCGCATTGCTTCGGCCACCTCTTCTGGGCCAAGTTCGACGCCCGTGGTTTCCAGCCCCGGAGCCGAGGGCGCACAGGACGGCATCTGCGTGAAGATGTTCACCGGTTGCGCCATCGCGTCGTCGTGCATCATCCTGACACCGGGCAGGCCCAGCACGTTGGCGATTTCGTGCGGATCGGTGAACATGGTCGTGGTGCCGTGGGGAATCACTGCGCGGGCAAACTGGCCCGGCGTCAACATGCCGCTTTCGATATGCATGTGGGCATCGCACAGGCCCGGAATGGCGTATTGGCCCTTGGCATCGATGATTTCGGTCGCGGCACCGATGCAATGCGACGCATCCGGCCCGCAATAGGCAAAGCGCCCGTCCGCGATGGCCAGATCGCTTTCGTCCAGAACCTCGCGGCTGTGAACGTTGACCCAGCGGCAGTTTCGGATCACCAGATCGGCCGGTTCACGACCCGCCGCGACGGCGACCAGCCTTGCGGCGGATTCCGGCCAGGTTTTCAGGGGATTTGCATCTTTGTCTCGCATAGCCAAGACTGCCACGCAGGGCGGGGGTGGTTCAACCCCGCTTTCGCGGCGCAAGGAGCGACAAAGGATGGATTTTGAAACCGTCAAGGCCGACGAATTCGGACGCAGCCTGACCGGGCTTGGCCTTAACCTGCTGGTGCGTGATGTGGGTTCGTTGGCCGGGTTTCTGGTGGATGTATTTGGCATGCGGGCCTTTCAGGTCTCCGCCGACTTCGCGATCCTGACCTATGGCGATCAGGTGTTTCAGTTGCACGCCGACGGCACGTATCACGCCAACCCGCTGCTGTCGCTGTTGCCGGAATCCGGGCCGCGCGGCGGTGGTATCGAGATCAGGCTTTACGGTTCCGATCCCGACCGGGCGGTCAAACGGGCCGTCGCATCGATCCATGCCGCAACGATCCTGCAGGAACCGAAAGACAAACCACACGGCCTGCGCGAGGCCTTTATCCTGTGCGAGAACGGGTATGCGTGGGTCCCCGGGGTACAAAAAACGTCGCCGGAAAGTTGAGCCAAGCGCATTCCTGCGTGCGCCAAACGAAGCAAACAACTTCAGCGGCCGACCATAACTTTTCCTGATGCGACCATTTTCTTGTATAATCGACGAACAACAAATTTTGAAAACCGGAGATTGTCATGAATATTGAATACGACCGCCACCTGACCGCCACCTTGGCCGGAACCATTCTGATTGCTGGCGCTGCCAACGCGGAAACGTTGGATTGCACGTTTACGCAATACACCGATCCCCACTACAAGACCCAATTCCTGCAGGAATCTGTTGCAAAGCAACAGCGTCACGTGATCGAGGGTTCAACTGCCAAGATCGGCCCGTCCACCGGCAACGTCACGCAGAACGACGGATCGCGACTCAAATGGCGGTATAAGGTGAATTTCGACAAGAATTCGGGCACCACCGGTCACTACAAGTACCTTTTCATCCGCAGCACCGGCAAGGTCAAAGTCAGCGTTGAATTGCAGGGGGACTATTACCCCATTCAAGGGGTATGGGGGACATGCGTCTCCAGAAACTGACCTGATTGTCCGGACAGCGCCCGCAGTCACCCGGACAATCCGCTGGCGCCACCCGGCCCTGCATCCCGTACGCGAGCGGTTATGTCCGGGGGCAGGGGCCTTGCAGCCTTTTGGGCGTTTCCTAGTGCCCGGCATCCCCGTCTGCACCTGCCGTCGGGCGGAAAATGCCTAGAGGGCCGCACAAGACTGCCCTATACTATTGTGTGATCAGCCATGGGGGATATGTGGACCCTCTATGTGGCTTGGGAAACACTGCCGGACCTCTTTCCGGTGGGCCGACGGAGTGGGACGCATTTTGGACATTAAACTTCAGAGGTTCAGCGGCAAGGATTTCGTGACCGAACCGGCGGCGCATATCAACGCGATTGATCTGCTTTCTCCGGGATGGGTCAGCCGAATTCCGGGTTACCAGAACGGCTCGGCGGTCCTGTTTTTCAAGGAAAAGGATTTACGTCCGAATATCGTGGCCGAGCAATTCGGCGACATAACCGGGTGGCGTGTCCTTGATCTGGGATGTCTGGAAGGTGGGCACAGCTACCAGCTTGAACAACTGGGGGCCGACGTGCTGGGGATCGAGGCCAACCCCCACATCTTTCTCAGGGCGCTTGTGGCCAAGAATATCCTGAAATCCCGCGCCACGTTCCTGCTTGGAGATTTCGTCGAGTATCTCGGCGATTCGGACGAAAGCTTCGATCTCATCTTTGCCAGCGGCGTTCTCTATCATATGGAGGACCCGGTTGAATTGCTGTACCGGATCAGCCGCAAGTCGGACCGACTGTTTTTGTGGACCCACTACGTTCCGGAAAAGTCGGTCCGAAAATGGACCAAGGGAAGCGATTACGAGGGCCACGGTTTCCGGTGCCGCTATTTCCGATACGACTATCCCGAACGTCCTTCGCGCGCCTATGGCGGCACGGCGCCGTTCTGCAATCGGATCACACAGGGCGCGATGACCAAGGCACTGGAGACGTTCGGCTACAAAAACATCCGAATTGTCGCGGACAATGTGGATCACCCCGGCGGCCCTGCGATCTCGATGGTTGCCTGGCGGTAGCGTCGAGACTTGCAAACCGTTGCGTTTCTCCGGAAACCTCTGGACAATACCGGCCCGCGTGAATCCGTGTCACTCTGCTTTCATGATTAGGTCCGGTGGTGGCACCCGTCAGCATCTGCCAACCCGTCACGCCGATCGCATGCCGCCGGCACGGCGACCGGGGCATTCGCAACCCTGACCGCAAATCAACCGGGCATCACGGCCGCTCGATCGCCACCGCTGTTCCCTCGCCGCCGCCGATGCAGATGGCCGCAATGCCGCGTTTCAGGCCGCGCGCCCTCAGCGCGTGCAAGAGCGTCACGATGATCCGTGCGCCCGACGCGCCGATCGGGTGGCCCAGCGCGCAGGCGCCGCCGTTCACGTTGACGATTTCACGCGGAACATTCAGTTCGCGCATGAAGGCCATGGGCACGACGGCGAAGGCTTCGTTCACTTCCCACAGGTCGACATCTCGTACCGACCAGCCGATTTCGCGAAGCAGCTTTTGCGTGGCCGGAACCGGAGCCGTCGTGAACCAGCCGGGCGCCTGCGCGTGGCTGGCATGGCCGACGATCCGGGCGTGGTTCTGCATGTTCGCAGCCTCTGCCGCCGACCGGCGCGTCAGAACCAGCGCCGCCGCCCCGTCGGAAATCGACGAGGCATTCGCAGCCGTCACCGTGCCGCCCTGCCGGAATGCCGGTTTCAGGGCGGGGATCTTGTCGGGCCGTGCGGATTTCGGTTGTTCGTCGGCGTCGACAACATTTTCGCCCTTGCGCGTCCGCACGGTGACGGGCGCGATTTCGGCGGTGAACGCGCCGCTTTCCTGCGCGGCAAGGGCGTTGTTCAGCGACGTGATCGCATATTCGTCCTGAGCCTCGCGTGTGAACTGGAACTTTTCGGCGCAATCCTCGGCAAAGGTGCCCATCAGGCGGCCCTTGTCATAGGCGTCTTCCAGCCCGTCCAGAAACATGTGGTCCTGCGCGCCGGAATGGCCCAGCCGGGCACCGTTGCGCATGTTCGCCAGCAGATAGGGGGCGTTCGTCATGCTTTCCATCCCGCCCGCGACGATGGTCTCGCCGTGTCCGAGCGCCAGTTGATCATGCGCCATCATCACGGTTTTCATGCCCGAGCCGCACATCTTGTTGACCGTCGTCGCCGGAATATCCTCGCCCAGTCCCGCCGCAAATCCGGCTTGCCGGGCGGGCGCCTGCCCCTGTCCCGCGGGCAGCACGCACCCCATCAGCAACTCCGTTACCTGCGTGTCATCGCCGGCGGCGGCATCAAGCGCCGCGCGGATCGCCGCGCCCCCCAATGCAGCAGCGGTAACGTTCGAAAATGCGCCCTGAAACCCGGCCATCGGGGTTCGTGCTGCGCCGGATATGATGACAGGGTCCATATCTTTGCCTCGGATCTGGTGGATTTGGGTCTTTGTATCACAGCCTTTTCGCCAGTGGGCAAGGTCTGCAGGGAACGTCGCGAGAAATGTGTGCGGCGGAAAGGATTGGTTAAGCCGCGGGCACGATGATCGGGCGGCAAACACACAGGGATGACCATGGAACTTGATTGTGAATTAGTTGGTCGCACCGCGCTGATAAGGTGTCGGGGTGCGCGGCTCGATGCCGGTATGGCGGTGCAGTTCAAGGAACGTTTCCGTGAAATGATCGGGCGTGGGGCGGATCGGATCATTCTGGACCTGTGCGAGGTGCAGTTTCTGGACAGCAGCGGGCTGGGCGCGATCGTTGCGGTTTATAAGGCCCTCGATCCCGGCCAGAAATTCGACATCGCCGGGCTGACGCCGCCGGTGGAACGGGTCTTCAGGTTGACCCGAATGGATTCGGTTTTTTCGATCTTCGAAAACGCGGCGCAGGCGATGGGGAACGATGGCGGGTCGACCGCCATGGGTTCCGCTGGCTGATCACCGGAATGTTGTCGCTGCCGCAAGAAGGCCCGTGCAGGGATCAACGGCTGCGCCTGACCCTGCCGGCGGATATGGCGCAGGTCCGCCATGCAATGGTCTTGCTGCATCGGTTCTGGATACGCGCCGGTATGGACGTCGCTTCGACGGAAAAGGCCGGCCTGGTTCTGGCTGAAGTCCTGAATAACGTGGTGGAACATGCCTGTTCGGATGATCCCGCCGCGTTGGTCTGGCTGGATATCAGTCGCTGCGCAGGTGTGCTTGATATCGTGGTGACGGATTCCGGCCGGCCGATCCCCGATGCCAGACTGCCCGATGCGACCATGCCCGGGATTCCCCGGGAAATCGAAAACCTGCCGGAAGGTGGATTTGGTTGGCCGCTGATCTGGCGTCTCGCGCGCTCGGTCACCTATCAGCGCGTGGGTGGCTGGAACCGCTTGCATCTTGAGCTGCAATGTTTTCCCGGGGCTGGCACCAAGCCGGATGTTCAGGGAAACGCCGCGATTTTCTGACGTCGCGGCTTGCTCTGCGCCGGCAAGTGTCTTGCCGTGCCAACGCGGCCGAACCTTTCTTCGGATGGTGGTCTGCACTCTTTGACTGGTCCTGACAGGGCCGCAAACGCATTGAATCCCGGGTAAATGCGCAACGGACCGCGCAATGGATGTGAAGCAGGCGACCGGGGCCAGCGCGTCCGTGTCCGGGCCCGGCGTACCGGGTTCTTGCCAGCGCTGTGGTCGAGCCATCATGAACAGATATCAATCCGGCGGCGGGCACCCATCGATCGGACGGCCGACCGCCCGGCCCCGGAGGGTCGACAGAGGTCACGCCCGCGTCGCTACCGTTCAGTTTGGTGCGTTGTCCGGTGCCGCGCGGATGATTTCGTCGATTTTTTCCAGAATCAGGGATTTGCTCAACGGTTTTGTCAGATAATGGTCCATGCCCGCTGCCTGAAATCGCGCGGCGTCTCCGGTCATGGCATGGGCCGTCATGGCCACGATAGGGACCGGTGCACGGCCTGTCTTCGCTTCGATGTCACGGATTTTTCCCGTGGCCTCGATCCCGTCCAGTTTCGGCATCGAGATATCCATGAACACCATGTCATATTCACCCGCCTCCCATTTTCGGATGGCTTCATGCCCGTCAAAAGCGAAATCAAGGTCGATGTTCAGACCGGCAAGCATCTTGTCCAGAACCAGACGGTTTGTGCGGTTGTCCTCGGCGGTAAGCACGCGGATTTTCCGTTTCAGAACGATGGGTGCCTTGGATTTCTTTGCCGCTCTGGTTCCAGGATTCGCGTTCTTGTTGCCGAGATTTTCCAACCCATACCGCACATCTCGTCGCAGCATCGGTTTGTGCAATCGTGCGGCAAACGGGAATTTCTTTGGCGCAGCACCGGCATTCGGCCCGTCGGAACTCGTCAGGATAATCGGTGCCTTGCATCCAATTTCCCGCAAATTCTCGCCCAGTTTCACCGCGTTCAGACCCGGCAAACGATGTTCTGTCAGGATCGCGTCGAATCCTTCACCGGCGGTGCGTCGAACCAGATCCAGCGCGTCCTTTTCACTGCTGCAAAGGGTAACTTTGAGCCCCGGAATGCCAAGCTGTCGCTGCACGATGCGCCGGCTGACATTCAGATCATCCACGACCAGCACCCGTGAGATACCGGCAATCGGTTCGCCTTGATGTTGCTTTTGCCGCCCCGCCAGCGGCAGCGTGATCGTGAAGGAAAAACAAGAACCCGAACCGACCGTTGAATGCACCCCCAATTCGCCCCCCATCAACTTGATCAGGCGCTGGGTAATGGCCAGTCCCAGTCCGGTGCCTTCGTATCTTCGGTTGGCCTGATCCTCGACCTGGTTGAATTCACCGAAAATCCGATCGATCTGGCCCGCCGGGATTCCGATACCGCTGTCCTGAACCGCGACCCTGATTTCGTGCCACTGATCGTCGGTTTGCCTGCTCGTGATGCTGATCAGAACGTATCCGCGATCGGTGAATTTGACCGCGTTGCCCGCCAGATTGGTCAGGATCTGGCGAATTCGCCCGATATCGCCGACAAATTCCGCGGGCATGTCCATTTGATAGTCGACCAGTAATTCGAGGTTCTTTTCCCGCGCAACCGTTTGCAGCAGGGCGAGCGCGTCGTGTGTACACTGCTCCAGATCAAAGGGTTCTGCCACCAGTTCCAGACGGTCCGCCTCGATCTTGGAAAAATCGAGAATATCGTTGATGATCGTCAGCAGCGCGTCGCCGGAATCGCGAATGGTCTGGGTCAGCAGGCGCTGATCCTTGTTCAACTCTGATTCACCCAGCAATTCGGCCATGCCGACGACGCCGTTCATGGGCGTGCGGATTTCGTGGCTCATTTTGGCGAGAAAGACCGATTTGGCCTGATTGGCAGTTTCCGCCTGCTCGCGCGCCCGGTACAGATGTCGGTTGACCGACGACAGGCGGCGCAGGGTTGCGGCGACAAACAGGCTGGGAACCAGCGCCGCCATGACCAGCAGGCCGAACAGCATCAGCCCGACCCTTTGAAAGGACGATTCGATGGAAACCAGCGAATCGCTGATATCGACATACACCTCGGCGACACCGACGATGCGCCCGTCCACTTCGATCGGCATGTAGCTTTCGGTATAATGATCCGGGCGATCGGGGCGGTCCTTTCCCGATGCGATGACAGAATAGGGCTGCCCGTCGCCGATGACCGATGCCGCCACGGCGTTGTGGGAATACAGATCACCTGTCTCCGGGCCCAGTCCGCCGATATCGTCCGACAAGAGGACGAGCCGACCGCGGCTGTCGAAAAACTTGAACCGAAACACGTTGACGAAACTGCGCGATCGCTGAAGCAGCGAAATTTCCACCGGATTCGGATCCTCGCCCGCCAGGATATGATCGAAACCGCCCATCTGGTCGAAATTATGCCGCAACCATAGCAGCGCGTTGATTTCGGCCTGGGCCGTTACCTGCACAGCGGCCGCCTGCCGTATCAGCCACAGGCCGGTCACGACCGCGACCACAAATGAAATCAGGATCGCCCCAAATACCCAGGCGGTTTTTCGCATGTGATTTCTTTCGTCACTCCTGTCCGACTCCATTTCTGACGATGATTCCTGATGAAACGGTGAACACGAACACCGGAAAACCGGATTTTGCGGCCCGGAGTTGGAAATTTCGGACATTCGTGCGAACGTTGCCCCTGATTCCAGTTGTTTATGGTGAATATGATGATTGCTCGGTTTTTCCACACCCTGATCCGGGTTCTTCCGACCATGGCGTTGCTTGCGCCGGGATCGCTGCTGACATCACCCGTGACCGCGCAAGAGACCGTCGTGCCGGAACGACGACTGGCGATTACACAGAATATGGATTTCTTCGGGTCCGATCTGGATCCCGTGTTTGAAACGACGTTCGAAGCCTGCCAGAAAATCTGCCTCCGGGATCGCGCTTGCCGGGCGTTCACCTTCAATTTCAAATCGAACGCCTGCTTTCCCAAAAGCGAAGTTTCCGATGTTCAGCCCTTTGAAGGCGCGGCATCGGCCAGAGTGTACGAGACCGATCCCGCGGTGCTGGCCGCTGAGGGCGAAAAACTGGCCGATCTCGGATTTTTGCCCGCGCATTTCCTGGCCGAGGCGCGCAACCAGGCCCTGGAACTGGCGCGCACCTACGTTTCCAACGAATGGACCGCCGACCAGTTGATCATGGCGTCGCACAACGCCGAAAAAAGTGGAAATCTTGCAAATGCGTTGCGGTTCATGGGGGCCGCCCTGAATTTGAGTGATGCCGCCGGCGGTTGGGTGGAACTGGCGCGGCTGGCGCTTGCCGTGCAACCCAAGGACAGCAGCGAACGCCGCGAAATGCAGCAGATCGCGACATCATCGGCGATCAATGCCTACCTGCGGGGTCAGCAACCGGGGGTTCGCGTGAATGCGCTGGTAATCCTGGCACAGGGGCTGGAGCTGCGCGGAAACGGGCGGCAGTCGATATCGGCGCTGCGGCTGGCACAGGCGATTGCGCCGCGACTGGATACCGAGGATGCGCTGGCGCGTGCGATCTCGCTTTTCGGGTTCCGGGTGACGGATCATACCGTCGACAACAATGCCGTATCTCCCAGAATTTGTGTGCAACTGTCCGAAAATCTGGTGCCCGCCGGGGTCGATTATGCCGATTATGTGGGCCTGCCCGAATCCGGGCTGGTGGTCGAGGCGACCGAGCGCCAGCTTTGCATCGACGGCGTCCGTCACGGCCAGCGCTATCGGTTTACCCTGCGGGCCGGTCTGCCGGCCGAAAGTGGTGAATCGTTGGCCGGATCGGTCGATCTGAACGTCTATGTGCGCGACCGCGACCCCTCGGCGCGATTTGTGGGCCGGGCCTATGTCCTGCCCCGGGGCGTTACCGCCGCCATTCCCATCGTCACGGTCAACCTGACCGAAGTCGATCTGAAAATCCACCGCGTCGGTGACCGCAATCTGGTTCGCGCCATCCAGCGGGGATTTTTCGCGCGACCGCTATCGCTGTGGGACGAACGTGATCTGGCCAACAATGTCGGGCAGGAGGTTTGGTCCGGCACCGGTCTGGTGAAGCGGGACGTGAACCGCGATGTCACAACTGCCCTGCCCATCGGCGACGCCATTGCGGCGTTCGAGCCCGGCGTCTACGTGCTGCGCGCGCGGGTTCCGGGGGCAGACCCATACGACGGGAACGCCGCAGCGCAATGGTTCATCGTTACCGATCTGGGGCTGTCCACGCTTAGCGGCGGAGACGGATTGCATGTCTTTGTTCGCTCGCTCGGCAGCGCTGTTGCTACCGCTGGTGCCGAAGTGCAGCTTGTCGCGCGCAACAACAATATTCTGGGCGTTGCGACCACCGATGCCCAAGGCTATGCTCGATTTGCGCCCGGCCTGACGCGTGGCACGGGCGGCGCGGCACCGGCGCTGGTCATGGTCAGCCTCGGGGATGATTTCGCGTTTCTCAGCCTGAAAGACGCGGCGTTCGATCTTTCGGACCGCGGTGTCGCCGGACAACCCTCGCCGCCCCCGATCGATGTCTTCCTCAGCACGGACCGGGGCGCATACCGCACGGATGAAACCGTCCATGCCACCGCACTGGTCCGCGATCACCGCGTTGACGCGATTGCAGACCTGCCGCTGACGGCGATTGTCATCCGCCCCGATGGCGTGGAGTTCAACCGCTCGCTGTTAGAGGATCAGGGGGCCGGCGGACGTGTGTTGGCGGTGCATCTGCCTGTATCCGCCCAGCGGGGCACGTGGAAAATCCGGGTCCATGCCGATCCGGACCAGCCGGCGCTTGGCTCGGCCAAATTCCTGGTCGAAGACCTGATGCCCGAGCGGATCGATTTTGATCTGGCCCTGCAGCAAGGCCCGATCAGCGTCAGGGATGTGCCGATGGTCGATCTGGACGCGCGGTATTTGTACGGCGCGCCCGGCGCCGGTCTGAAGGTCGAGGCGGAAACACGGGTCAGCCTGGCCCGTGAACTGGAGGGTTTTCCGGGGTATCGGTTTGGACGCCACGATCAGGTCTTTGGGGTCCGCATGGAATTCACGTCCGGTGACATTGTCACCGACGATTCCGGTCATGCCCGCTTTGCTCTGGCGTTGCCGGACACCGGCAAGACGCCCCTGCCTCTGAAACTGCGGGCACTGGTGCGCGTGCGCGAAGGCTCGGGCCGTCCGGTCGAACGGGCGATCCAGTCGACGCTGGCCCCGGACGGTACCGTGATCGGCATCAAGCCCGGCTTTGAAGGCGTGGTCCCCGAAGGCGCAACCGCCGGTTTTCAGGTTCTGGCCGTGGGTGCCGATCTGAAACAACGGGCGCTGCCGCGCGTTGGCTGGGTTCTGAACCGGGTCGTCACCCGGTATCAATGGTACGAATCCCACGGCAACTGGAACTACGAACCGATCACGGTTCGCACGCGTGTCGCCAATGGCGAAACCGGGCTTGGCGCAACCGGTGCTGCCAGCATCGAGGCCGCCGTGGACTGGGGCGCCTACGAGCTCAGGGTTGAAACGCTTGACGGTGATTATGTCGCCGCCTCTTACCGGTTCAGGGCCGGCTGGTACGCGCCCGCGAACAGCGGCAACACGCCGGATACGCTCGAAATCGGGCTCGACCGCGACGCCTACCGGATCGGGGATACCGCGCAGGTGCGGCTGGTGCCGCGCTACAGCGGCACCGCATTGATCACGGTCATGTCCAATCGCCTCATCGCGATGAAGACCGTGGCGGTATCGGAAGGCGAAAACCTGATCGACCTTGCCGTAACCGAGGATTGGGGCGCAGGTGCATACGTCACCGCCAGCGTCATCCGGCCGATGGAAGTTTCCGCCGGGCGCAATCCCGCGCGGTCGATGGGTTTGAACTGGGCCAGTGTTGATCCCGGTGATCACCGGCTGACGGCGCGTTTCCTGAACGATGCCGAGGCAACGCCGCGCCAGACCATGACCGCGGACCTGGAGATCGAAGGTGCCCGTCCCGGCGACGCGGTTTACGCGACGATTGCCGCTGTTGACGTGGGCATCCTGAACCTGACCCGGTTCAAGGCCCCCGACCCTGATGGCCACTATTTCGGCCAGCGCCGCCTTGGCATGGAAATCCGCGATCTCTACGGACGATTGATCGACCCGTTGCTGGGCACGCCGGGGCAGGTACGCTCGGGTGGCGACGGTGCGCTGGCCGATGGTCTGCAAAGCCCGCCCCCGACCGAGGAACTGGTCGCGTTTTTTTCCGGCCCGCTGCGGGCGGACGAAAAGGGCCGCATCCGCGCCGATTTCGACATTCCCGAATTCAACGGCAGCCTGCGCCTGATGGCCATCGTCTGGTCTGAAACTGGCGTCGGGCAGGCCAGCCAGGACGTTCTGATCCGCGATCCGGTGGTGCTGACCGCCAGCCTGCCACGGTTTCTGGCGCCCTACGATCAAAGCCGGATATTGCTGGAACTGGCCCACGCATCGGGACCTGCGGGCGAAGTGCAGGTGGACATTTCCGCAAGTGACGGCCTGTTCGTCGACACGTCATCGGTGCCAGGCTCGATTTCGCTTGGCAAAAACCAGCGCAAGACCTTTGCTTTGCCAATCACCGCACCGGCATCGGGAACACCGGAAATTCGCGTGGTGCTGACAACGCCGGACGGTCAAACCCTGCGCAAGACGCTGACCTTGCCCGTACGCGCCAATGATCCCGAGATCGCCCGCACCGCGCGGGTCGAACTGGCCGATGGCGATACACTGACGTTGAATTCGGACGTTTTCGCCGATTTCGTGCCGGGAACCGGGCGGGCCACTTTGGCGGTCGGTCCGTTGGCGCGGTTTGATGCGCCGGGGCTTTTGGCTGCGCTGGACCGGTATCCGTATGGTTGCACCGAACAGATCACGTCCAAGGCGTTGCCGCTATTGTATTTCGATCAGGTGGCCGAAGGAATGGGTTTGACCGGCTCGCATGATGTCGCGGGCCGGATCGATACCGCGATTGCCGGAGTTCTGTCCAATCAAACCAGCAGCGGCGCCTTCGGGTTGTGGCGGCCTCGATCCGGCGATCTGTGGCTGGACGCCTATGTTTCCGACTTCCTGAGCCGGGCGCGGGAAAACGGATATACCGTTCCGGCGCAGGCCTTTCGGCTGGCGATGGACAATCTGCGCAACCGCGTGAACTATGCCGCGGACTTTGAAAAGGGCGGCGAAGATATCGCCTATGCGCTGATGGTGCTGGCCCGCGAAGGGGCGGCCAATATCGGCGATCTGCGCTACTATGCGGATACGCGGGCCGACAATTTCGCCACCCCGCTGGCATTGGCACAGCTTGGCGCGGCGCTTGCATCGTATGGCGATCAGATCCGGGCCGACGCGATGTTCCGCAAGGCGGGGCAACGTCTGGAAGGGCTGGACGCGGCGGTCGAACAGCCATTGTGGCGAGTCGATTACGGCACGAATTTGCGCGACAACGCCGCCGTGTTGGCGCTGGCGGTCGAGTCCGGTTCCCAAGCGCTGGACACCGCACAAATCGCGCGCCGGATTTCGCCCGAGGCTTTGGGGGGGCGATTGCGCTCGACCCAGGAAAGCATGTGGTCGCTGATGGCGGCGAATGCCCTGATCGAGGACATGCCGTCCGACGCCTTTCTGATCAACGGCGCACCCGCGAACGGGCCATTGGTGCAGGTGCTGGACGCGCAGACCGGGGCAGACCGGCAAGTCGAGGTTCTGAACCGTTCGGGGAAATCTGCCAATACGGTGCTGACGACGACCGGCATTCCGGCGCAGGCCGAACCGGCAGGCGGCAACGGCTATTTCATCGACCGGTTCTATTTCGATCTGGATGGTGTTGCGGTCACGCCGGATCAACTGGACCTGAACCAGCGGCTGGTCGTCGTGATCAAGGTAACGCCGCAGCGCTATTCCGAGGCGCGCCTGATCGTCAACGACCCTTTGCCCGCCGGCCTTGAGATCGACAATCCGAACCTGATCCGGTCGGGAGATGTCAAGGCGCTGGACTGGTTGCAACTGAACGCCACGCCGCAACACAGCGAATTCCGCGCGGAGCGCTTTGTTGCCGCCGTGGACTGGTCCAGCGGCGACCCGTTCCAGCTTGCCTATATGGTGCGGGCAATCTCGCCCGGTGATTTCCACCACCCGGCCGCCAGCGTCGAGGACATGTACCGACCGCAGTTCCGCGCCCGGACCGGTGTCGGACGGGTGCAGATCACGGCGAACTGACCGACAAATGGCCGGGGCAACATCATGAACATGCGCGCGCTGAGCCTGTCGGCGGTGCTGGCGGTGACATTGGCCGCAGCGGCGGCATTGTCGATCGACCGCTGGATCAGTCACGCCGATCTGCCGCCACTGGATCCGGCAACATCGGTCACGGTACTGGACCGGGACGGCGCCCTGTTGCGGGCCTATACGGTTGGCGACGGTTTGTGGCGATTGCCGGTCGAAATCGACGCGGTCGATCCGGGTTATCTGGCCGCGCTGATCGGTTACGAGGACCGGCGGTTCTATCGCCACCACGGCGTCGATTTCCGCGCGATCCTGCGGGCGACGGCGCAGGCGATCCGGCATGGCCGGGTCGTCTCGGGCGGGTCGACCGTGACGATGCAGGTGGCGCGCCTGCTGGAAGATGGCGGCACCGGGCGCTGGGGGCCGAAATTGCGGCAGGTCCGGCTGGCGCTGGCGCTGGAGCGGCGGTTGGGCAAGGCCGAAATCCTGACACTATATCTGAAACTTGCACCCTTTGGTGGCAACCTGGAAGGGGTTCGCGCCGCGACATTGGCGTGGTTTGGCAAGGAACCGGGCCGCCTGACGCCCGCGCAATCGGCGCTGCTGGTGGCGTTGCCCCAAGCGCCCGAGCACCGTCGCCCGGATCGCGACAGCAAAGGCGCGCGCGCGGCCCGGGACCGCGTTCTGGATCGGCTGGCTGCTGCCGGCATACTGGCGGTCGATGACGCGCGCGCCGCAAAGTCGGAACCGGTTCCCGACGGGCGCATTGCCTTTCCCAAGCTCGCCCCGCATCTGGCGGACCGGCAGGTCGCCGCGTTTCCGGGCGCGGGCACGCACCGCCTGACGCTGCGCAAAGACCTGCAAGCGTCGCTCGAGGCGCTGGCGGCGCGGCACGTTGCGGGACGTCGGGACGGGGTGTCGGCGGCGGTTCTGGTGATGGACCACACGAATGGTGAGGTTCTGGCTTCGGTGGGATCGGCGGGGTATCTCGCCGAGGGGATACAAGGCTACGTCGATATGACGCGGGCAATCCGGTCACCCGGCTCGACGCTGAAACCACTGATTTACGGGCTGGCATTCGAGGCCGGTCTGGGCCATCCCGAAACCCTGATCGAGGACCGACCGACCGCGTTCGGCACCTACGCCCCGGGAAATTTCAACAAGCAGTTTTACGGCACGGTTTCCCTTCGCAAGGCCCTGCAACTTTCGCTGAATGTTCCGGCCGTGGCGCTGCTGGAGGCATTGGGCCCCGAACAACTGGTCGCGCGCCTTCGCCGCGCCGGCGTGACCGTGCGGTTGCCGGACGGCGCACCACCCGGCCTGGCGATTGCCCTTGGCGGTGCGGGCCTGAGCCTGTCCGATCTGGTGGTGCTATACGGTGCGATCGCGCGGTTGGGCGAACCGGTTGCATTGCAGTATGTCGCGAATGCGGCGAAACCCCCGCGGCGCAAGACCCTGTTGACCAGCGTCGCCGCGTGGCAGGTCGGCGAAATCCTGACGGGCGTGCCGGGGCCAAACCTTGCCCGACGCGGCGATCTCGCGTTCAAGACCGGAACTTCTTATGGTTACCGCGACGCCTGGGCGATTGGTTTTGACGGGCGGCACGTGATCGGTGTGTGGCTGGGGCGACCCGATGGCGCTTCGGTGCCGGGCATCCTGGGGGCAGAACTGGCCGCGCCTTTGCTGTTCGAGGCTTTTGACCGGCTCGACCTCGAAAGAGCGCCGCTC
>CAZRLO010000037.1:0-24231 GCA_964600965.1 uncultured Rhodobacter sp.
GCCAACACCGCGCTGACGCTGCGCTCCTGGCCCGGTATCCTGCAATCGGGGGCACGCTTTCTGGCCGAACAGGACAGCCTGAACGCCAGCATTCTGGGGCCGGACGTGACGCGGGATGCGCCCGAATTCACGCTGTTCGTCAACGAGGCGGTGCGCGAGATGATCGCCAAGGCCGGGCAGAAATGCACGGCCATAAGGCGGATGATCGTGCCCGCGGCGATGGTTGCACCGCTTGGCGACGCAATTTCGGCCAGACTGGCGGCGACCGTGATCGGCGACCCGGCGCTGAAGACCACCGGGATGGGGGCGTTGGCGTCCTTGGCACAGCGCGAGGACGTGCTGGAAAAACTCGCCGTCCTCGCAGGTGAATGCGACCCCGTCAGCGGGGATCCAAAACGGTTCACGGTGGATGGTGCAGATGCCGCGAGAGGCGCGTTTCTGCCGCCGGTACTGTTGCGATGCCGCGAACCCGATGCCGCGACCAAGGTACACGAGGTCGAAGCGTTCGGTCCGGTCGCAACCTTGATGGGCTATCGCGACACCGCCCATGCCACCGCCCTGATGAACCGGGGCGGCGGCTCGCTCGTTGGCTCGGTCATTACCAACGATCCGGGCGTGGCCCGCGCGATCACGCTTGCGTCGGCTGCGTGGCATGGGCGGCTCTATTTCAACAACCGCACGTCGGCGGACGAAAGCACCGGGCACGGGTCTCCGCTGCCGCACATGGTGCACGGCGGGCCGGGCCGCGCGGGCGGCGGCGAGGAACTGGGCGGCATCCGAGGCGTGATGCCCTACATGCAACGCACGGCGGTTCAGGGCAGCCCGGATATCCTGACAGCGATCGGTGACGAATTCGTGCGGGGATCGAAAGAAACCGAACCGCCCGTTCATCCGTTCCGCCGTAACTTCGACGAATTGCGGATCGGCGAGACCATTCATGCGGGGCCGCGCATCGTCACCCTTGCGGATATCGAGCATTTCGCCAGTTTCACCGGTGATACCTTTTATGCGCATGTGGATGATGCCGCCGCCGCCGCCAATCCGTTCTTTCCGGGGCGTGTCGCGCATGGCTATCTGCTGCTGAGCTTTGCCGCCGGGCTGTTCGTCGAACCCAGCCCCGGCCCGGTTCTGGCCAATACCGGGCTGAACGACCTGCGCTTTCAGGCGCCGGTCAGTCCCGGCGATTCCATCCGCGTGCGACTGACCGCCAAACGCAAGACCAGACGAACCGCCGAATATGGAGAAATCCGCTGGGCCGTCGCGCTGTTCAATCAGGATGACGCGCAGGTTGCGGAATACGAGCTGTTGACCATGGTCCGCTACGCGGAATAGCGGGACTTGACAAAGTAGTATAACCAAATTACTAATTAACAAAATCCGAAAACAAAGCGCGCCCGAATGTCCCGACTGACCCAGACATTTTCCGCCCTAGGCGACGAAACCCGTTTTGCGATTGTCGAACGTCTGTTGACCGGGGGCGAAGCCAGCGCCGGTGATTTGCAGAGCGTTGCCGACATTTCCGCCCCCGCGATTTCGCGACACCTGAAGGTGCTGCGAAACGCCGGTTTGATCCGCCAGCGTGTGGACCGTCAGCGGCGGATGTACGCGGTCGAACCCGAGGCCGTGCGAGCGATCAACGCATGGATCGAATATCACCGGAAATTCTGGGAACACAGCCTCGACCGCCTTGAACACGCGCTCGACATGAAGGGACCTGACGATGGCCGAACTTAGGATCGAGCGGGTGCTCAACGCCGATATTTCCCGCGTTTTCGAATTCGTCACGCGGGGCGAACATCTGGTCAAATGGTGGGGGCCCGAAGGCATGAGCCTGCCCGATCACACGCTTGATTTCACCAAACCCGGGCCGTGGCATTCGGTCATGCAATCGGGCGACGGTCAGAAATTCACGGTGTCCGGGCAGGTAACGCATGTGGATGCCCCGAATGCCGTCGGCTTCACCTGGGCATGGCACGACGAAAACGGCAAGCGCGGCGACGAAAGCCACGTCATGATCGCGCTGTCCGCAAATGCCGACGGCACCACGGAATTTTTGCTGCACCACCGGGAACTGGCCGATGACGCTGCCTCAGCCGCCCACAGCGACGGCTGGACATCCTCGATCCGCAAACTCGAACGTCTCGCGGCCTGAACCGATCAACGATTCATCATCAAACGGGAGGACTCAGATGACAAAGTACATTTTCGCGTATCACGGTGGCAACGCCCCCGAAAGCCCGGAGGAAGGGCAAAAAGTCATGGCTGCGTGGATGGCCTGGTTTGGCAGTTTGGGTGACTCGGTGATCGATGGCGGGCACCCGATCGGCATGTCGAAAACGGTCTCTCCCGGCGGTGTCACGGATGGCGGCGGGGCCAATCCGCTGGGCGGATACAGCCTGATCGAGGCCTCGGACATGGACGCCGCGATTGCCTTGTCCAAAGGCTGTCCGATGCTGGACGACGGCGGCAGCGTCGAAATCGCCGAATGTCTGGATATGTGAAACCCGCAAACGCGGTGCGAAAACGGCTCTGCCACCCGGCGGGGCCGTTTTTTGTTGCCTTTGCGGCCCGTGGCTGGCTGTCTGGCGTTGACGGGGGCAAATGATGGCCAAAGAGAAACCAGACCTGAACGCGGCCTATGCGCTGCAAACGCCACAGGATTCCGTTTCGTTGTATCGGGACTGGGCGGAAACCTATGATCAGAGCTTTGCCGAACAATCCGATTACGCCTATCCCGAAACCATTGCGCGGGTGTTTTCAGAACATGCACGCATCGCCGACGATCCGGTTCTGGATGTCGGCGCGGGCACGGGGCTGGTTGGCAGCGCGCTGGCGCGGCGTGGAAACCGGACCATCGACGGGGCCGATATTTCGCCCGAAATGCTGGCGGTCGCACGCACCAAAAAGGCCTATCGCGCCTTGTTCACCTGTGATCTCACGCAACGCATTTCGCCGGGCGACGCGACCTATGGCGGGATCGTAAGCGCGGGAACATTCACCCACGGCCATGTCGGACCAGATGCGTTCGACGAACTGGTTCGCGTCGCCCGACCTGGTGCCCTGTTCGTGCTGGGGATCAACGCCGAATTTTTCGACGCGCGCGGCTTTGGTCGCAAACTGGCCGAAATCGGCCCGCACATTGTGGGGCTGAACCTGCGGCAATACCCGATCTACGGACAGGGTGCCGACAAGGCGCACCGCGACGACAAGGCCAGCGTCGCAATTTTTCGCAAACGATAAGGCAACGCGTCAGCGCGCCGGGATCAGGCAGGCAAGGTGGCCCTCGATGATCCCGGCCAGATACCCGGTATAGGATCGCGCGGCATCCCTGCCCGACCCCATCGGGGCGGCGACCCCGATCGTGACCCCCGGAATGTCGGTCAGGTTGCGGGCGTTACCGGCCTCCGGTGCGTCGGCAACCATCACACAGGCGGATTTGGATTTTTTCAACACCGCGCGCAGCCCTGTGATGATCCCAAGGCTGGCGGTCTCTGACCCGCCGCCGGTCGCGGCACCCAGGGGCTGCAATCCGAACCGCGCCTCGAAATAATGAAACGCATCGTGAAATCGCACATAGGGCAGCAATTCTGTTTCGGCGAAACGCTGTCTGCCGGTGGAAATCGCGGCGTCGATTTCCCGACGAAACGTCTGGGCGTTCCGACGATATTCATCGGCGTTTTGCGGATCCAGCCCCGCCAGCCGTGCCGCGATCACCTGCGCCCACAAAACCGCGTTGACCGGATCAAGCCAGGTATGCGGGTCAAAGTCTTGGCTGCGCTCTGCCTGATGATCCACGCTCGCCGCGAACACCCCCGGTGGCCGCACCGGCAGCCGGATCGTGGCATCGATGGCGTTCAGCGTCAGGGTCGTGTCGCGGAACGCATCCTGCAACAGCAATCGTGCCAGCCCCGGCGTCGCGCCCGGCCCGATCCAGATCACCAGATCGGCCTGCGACAGTTTTCGCACCTGTGATGGTTTCAACGCGAAATCATGGGCGGACCGGCCCTGTGGTATCAGATGTTCAACCGCATTTCGTTCGCCACCGACTGCCGTCGCGATGGCGCGGACGGGGCCGATATCCGTAACGATGCGCAACCCGGCGGCCATGGCGGCGGGCGCCAGCGCGCCCAAACAAAGCAAAGGGATCGCAATCGTTTTGGTCACAGACTTCATGACGGCGCTCTTGAAAAGACAGGTCGTGTGGGGCATAAATGATATGTTATAAAATAACAATATCGGAATCAGGAAAATGGCCGACCCGGAACAACAGAACGTATTTTCCCGCCATGATCATCGCCGGTGCCGGGTCTCGGCGCTGCGCGAGGCCGCCAGTTCCTGCCGCACCAGAGGGTTGCGCCTTACGGCGGTTCGCGAACGGGTTCTTGAAATTCTGCTGGAATCCCACCGGGCGCTTGGGGCGTACGAAATCCTGGACCGGCTGAAATCCGAAGGCTTCGGAGGCCAGCCGCCGATCGTTTATCGCGCGCTGGATTTTCTGGTCGAAAACGGCTTTGTCCACCGCCTGGAACGCCTGAACGCATTTGCGGCGTGCAATCATTCCGGCACCGGGCACGAGCCGATGTTCCTGATATGCCAAGACTGCCGACGGGTGGCCGAAGCGCCGCTGGAACGATTGCGCGCCCGCATTGACCGAACCGCCGAAGCGGTCGGATTCTCGGTCCATTCGCGGGTGCTTGAAATCGTCGGCCAGTGCCCGGATTGCCAGCGCGGGCCGTCGGCATGAACCGTGCCCTGATCACGGTTTCCGACCTGTCGCTCTACCACGGCAGGCGGCTGGTTCTGGAGCGGGTGAATCTGGCGATCCAGCCCGGCGAAATCGTCACGATCGTCGGGCCAAACGGCTCGGGCAAGACCTCGCTCCTGAAATGTCTGATCGGGGCAGAGCCACCGAGTGCGGGTTCCGTGCGCCGAAAACCCGGCCTGAAGGTCGGATATGTCCCGCAGAAGTTGCATCTTGACCCCGCGTTCCCGATAAATGCGGCGCGATTTTTGCGGCTTGCCGGCGCGTCACGTTCCCGACGCACGGAAATCGTGGAAATGCTGGGGATTGGCGGGATCATGAACCACCAGATGGCGGCGCTGTCCGGTGGTCAGCTTCAACGGCTGCTGCTGGCGCACGCGCTGATCGGCAAACCGGAACTTCTGGTGCTGGACGAGGCCGCGCAGGGGTTGGATCAGCCCTCGGTCGCGGCGTTCTACCAGCGGATCGAACACGTGCGACAGGAACTTGGCTGCGCGATCCTGATGGTCAGCCACGACTTGCATGTGGTCATGAGCGCCTCGGACCGGGTTGTCTGTCTGAACGGGCATGTCTGCTGCGAGGGCACGCCGACCGTGGTTTCCGAGGCCCCGGAATACCGCCGGTTGTTCGGCTTCGGGACCGAGGGCGCGCTGGCGCTTTACCGCCACACCCACGACCACCGGCACGACCACGGCGATACACCGGATCATGCCGATGCCGGATGATTTTTTGCTGCGGGTCGGGCTGGCCGCCGTCGGTATCGCGGTGGTTTCCGGGCCGCTGGGGTGCTTTGTCCTTTGGCGCCGCATGGTCTTTTTCGGCGACACGATATCGCACGCGGCACTTTTGGGGGTCGCGCTCGCGCTGGCGCTTTCGCTGCCGGTATTGCTGGGCGTTCTTCTGGCCGCGACCGGGGTTTCCACGCTGATCCTCTTGTCGGGCGACCGGTTTCATCATACCGACACGCTCTTGGGCGTGGCGGCGCATTCGGCGCTGGCGATGGGGCTGGTGGCGGTATCATTGCCGGGTGGCGGCAACGTGGATCTGATGCGCTATCTGATCGGGGACATCCTGGCGGTGGACTGGCGCGATCTGGCGGTGATCTGGTCGGGCGTCCTGATTTGCGGCGGTGTGCTGATCTGGCGCTGGCAGGGCTTGCTGATGTCCTCGCTCGATCGGGAAATGGCGCTGGCCCATGGCCGCAATCCCCGCCGCGAAGGCCTGCTGTTCACGATCGCGCTGGCGGTGCTGGTCGCGGTCGCAATCAAGGTTGTCGGCGCGTTGCTGATCACCGCGCTTCTGATCATTCCGGCGGCGACGGGCCGGTTGCTGGCGGCCTCGCCTGAACGTATGGCGGTGCTGGCGGCGGCAACCGGAGCAGGATCGGCCCTTTTGGGTCTGTCGGGCTCGTTCCGCTTTGACACCCCCGCCGGGCCCAGCATCGTCGTTGCGGCAGTGGTTCTGCTGGTCGTTGCGGGGCTGCTGCGCAGGATTCTGCCGATCGAATAAGGGGTTGGCGTTTTGAGCGCCTATTTCCCCTTCCAGACCGGATCGCGTTTTTCGGCGAAGGCACGCGCGCCTTCCAGATTATCCTCGGAACCATAAAGCACATCGACCGCACGAATTTTCCGCCCGGTGATACGGTCCATCGCATCCTGAAATTTTGCATCTTCCGCTTCGCGGACGATCTCCTTGATCGCGGCATAGACCAGCGGCGGGCCACTGGCCAGCAGACGCGCCTGTTCGCGCGCCCGGTCCATCAGCCGGTCGGCCGGCAGAATTTCGTTCACAAAGCCCCAATGATGCGCTTCGTCCGCATCCAGCCACCGCCCGGTCAGCAGCATTTCCATCGCGACGTGATAGGGAATGCGTTTGGGCAGCTTCACGCTGGCCGCGTCGGCAACGGTGCCGGAATTGATTTCCGGCAGCGCGAAACTGGCATGATCCGCCGCCAGAATGATGTCGGCGGACAGCGCCCATTCCAGCCCGCCACCGCAGCAAATTCCGTTCACCGCCGCGATGACCGGCTTGTTCATGTCACGTAATTCCTGAAGGCCACCAAAACCGCCGACACCATAATCCCCGTCGACCGCGTCGCCGTCTGCGGCGGCTTTCAGATCCCAGCCCGGACAGAAAAACTTGTCACCAGCACCCGTGATGATGGCGACGCGCAAATTCGGGTCGTCGCGAAAGTCGCGGAACACCTCGCCCAATATCCGGCTGGTCGCCAGATCGATGGCATTGGCTTTTGGTCGGTCGAGCGTCACTTCGATCACATGATCGGTGCGTTGGGTCTTTACCGGGTCTGGCGTCATTCATTCATCCTCGATTGCGAATTGACCTCGGCCCGCTTCAGCGTTCCGAAAATACTCGACTTCAGTGCGGCCTTTGGCGCCACAGCGCGTCGGCGGCCACCGCACGGGAAGGGGTTACGATCAGAGGGTTGATCTCGACCTCTTCCAGACCGGTTGCGTTCGCAACAACAAATGCCTGTACCGCCATGACCGCGTCAACCACAACGCCAATATCAGCACCCGGCCCGCCCCGATAACCTTTTAGCAACCTCGCCACCCTTAGGCCAAGGATCGCGGCGCGCACGGCCTCGCGGTCCGAAGGCACCAGCACCGAGGCCGTGTCCACCAGCAATTCGGCCAGAACGCCGCCTGCTCCGATGGTCAGAACAAGACCATGCGCCGGATCGCGGGTGACCCCGATCAGCATTTCCGCAACCGCGCCGGTGATCATTTCTTCGACCAGAAAGGTCCGCGTTGTCATGGTTGCCGCGGCGGCAGCGACGTCCGTCGCGGTTGTCAGGCCCAACACCACGGCGCCGGCTTCGGTCTTGTGGGCGGCACCCTCGCCTTTCAGAACCACGGGAAACCCGATCTGCGCCGCGACCGTACCGGCTTGTTTCGGCGAAGACGCAGGCAGGCCGCGCGGGGTCTCAACGCCATGCGCCGCCAACGCGGATTTCGCGCGGGCCTCGTTCACGGTTTCGGGCGTGCCTTCTGCCTGGCCCGGCAGCACCAAGGCCCGGGACGGCACGCGGTCCTGCCCCAACCACGCGGCGGCGGCGGCGGCGCCCAGCGCCTCGTTGAGGCCGCACAGCGGCACGACACCGGCGGCAAGCAACCGGTCGGCGACATCTTCGGGCATCAGTTCGGGCAGGGTCGCGACCATCGCGACCTTCGCGCCCGTGGTATTTCGGGCGGCGATTGCGGCTTTGATCGCGCAGTCCCAGTCGGTCGGGTCGGCACGGTCGCCGCGGGGAAAATCGACGATGATCAGGGTCAGCGCGATGGTCGGGTCCATGATCGCGCCCCATGCGGCGGCCATGGCGTCGGGGTCGCGCCAGATATAAGTGTGATAATCCAGCGGGTTTGCCAGCGCCACCATCGGGCCCAGCGCCGCGCGCAAATCGCGGGCCTGTCGGGGGTTCAGGGCCGGAAACTCCACATCGAATCCAATCGCGGTATCCGCGACCATCGAAGCCTCGCCACCCGAACAACTGACCGACGCCAGCCGGTTCGACGCCAAGGGGCCCGCGACGTGCAACAGTTTGAGCGTCTCCAGAAACTCGGGCAGCGAACCGGCCCGTGCGATGCCAAGGCGCGCCAGCAGCGCCGATGCGCCGGCATCACCGCCAGCCAGCGACGCGGTATGCGAAACCGTGGCCGCCCGCGCCTGTTCCGACCGCCCTGCCTTGATCGCGACGACGGGCTTGCCGAACTTTCGCGCGGCGTCCGCCAGCGCCTCGAACCGGCGCAGATCCCCGAATCCCTCGATATAAAGGCCCAGCGCCGTCACCCGGGGATCGGCCAACAGGTGCGCCCCGATTTCGGCCATGCCGGTCTGCGCCTGGTTTCCGGCGGTCACGACAAAGGCAAGTGGCAGACCGCGCCGCTGCATGGTCAGGTTGATCGCCATGTTGGACGACTGTGTGATGATCGCCACGCCCGACTTGCAGGTCTGCCCGCCATGCTGGTCCGGCCAAAGCAGCGCATTGTCGAGATAATTGATGAACCCGTAACAATTCGGTCCCAGAATTGGCATGTCCGCCGCTGCGCGCAGCAATTTCGCCTGCAGGTCGACGCCTTGTTCGTCTTCGGCGCTGGCTTCCAGATAGCCGGATGCGAAACAAACCGCCCCACCTGCCTCCATTGTTGCCAGTTCGGCAACAATATCGACGGTCGCGTTGCGATTTACCCCGACGAATGTGGCATCCGGTGCCGTGGGCAGATCGGAGACCGAGCGATAGGCCCGCACACCGGCAATCCTGTCGTGCGCCGGGTGGACCGGCCACAATGCACCGGCAAAACCGATCTTGTGGCATTGCGCGATCAACGCGCGGCACCAGTCGCCACCGCCAACGACGGCGATGGATTTCGGGCTGAACATACGGGAAAGATCGCGGCTCATTTCAGGGCCACAACCGGATTATTGCCGCAACGGGCACCGAATTCATGCCCCCAAAGGCCGCAGCAGATCGCGGCTGATGATGTGGCGCTGGATTTCCGAGGTGCCGTCCCAGATCCGTTCGACCCGCGCATCTCGCCAGAATCGTTCCAGCGGATAATCGTCCATCAACCCCATGCCGCCATGAATCTGGATGGCGCGGTCGGTCACGCGGGCCAGCATTTCGCTGGCGTACAACTTGGCCGATGCGATTTCCCGGTTCGCGGGCAAGCCCTGATCCAGCCGGTCGGCGGCGGCCAGCGTCAGATGATCGGCTGCGTCGATTTCGGTAATCATGTCGGCAATCTGAAAACCGACTCCCTGAAATTTTCCGATGGCCTGGCCGAACTGCTCGCGCTCCGAGGCGTAGGTCAGCGCATAGTCGAACACCCGCCGCGCCCGGCCCACGCAATTGGCGGCGACCGTGATGCGGGTGGCGTACAGCCATTCGTTCATCACCGCGAAACCACCATCAACCTCGCCCAGCACCTGCGCATCGGGCAGACGGCAATCGTCGAATTCCAGAATCATGTTCTTGTAGCCGCGATGGCTGACCGACTTATAGCCGTCGCGGATCGTGAAACCGGGCGTGCCCCGATCCACCAGAAACGTGGTGATGCGTTTCTTCGGGCCCTTGGGTGTCTGATCCTCGCCGGTGGCGACGAACACGATCACGAAATCGGCGTGTTCGGCCCCCGAAATGAAATGCTTGGTGCCGTTCAGAACCCAGTCACCGCCATCGCGCACGGCAGCACATTTCATGCCGCGCACGTCCGATCCCGCGCCGGGTTCCGTCATCGCCAGCGCATCCATTTTTTCGCCGCGCACTGCCGGAAGCAGATAGCGTTCGCGCTGTGCGTCGTTGCAGGCCATCAGGATGTTCTGCGGGCGACCGAAAAAGTGGCACAGCGCCATGGCCCCGCGCCCCAGTTCGCGTTCCACCAGCGCGAACTCCAGATGGCCAAGGCCGGCGCCACCGACCTCGGCCGGGAAGTTGCAGGCGTAAAACCCCAGATCGAGGCATTTTTGCTTGATTGCCCGCGCGACATCGGTGGGCACTTCGCCGCTGCGCTCGACATTTTCCTCGT
This sequence comes from uncultured Rhodobacter sp., assembly GCA_964600965.1. GTDB lineage: Bacteria > Pseudomonadota > Alphaproteobacteria > Rhodobacterales > Rhodobacteraceae > UBA5972. The sequence continues at coordinate 10,306 of CAZRLO010000037.1, forward strand.
GGGGATAAATCTCGTTTTCGACGAATGCCCGCACGGTCGCGACGATCATTTCCTGTTCTTCGTTCAGACCGAATTGCATCGCGTCCTCCGTTCCGTCCGGCCTTTCACGGCCATCTGCACCGCTAGCCGGATTCCGCGCCCCGGATCAAGCCACAGTTTCAATCGCGCGGCTCGGCGATCAGCGAGATCATTTCGAACATTACCGCCGCCGCCACCTTGGCGGTGATCATGTTCGGCGCATCGCGCGTGGGCATCAGGCAGACGACATCGCCACCGACGATGTTCATGCCGCGCACGGCGTGCAGCAGGGCCATGGCCTCGTCGATCTGGAAACCCTGTTCGCCGGGCTCCAGATTAGAGACCCCGGGCGCGACCGTGGGGTCCAGACTGTCCAGATCAAAGGTGATGTAGATCGGCCGGTCCGCAAGAACCTGCCGGATCCGCGCCACCGCCGCCGCCAGCCCCATCGCGCGAAATTCGCGCATGGTGATGACATTATAGCCATAGTCGTAACTGGGTTGCAGCCAGTCCAGCGTGCGCGGATTGCCTCTGAGCCCGATCTGGACCGAGCTGTGCGGATCAACCTGTCCCTGATCGGCCAGATAGGCGCCCCAATGGGCGGCGGATTTTTTTGCCCCCAGAAAATGCGGCACCTTGGTGAACACATCGGTGTGTGCGTCCAGATGCAGAAAACTGACGGGTCGCCCATCCGTCAGCCGCCCTCCGCCCAGCGCCTGCACGATGCCGCCGGTGACCGAGTGATCGCCACCGATACTGACCGGTGGCACGCCGGCGGCGTCGATCGACTTGTAGAAATCGGTGATATGCTGAATGCTGGCCTCGTTGTCGTTCGCGAGGGGCAGCGGGACATCGCCCAGATCGCCCACGCGAACGGTTTCCCACGGATCGAAACCCATCGCCAGATTGACGCGCCGCGCCAATGCCGAGACATTTCGCACCGCGCGGGGACCCAGATGCTGGTCGCGCTCGGTCGTGCCGTTGCCGGCAGAGTGCGGGACACCCACCAGCGCAATGTCGCAATCAGCGGGATCGGAAATCGCCGGACAACGAAAAAGCGTCGGGATTCCCCACCAGTAAAGGTTTTCCATCATCCGTTCGCTGGCGGTATCGGTCATGTCTTTGCTCCGGTTGGCTGGGCCATTTCCGGGAACGATAGTCGGCCAAGGGTAATTAGACCACCGAATCCCGATCCTAGAATTCGGTACATTCGTCGCCCTGCCCGGCAGCCACGCGCGCGCGGGTTCCACGCCGGGTTTCGGCGATATCGTTCTGGTCGAGCATGGCCGCGCATGCCTCGGCCGCAAGATCGTGGAACGATGGCATCGGCAATCCGCCATCCGTGGCACCGGCGCTGCGGGCGGCGAATGTCTGGCGCAGGCGCACGTGGTGCGGTTGCGACGCGGCGATGGTTTCAAGATCGGTGTCACGTACCGTCAGATACCCGCCCCCGATGCAATCGCCCAACACCTCGGCCCCGATCCCGGTATGCGCGATGATGCCGTTTTCCCCCGGCGTTTCTTTGGTCGGCGCACCGCCGGGCCAGAAATCCCCGGTGGCGATATCCGCCTGCAGGCCAATTGCGTCGGGGCATATCTTGCAGCGGAATTGCGTGGTCCAGCGCTCGACGTTCCACAGGTCGTTATAGGTGCCGCTGACTTCCCGGCCGTCCGCCCACGTCGCCTTGGTCGCGCCCGGACAACCGTTGCCACGCCAGCGAAACGCACTGGGCGGGTCGGCCTGCGGGTCCTCGCCCTTGCGGCGCAGGAATTTCCACGACGTTTCCCGGCTGGGTACCGTGCCGCAAAACATGGCGGTTGCAAACACGATCTGGCGGGCGGCACGAGGGTTGGTGCCTTGCAGGTTGCGAACGCCCGCCACGTCGCAGGGTTTCAACGAGACCGCGAATTTCTCGCCGGTCGCCAGCGCCGCGTTGATCGCGCTCAGCGGTGCCGAAGGCGCATAGCGCGACTGCGCGCCGGTCAGCAACTGTTCGGGATCGCGCACGAACACCGGCTCGGACGTCAGCGCGTCGGGTCCGCCCGGGCGAACCTGCACGATGAAATCCGCGCGCCCGCTTTCCAACAGATAACGGTTGATCGCCGTCATCACCCCACCCGCCGAGGCGCGATAACGAATGCCGGGGTCGGTCGCCCAGCCTTCGTACGTCGCGCGAATATCGCCCCAAACCGGGTCGGGGTTCGCCAGTTCGCGGCCAAACGGCCCGCGCACCGAAACGCCCGGACAAACGGCCACGATTCGCGCGTTTTCGGCATCGCTCAACGTGCGGCGGGCCCGCGGGCGAAGCTGGTCGTCACGGGTGAACTGCATGTCAACAGCACCGGGTTCCACCACCTGGGTACACAGACCGCAGGAAAGGCAATACCCGTTCCGGACGATCTCGGCCAAGGTCGAAAACGTGCGGGCCGGGCTCATCTTGTCTGCATCCTTCGCCGGCGCACTTTCATTGCCTCGTGGGCCTGCGGTGTGCCGTCATGAAACGAACCGAACAATTTGTCCCACGGCACATCGAGGTTGCCGTAATTCACCTCGAAATAGCGGTGATGCATCTGGTGGTGAAAATTCCCGAGATGCAGGCGCTTTTTGCCCCCTGCAAAAAGCCCCTCAAACCCGGAATGCGTGGTGACCGCAAGCAGCGCATAGAATTGCAGATGGAACACGATATGCAGCGGATGCGACAGGACAAACAGATGAACCAGCACACCGCCCAGAAACATCACGTGTTCGATCGGATGCATCGAAAGGCCGGACCATGGACCGATATTGGTGTTGCGGTGATGCAGCGAATGCGCCACGCGATACAGCCACCGGGTATGAAGCGCGCGGTGAATCCAATAGAAATAGAGGCTTTCCCAGATCGGGATCAGAAAGAATATGGCGATGAACCAAAGCGGGTTCGCGCCGAAACTCAGCACCGGTAAATACCCGACGCCAAACGCCCACCAGAACAGCACCTCAAAGCCCGACCAGACCGCAACGCCGCTGGTCAGGGTCCAGAACATGTTGTCGCGCACTTGTGAACCAAGGGTAAACGCACGACCCCTGGCGGCAAGCTCGCGCGGGTCGAACCTCTTGTCGCGTCCCTGGCGGCGGAGGGTGTGGAAATACAGATGCAGCCCGCCGGCGACCGCCCCAATCAGCACGAAATTTCGCAGGAAAATCATGCCGATCCAGCCCGGTGACAACGTTGCCGCCTGCGCCAGCGTCGGGCTGAACCAAACCCATGATATGATTGCCAGTCCCAGCACCATCAGGTTTACCGTGATCCAGAACCAGGCGTCCCGGTACCATTTCACGGTCGCCGGAAAATCAGGCGGCCATTGCCACAGCGGCGAGGTGGCGATCGGAACCTCCGGCCGGTGGTTCCAATCCTGCCGCCCGGGTGACGCCGCATCGCTCATTTCGTGTACATCTGTTTCTTGTGGGCGCGGGTGCGCTGTGTCGCCGCCGCCGACCCGTCGTGGTAGGTGCCGAACCATTTGTCGAACGGCAATTCGGACGTGCCGTAATTGCATTCGAAATAGCGGTGGTGAAGCTGGTGAAAGAAATCTCCGGTTTTGGCGACCTCGGTCTTCTGGGCGATCACCTTTTCGAACCCGGAATGCGACAGTACCGGCAGGCATTGCTGGAAATAACTGTGAAACAGCAGGTGCAGTGGATGCGACGGTACGATCAGGTGAACGAAATAGGTGGAAAAATAGAGCATGTTCTCGAACCAGTGGTTCGAAATCCCCGACCACGGCCCGGTATTGACGTTGCGATGGTGTACGGCGTGGACGTGTTTGTAGAGCCGCGGGTGATGCTCCAGCCGGTGCGTCCAGTAGAAGTGGAACCCGGACCACATCGGAATGAAGAACATCCAGATCACGAACCAGACCGGTGCCTGCGCGAACGTGATCATGGGGGTCCAGCCGTTGGCCATCGCCCAGTAGATCAGCACCTGATAGGTGGTCGCGACACTGATCGCGCTGCCAAGCGTCCACCAGATATTGTCCAGTACCTGACTGTTAAAGGTGAAAACACCGTTGTTGCGGGTCAAATCGCGGGCATCGAATTTCTTGCGCATCCCCTGAGCCTTGCGCATGTATAACCACCAGTGGAGGCCGCCTGCGATCAGGGTCTGCGGCACGGCATTCAAGGCCCACAGCCGGATGATCCAGCCCGCGCGCAACGATTGCATCTGTTCCAGCGGTGGCAGAAACGCCCAGTAAATCAGCACGGCCACCAAGAATGTCAGCGTCAGTGCGGTCATCGGCAACCAAGCGCTGCGATACCAATTCGCGACGGCGCGCGGGTTTGGCGGCCACGCGAACAACGGATTCAGCGGGACCGGGCCGGGCGGGTGGTAGTTCCACCGCGCGGCTTCGGGGTCAGGTTGCGTAGTCATCGCCCTCGGCATCCAGAATGGCCTTGAGCTCGCCAAGGTGTTGCGCCGCCTGATCGGGGTAATCTTCCAGCTCGCGCGCGGTCTTTTCCGCGATATCGTCGGAAAGCACCCGCAGCTTCTGCCCGGTTTGCAGCGCCCGGATATAGGTCTCGGCGGCCCGCTCAAAATAGTAGAGGCGGTTGAACGTATCGGCAGGATCGTCGCCGATCACCATCACCCCGTGATTGCCCATGATCATGACCTTTTTCCTGGGGTCGTCGAACATGGCGGCGCAACGCTCGCCCTCGGCCTCGAACGCCAGTCCGCCAAAGGCGTCGTCGATGACATAGCGGTTGAAAAACGTGGCGGTGTTCTGATCGATCGGCGGCAGGGTGCTGTCGGCCAGACAGGCCAGAACCGTCGCGTGGATCGAATGAACATGCATCGCGCAGCGGGCATGCGGACACGCGCGGTGCAGCGCGCCATGCAGCCCCCATGCCGTGGCGTCCGGTGCGCCGGGGCGATCCAGCGTCTCTGGATCATTCGCATCCAGCAGCAACAGGTCACTGGCGCGGACGCGGCTGAAATGCATCTGGTTCGGGTTCATCAGAAACCGGGTGCCATCATCGTTCACGCTTAGCGAAAAATGATTGGCGACCGCTTCGTGATAATTCAACCGCGCGGTCCAGCGGAAGGCGGCGGCCAGATCGATGCGCGACTGCCAGTGCTCGATGTTGCGGTTGATGGGCGTGACGCTGGAATGGACGGACATTTCGGACCCCCGTTGGAATTCGTTTTGACGAGTGTACCAAGGATTTCGGCGACAACGCGCCAAATGTGACACGCACAGGTCGGTTTCAGACCTGATTGACTCAAAAGCCACGGGCTCGGCAAATTTTGGGAAGGAAACCGATTATTCAGATCGCCCGGCATAGTGTTGCCCAATACCCCCAATGCTTTCCCGTTCGCATTTTCAAATTTCGGTGCCGGTCTGTTTCCGGAATTCCGGGCATGACCGTGAAACGCGCGATGACCCGGTCCCGCGACAGTCCAACGGATAACGCGCGTGCCGCCGGCATGCTGCAAGTGCGAACCGGTGCCGCGGTTGCACAATAGGGGTTGGTTTCGGGCACGGGGATTCCTTATGCTGCGGGCAACTTGGTCAACAACGCGGGAAGGGGTCCGGAATGAGCGTCAACAAGGATCACGTCGCCCTGAGCGTGCCGGAATTTCAGGCCCGCAAAGGCCAGTCGCCGCTGGTTTGCCTGACTGCCTATACCACTCCGATCGCGAAACTGGTCGATCCGCACTGCGATCTGGTGTTGGTCGGGGATTCGGTCGGCATGGCACTGCACGGGCTGGATTCGACGCTGGGGGTGACGCTCGACATGATGATCCTGCACGCACAGGCGGTGCGGCGCGGGCTGAAAAATTCGCTGATGGTGGTGGACATGCCGTTCGCATCATACGAGGGCTCGCCGGCCGAGGCCTTTCGGAACGCTGCCCGGATCATGGCCGAAACCGGCGCCGCCGCGGTGAAACTGGAAGGCGGTGAAACCATGGCCGAAACCATCGAATTTCTGGTGGCGCGCGGCATCCCGGTGATGGGGCATGTCGGGCTTACACCGCAGAATGTGCATGGTTTTGGCGGCTACCGCGTTCAGGGCAAGGGCGCTGCGGCAGGCAAGGTCGAACGCGACGCCAGAGCCGTTGCCGTTGCCGGGGCGTTTTCGGTCGTGCTGGAAAAGGTTCCGGCAACTTTGGCCACGGCAATCACCAAAGCGGTCCCGATTCCCACCATCGGCATCGGCGCGTCGGTGGAATGCGACGGCCAGATACTGGTCGTGGACGACATGCTGGGCCTGTTCACCGAATTCAGCCCCAAATTCGTCAAGCGCTACGGAGCGCTGGGCGAGGCCGCAAGTCAGGCGATCAGGGCGTATGCCGACGAGGTGCGCGCCCGCGCCTTTCCGGGACCCGAGCATGTCTATGGTGACAAGGCCCCGTCGTGAAACCGGCGATCATTCGAACCCGCGCCGAATTGCGCACCAGGGTTGATGCCTTTGCAAAAGCCGGCGAACAGATCGGCGTCGTGCCGACGATGGGTTCGCTGCATGCCGGGCACCTGAGCCTGATCGAGGCGGCGACAACGGCCACCGACCGGGTGATCGTGACCATTTTCGTCAACCCCAGGCAGTTCAACAACCCCGATGACCTGCGCATCTATCCGCGCGACGAGGCCGCGGATATCGCGGCATTGACGCCCTTTGAGGTCGATCTGATCTATGCGCCGGACCCGGTCGAAATCTATCCGCCGGGATTTGCGACGACGATTTCGGTGGCGGGGATCTCCGAAGGATTGTGTGGTGCGCACCGACCGGGGCATTTTGACGGTGTGTCCACCGTCGTCGCGAAACTGCTGGTGCAGACCGGCGCGGACCGCGCCTTTTTCGGCGAAAAGGATTTCCAGCAACTGGCGGTGGTTCGCCGAATGGTCGTCGATCTGGATATCGGGTGCGAAATCATCGGCTGCCCGACCGTGCGGGCGGAAAACGGGCTGGCGCTTTCGTCGCGTAACGCGTTGCTGGACGATGACGCGCGCCTGCGGGCCGGTGCGATCCATCGCGCGCTGATGCAGGCGTCGCGGAATATCCGCGCGTCGATGCCGCTGGACGAGGCGCTTGGGTTGGCCGAAACCACGATTCTGGCCGCCGGGTTCCAGCAGGTCGAATATCTGGAGCTGCGCGATCTTGTAGATTTCAAACGCCAGACCAGACTTGCCGGCCCGGCCCGGTTGCTGGTTGCGGCTCATATTTCAGGGGTGCGCCTGATCGACAACATTGCCGTTGATCCCGACGAGCCGAACGGACCCCTGCGCCCGGCCTGAGCGTGGAATCGAGTATTTTTGGAACGCTGAAACGAAAGCGGGATCCTATGCGGGCAGAAGCTCGGCCAGGCTGAACGCCATCACGCAGGCGCTGTCGATCATATCGTCGACCCCGATCCATTCGTCCGGCTGATGCGCGAGGTCCAGAATGCCGGGCCCATAGGCGATGCAGTTCTTCAGGCGGCCGATCCGGTCGATATGTTTCTGATCATACGTGCCCGGCGAAACCACATATTCCGGCCCCTTGCCCAGAACGGCCGATATCGCCCGCCCAACCGTCTTGACGATCGGCGCGTCCCGGTCGGCCATGGTCGGATGGACGATATGAAGGTCGCGGATTTCATATTCAAAGTCCGGGCGTGTCCTTTTCAGCCTTTCCAACAGGTCCAGCATTTCATGGCGCACGGTTTTCAGGTCTTCTTCCATCAGAAAACGCCGGTCGATGATCATGGTGCAACGGTCCGGAACGCAGGGTGATGGCAGGCCGGTATAGTCCGGGTCCTGCACGTGCTCGCCGCCGTGAACCGAATTGATATTCAGCGTCGATTGCCTTGCGCCCTCGGGTACGACCGGCATATCGGTGCGCTTTTTCGCCAGCATCGGGAACAGTTTCGCCTCCATTTCCGCGATCACCGCCCCCATGTGCCGGACCGCGCAATCACCCAGAAACGGCATGGAACCGTGGGCGATCCGCCCTTTGGTTTCGACTTCGGCCCACCAGACGCCGCGATGGCCAAGGCAGATACGGTCCTTGTTCAACGGCTCGGGGATGATCACATGCTGCACGCGCGCGGGGTCGAAATATCCCCGTTCCGCCAGATAGGCGACGCCGCCGAACCCACCGGATTCCTCGTCCGCCGTGGCCGAGATTTCGATGGTTCCGCGAAAATCCGGGCGGGTGGCGATAAAGGCTTCGGCGGCGACGATCGAGGCCGCCAGCCCACCCTTCATGTCACAGGCCCCGCGCCCGTAAATCCTGTCGTCCTGCAAGGTTGCGGCGAACGGATCGAAGGTCCAGCCCTGACCGACCTCGACAATATCGTGGTGTGAATTGAAGTGGACGCAAGCGCCACCAGCAGCACCCACGCGCCTTGCCACAAGGTTCCATCGCGGGAATTTGTCGCTGTCGCCGGGGGTGCCGGTGGCGCGCACAAGTTTGGTTGCAAAACCGGATTTTTGCAGCCTTGCTGCCAGAAATTCGCATATCTCGCGGTAATTCGTGCCCGGCGGGTTCAGGGTCGGAATGCGGATCAACGCCTGCGTCAGCCGGATCAGATCGTCGCGCCGCCCGCGCACCGCGCCCTGCAATCTGTCATCCGAATTCAGGATTTCGCCCGCCAGGTGCCCAGCCAGCCCCGAATTCGCCCAAACAGGCCCGAGGCCCTTTCCTGCGCCGTTTCCGCGGTATCTCCGACCCTTTCAAGCGCGTCTCCGACGTCCTCCAGCAAGGGATCGATGCGGCGGGCGCGGAACCGCTGCACCATCCGGTAAATCCGCAGCAACACAAGCGCGAACAGGATCAGGATCACGATATTGAGCCACGGGATGATCGTGACATCCGGGCTGTCGACCCGGCGAACCGAAACGGCGTTGGGATAGATCGAAAAGAACTCGTTGCGCCAGCCGTAATGTTTGACGACCACCCATTTGGGCGCTTCGCTCGTGGATTTCAGATCGGCGGCCTCGGTTTGCAGGTTCGAGGTGTCGAATTTGAAATAGGGCGGCCAGCCCCAGCCGGTATCCTCGTTCCGATAAACCATCGGGCGGCCGTTTTGCTGGATCGTCTGGATAAAAAAAACGTCGCGGTTGGTGATGTTGGCGTTGCCCGCATCGGGCGCGGCCCAGAACCACGAATTATCACCCGGATCGACGCGTTTTTCATACGTATCCGAAATCCGCACCACGTCGGTCTGCGGCAGATTATAATGGAAAAACCCGAATACGATCAGCGATACCGCCGCGATCAGTGTCCATTTCACATACCGCATCTGCGTCCCCTCACATGAAATTCGTGACGTAAATCAAGGTCGTCACGATCAAGAGCGGCACGATATAGACCGCCAGGATCAGCTTGCGCCGAAGCGAACCTTCGTATTCGCGCATCCCGTCCCTGATATAGGTATCGCGGTCGCCATCGCCATCGCCCCGGTCGAATTCTTCTTCCAGCCTGTTGCGCGCCCGCCACCGCTGGCGGATCGACAGCCAGAAATAGACCAGCGTCAGGATGGCGAGGGCAATCGCGAAAAGCCGGATGGCACCGATCATGTCGCCCGCCTGACCGCGCCCCAGGGCCCGACACGCCGGATCAGGTCGCCGACGGGTTCAACGTCGGGTTCGGGCGGCTGTTCGTCCATCCCCGGTTCCGGGCCGAACAATTCGCGCCGCGCACCGGCCTTGTCGATCTTGTATTCCTCGGCCAGGAAATCGGCGACATAGGTTTTCTTTTTGTCGGGCCAGGTCTTGTAGGCGCGGTAAAACGCTTCCTTGTGGCAGATGAAAAGCTGGCGCACGTCCATCGGCGCGAGTTCCGCAAGCAGCATGTTGACCAGATCACGGTCCGGCCCCTGCGCGGCGCGCAACGTATAGAAATAGGCCGGGTGGCTGCTGCTGATCGCCGGCCATTCGCTGCCATTCTCGACCCAGCGCAGCAGGTCGTTCAGCGCGACGAATTCCGGTGGCAGATCGTTCAGATGCCGCCGCGCCACCGCACGAAGCCCGCGGCGCGAAACCCCGGTCAGGTCTTCGCCCGCATCCGCCGCAACATCGACCAGAATGAAATCAAGCCGCTGGCGCAACAACGCCGCGGTATTCAGACCCTTGGCCGAAACGATGCTTTCCACCAGATTATTCTGCTCCAGGAAACGCGCGATGCCGCTCCGATCGGCGAAGGTATACGCCCGGTCGGCGGGCAGAATGCCCAGATCGTCGGGCGGATCAACCAGAATGGCCACGGTTTTCTTGCCGTCGCGAAAGATATAGATGCCGCCAAAATGGGCGGTATGGAAATCTTCCTGCCGGAACGTGCTTTTCTCAAGCGAGACCGGGTTGGCCACGATATCCCCGGATTTCCGCGCCAGTTCGATCATCTCGGCGATCAGAACATCGTCCCACCATGCCTCGGGTTCGTTTTGAAACCGGTTGATCCGCGCTGACAATTCCTGCGCGCCTTCGATGTGGTTTTCGGTCGTGTCCGCCTCGATGTCGATCTGCCGGATCTGGAACAGGTTGGCCGGATCCTCGACCGAATAGATCGAGTTGACCAATTCGCCGGCGATCGCGTCCCGTGCCGTCAGGGCAAACAGCCGGGTCTCGTTTTCATCGATGAAGCGCCGCAGAATGCTGCGTGATGTGGAAAACTGCGCGTTCAGGAGCGGTGCGGTCTTCTGACGGGTCGAAAGCAGGATGAACTGACGGTTGCACCCGTTGGGGTTGAGGTAAAGCTGGTCCTTGAGTTCGTCGCCGATTTCAGGCGAATAGCCCGAAATGTCGACATGGAAATCCCCGAGTGCCGTTGTCTTGCCGGTAAGGTTTTTCAACGCGCGGTTATAGCGGGCCACCAGCGCTTTGGACGAGACCTCGAACAGGTTCCCGAACATCAGCCCGCGTTCGACAAGACGCATCATGGCGCAACCGCTTTTCGCCAGTCTGGCATCGATGTCCTCCAATTGAACCGCGTGGTCATGTTACACGAATTCCGCCGCCGCGCGTAACCGCAAAGTTCGGGCGCCAACGGAGGGATTTCACGCGCAGAATCGCGCCACCGCGATCACCCGGCGCAGGCGGGTGGTGCTCGACGAATATTCATGATCGGGGCGCGTGGCGCGGTCCGGTGCAGGTCGGAGCCGGGGCGAAACCGGTGGAGGCGGATCCACCGGGCTGGCCGGCTGGCCGTCCAGCCGTCTGGCCGTCCAGCCATCCGGTCGGCCAAAGGTCCGGTCGTCTAGCCCTCTAGACCAACGGATATCGCTTTAACCTATTGAGATATAATGATTAATCACGTTTCGGTTGACGACAATGTTGCGCCGCGACGGTCTCGTCACGGATGCCGAAATCGCGATTCAGACCAAGTCGCGCCGTTGGGGGCGACGGGCCCAGTACCGCGCGTCGCGGATAATCAGTTTTCCGGAATCTCCGCATCGGTTTCGGCGGGATCATCCAGAATTTGCATCACTTCCGCCATCACCAGCCGGGTGCCGGCCATGCCCAGATGATCATCGTCGCGGTAATATTGGATGCCATCCGATGCGACGACGCAGCGGCCCTTGATCAAGGTGTCACACAGCATCTCCCCGGGCCGGACGCGGAACAGGCGGTCGTGGTCCGGGATCGCATCAAGTGCCGCATTTGCCCGCCGGTTGCGCGCCTGAAAAACCGGGTAGCTGGTCGTCAATTCGAGATCGGCAAAGTTGGCACCGTCAAACTGGACCTTTCTGAAGGCGTATCGCAGCGGATCCCAACCGACCTCGGGAACCGGATAGATCAGGATCACGCGCTTTCCCAATTCCAGATATTGCGAGACGCCGGCCCGGATATAGGCGGCAACCATTTGCTTGCGCTCGACCGCGTTGAAATCCGAGGCTTCGCGGCCAACCGGATACAATATCGTATAGGGCCCGGGCTCCACGCCGCCCTCGTGATTGTCAAAGGTGTGTTGCTCTATCGCGGTGGTCCAGCGTGCCGAAAGAATCAGCGTTTCGATTTTGTCATGGGTTTTCACGTATTCCAGAACTGCGTCGTTGAATTCCCGGCATTTCCCGAATTTTCCCACGCGCAGCAGGTTCACGATCGGGATACAGCTCGTCTGGCTCAGGTCGACCGCGCCGATCGCGTGTTCGTCCAGAATGCCGATCGACAGCGCGGCCAGCGCGCCCGCGTGGGAATCCCCCAGGAATGCCACGGTTGGTTCGCGTTGCGCGCCGAAAATGCATTCGCCGTCTTTCGGTATCCGGTTCTTGCACCCCCCCGACGCCTTTGGCCGGGGATGCTGGGAAGTGCGGGCCTCGGCAAAGGAAAAGCCCAACCGCTGCGGAAACCCCCGATACGAAAGTACGGTCATCGACAGGGCGAAAACCATCGTCGCCACCACCGCCGAGGACAGGAAAATCTGGCGTCGGCTGGTCGTGCTCCGATCCCGAAACGGTCGTTCCACAAACCGCCAGCTTAGCCATCCCAGCACCAGCGCCAGCGCTGCCAGTGCCAGATAGGCAATCGTTCCCGGCTCGTTCATGCTGCGGATGCGGGCGAAGGCAAACAACGGCTGGTGCCACAGATAGGTGCTGTAGGAAATCAACCCGACCGCGACAAAGCCGCGCGACGCAAGCATCCGGCCGGTCCACGTTTCGCGGTTCGCCAGCAAAATGATCAGCGCGGTTCCCACCGTCGGAAGCAGCGCGGCAACCCCGGGAAACGGGGTAAGCGCATCAAATCGCAGCACGGCAAAAACCACCATCGCCAAGCCGGCCAGACTGCCAAGGTCGTTGATGAAGCCACCCTTCGGGGCCGCGCGCCTGAATAAATAGCACGCCAGAACCGCACCGATCAGCAATTCCCAGGCGCGGGTATGGGCCAGAAAGAAATTGGCCGAAACGACGATTTCATTGCCGCTCCGCGACGTCCATTCGCTCAACCCCAGACTAAGGAAGAGCAGCACCAGAAACACCGCGACCATCACACGCATGCCGAACCGCCAGAGCACCAGCATCAAGAGCGGAAACACCACATAAAACTGTTCCTCGACCGCCAGGCTCCAGGTGTGGATGAACGGTTTCAGCTCGATCGCACCGTCAAAATAGCCGCTGTTGGCCCAGAACAGGAAGTTAGACGAAAAGATCGTGATCGCACCAATGCTGGCCGCGAACTCGTTCAGTTCCTTGGGGGCCATCCAGAACCAGCCGAACGGGATCGACACCAGGATCACCAGGAAAAGCGCCGGCAGGATGCGCCGCGCCCGGCGTTCGTAAAATCCGGTGATGGTGAAGGTACCGCCTGAGATCTCGGACAGGATGATCGTGGCGATCAGATAACCCGAGATCACAAAGAACACGTCGACCCCGACAAAGCCACCCGCAAACGGCGCGAACCCTGCGTGAAACAGGATCACCGCGATGACGGCCACGGCCCTGAGGCCGTCGATTTCGGGGCGATATTGCAAGAGTGATCCCTGTCAGGCGCAATCGGGTAACGGTTTTTCAACCTGTTATTGGCTAAGGCGCGGAAGATCAATGAATGTGAAGTTCAGGGGCCGGTTTGCGCGGCGGTTGTTGCTTGTGTGTGGGGCGGCCAAAGTGAGGTATCCCCCCGGCCAATGCCGCCAAGCAGCCCCGGACAGGCTTCGGGACTGCGGCGGCGAAAGACGCAAGGCGCGAGTTATGCGCAACACAAGGGCAGCGCCCGAACGCGCGGAGCGCCGGAACGGTCGGGCGCTGCCCGGGCCGCGAGCGTCCCGGTCGGGAAACATCTTAGTGTCCATGCACAGCGTCCTTTGCATTTGAACCACGCCTGAACACGAGGAAAGATCCAACAAATGTGGACACCCAGAATAAACTTGAAATTAATGTCATCCAAACTGAACTATATGGGTCCGAGAATTGGCCATGAAGTATCAGTGTAGCAGTACTGACTCCAATAAGAACTA
>CAZRLO010000038.1:0-24070 GCA_964600965.1 uncultured Rhodobacter sp.
GTTCAAATCCCGCAGGTTTCGAATGCGATGCTCCCAAAACCTGTTTTGCCAAATACCTTTTTCACGCGGCCTGACCGCCGCCCGCCGAAATCAGGGCAAATCCGGCATCGAACGCGAAAACCGCCCTTTCAGCGATTTCCAGCGATTGGAATAGTCGCAATCTCCGGGTGGCAGCGTCCAGATGCAATGCATGTGATCCGACAAAACAACCCACGCATCGATCAGAAAGGACCGCGCGGCCACCGTTCCTGACACCGCGCGCCGCAGCAATCCGATATTGTCGGTCAAAAGTCGGCTGTTTCGATCTCTGAGACAAACCGTAAAGAAATACGTCCCACCCGGAGTTCTGTCGCGTCGATAAGAGGGCATTCGGTATTCTTGCGATGAACCGGGTTAACAGCCGGTTACCGTAGGTCGGACAATTGTCCGACCCACCGGACGAGAGCCAACACGCTTCGCCTCAAAAACGCCAGCCAACCACGCAACTGCCTTTCGTCGGCAGCCTGATCGCGCAACCCGATGGACGCGCGGGCAATGTAGGCCGCCAGTTCTTCACGCGACAGCCCTGCCGCCCCTTCGCAATCGGGCGGCATGCGGATTTACGAGATGTGGGTTTCGATGGAAGCGCCTCAAGCCCATTTCAAAACACCGCATATGACGACATTTCAGAAGGCATTGAGGGGGCTTGACGCCGGGCGTATGGATGCCAAGGTTAATGACGCAGCGTGCAAACTGCCGTTTCCGCCCGAAACAGGAGGCTTTGATTTGAAACGCCGTGACGTTCTTAAATCGCTTGGCACGGGACTTGCCGCCGGGCTGCTACCGTGGTCCGGGGCCAGCGCCGGGTTCCCCGCGCTGAAGGGGTATTTGCGCACCAACTGGTCGCGGGATCCGTTTGCTTTCGGGTCCTATTCCTACATGGCCAAGGGTTCGTGGAACCGCGATCGCAAAAAAATCGAGGCGCCCGTTGAAGGGCGATTGTTCTTTGCGGGCGAGGCCGTCTTTCCCGATCATAACGGCACGGTCCATGCGGCATACGAATCGGGCCAGCGCACGGCTGGCACGGTGCTGGAACACGACATCCGCAAGATCGCCATCATCGGCGCAGGCATGAGCGGCCTTTCCGCGGCACATCGTTTGTCGCAACAGGGTCTGGATGTAAGCGTATTTGAAGCGCGCGACCGGATCGGCGGACGTGTCTGGACGGATCATTCCCTTGGAATCCCGCTTGATCTTGGCGGAAGCTGGATCCACGGGATCGACGGCAACCCATTGACGGCCCTCGCCGACTCTGCCGGGCAACAGCGCGTTGCGACCGACGACAGTTTCGTCATGCGCGGAAAAGACGGGCGCAAAATGCCCGACAGCGCCGCCCCCGGCTGGCTGTGGAATGTCCTGTCGATTCAGCACGACGCTGCCGCCGATTTCAGCCAGCTCAACAAGCTCGCCTACCTCGTTCAAAGCGACTACGAAGGGCCGGATGTCATTTTTCCGCAAGGCTACACGCCGATTTTCGCGACCTTGAAGGGCCCCTACAAGACCCAGCTTTCCACCGTGGTTCGCCGGGTAAACGCGGATGCATCCGGGGTTTCACTGGATTTCCAGACCGGCGACAGCCAAAGGTTTGATGCCGTGATCGTCACGGTCCCGCTGGGTGTGCTCAAACAGGGCGCGATTGCGTTCAACCCGGGCCTGCCCGCGCAAAAATTGGACGCCATCGCCCGGATCGGCATGGGCACGCTGGACAAGGTCTATCTTCAATTTGACGCGCCGTTCTGGGACAAGGACATCACCTGGATTGCGACACCCGAAAACGACCTGCCGCGTGGGCATTTCAACCAGTGGCTCAATCTTCACAAATATATCGGTGAACCGGTGATCATGGCGTTCAACGGTGGCTCTGCCGCGCTGGAGTTGGCGGATCTGAGCGACGAGGCCATGGTCAGGCGCGGGATGCAGACGCTTCAGGCGGCATATCCCGGGTGACGCCGTCACGACCTTGCGCCGGACAATTGTCCGACCTACCGGGGAGAGCGTTTCGCCAATATCCGCTGCAACGTCCGGCGGTGCATGTTCAGCCGCCGCGCGGTTTCGCTGACATTGCGGTCGCACAGTTCGAACACGCGCTGGATATGTTCCCAACGCACCCGGTCGGCTGACATCGGATTGTCAGGCGGCGGCGGGCGATCCTCTTCGCCCGCCAACAGCGCCGAGGTTATGTCGTTGGCATCCGCCGGTTTTGACAGATAATCAATCGCCCCGATCTTGACCGCTGCAACGGCCGTTGCAATCGCGCCATATCCGGTCAGCACGACAATCCGCGCATCCGGGCGTTTTTCGCGCAGCACCTCGACCACATCCAGACCGTTGCCATCTTCAAGCCGCAAGTCCACCACCGCATAGGCCGGCGGCCGCGCGGTCGCAACCGCCCTGCCGGCGGCGACGGATTCGACCGCCTCGACCGCGAATCCGCGTTTTTCCATGGCGCGGGCAAGGCGTCGCAGAAAAGGCTCGTCGTCATCCAGCAACAACAGCGAATTGTCTTCACCGATGTCGCGCAATTCGCGTTCCGCCATGTTTGTCGCCCGTCCCAGGATCCTTGGATGCCTTACTAGTTGGCGCGGCGGGTGCGGTCAAACGGGTTCATGAGGCCCCAACAAAGCACGCAACCGATTCCGCGAGAACGTGGGGTTTCAGGTCACGGCGGAAGAATTCGACAAACCCTTGTTCGGGCAGCACCAGATAGGTGAACGTCGAATGTTCCATCAGATAATGTTCATCGTCGCTGGCCTTGCGATAATAGGTCTTATACGCTTTTGATGCCGCTTTCACCTGCGCGGCCGAACCGGTCAGGCCGATCATTTTCTCATGGGTATAGGCAACGTAATCGGCCAGTTCGGCGGGCGTATCCCGCGCCGGATCGATGGTAATGAAAACGGGAATGACATCGATTCCCTGCTCGGCCAACAGATCGACCGCTTCGGCATTTCGGGCGGTATCCAAAGGGCACACATCGGGGCAGAAAGTATATCCGAAATAAATCAGCGCCGGTTTGGTGATCACGTCCCTGTCCGTCACAGTATTGCCGTTGTGATCGACCAGCGTGAACGGGCCGCCGATCGAGGCCTTGCCGCTGGCCACCCGGCTGGTCCGGCAAGAGGAAAACCGGTCGTCGGAACGGTTCAGGATTACCACCACCGCCATCAGCCCCAGCGACAGGGCAACCACGACGACAGCTCCATATGCATAAATGCGGGTCATAGGGGACGTCCAAACCTTTCGGCTGCAGTTGATCCACGTAAGCCGCCCAAGTATCAATGCACAACTGCGCTAGTGCGACAAATCACGCCGGAAAATCATGGACCACAAGCCGCTTAACCTTCTGGACGGCAATGCCCGCAGCGAATGGGTGCGCCTTGGCACGCTGATCTACCTGCGTTGGCTGGCGATCGCGGGGCAAAGCGGCGCGCTGGTTTTCGCGATTTTCCGACTGGACCTGGATTTGAATGTACCGCTGTGTGTTCTGGCCATTGGCGCATCAGTTTCGTTCAACATCGTCTCTGCCATCGCGTACCCCGAAAACAAGCGCCTGAGCGAGCGCGAGACCATGCTGACCCTGCTGTTCGATCTGATGCAACTGGTGTTTCTGCTGTATCTGACCGGCGGTCTCAGCAACCCGTTCGCGCTGTTGATCCTGGCTCCGGTCGTGATTTCGGCAACGGCGCTGCGCCTGCAATCCACTCTGTTTCTGGGCATCATGGCGATCGGGCTGATTTCGGTCGTGGCGCGCTATCACGTTCCATTGCGCACCGATCAGGGGTTCATATTGCGAATGCCCGAATTGTTCGTGATGGGTTTCTGGATATCGCTGGTGATCGGGGTAGTGTTTCTGGCGGGCTATGCACGGCGGGTGACATTGGAAACCCATTCGATGTCGCAGGCGCTGATTGCGACACAGATGGCGCTGAGCCGCGAGCAGAAACTGACCGATCTGGGGGGCGTGGTCGCGGCAGCCGCGCACGAACTTGGCACGCCACTGGCGACGATCAAACTGGTCAGTTCGGAACTGGCCGAGGAATTGGCCGACAACAAGGAATTGCACGACGATGTCGTCCTGATACGGCAACAGGCCGACCGTTGTCGTGATATTCTGCAGGACATGGGGCGGGCCGGCAAAGACGATCTTTATCTGCGCCACGCTCCGGTCTCTGCCATCGTCCGCGAAGCCGCCGAACCACACGAGAACCGCGGCAAGGTGCTGCATTTCTCCAGCCGGGCCGAACTGGGTGTACCGGCCGACCAGCCCCAGATCGAGCGGCAACCGGAAATCATCCACGGTCTGCGCAATCTGGTTCAGAACGCCGTGGATTTTGCCCACGAAAATGTCTGGATCGACATCCGCTGGAGCAGGGAAACCATCCGCGTAACAGTCGCGGATGACGGGCGCGGCTATCCGCCCGATCTTATCGGCAGGATCGGGGACCCGTTCGTTCGAAAACGGCGGGCGGGCAGCGATAGCGCGCGGCGCCCGGAATACGAGGGCATGGGGCTGGGTCTTTTCATCGCCAAGACCTTGTTGCAGCGTTCCGGTGCGAAGCTGAAATTCGCGAACGGGACCGACCCGTTCCTGAAGCCCTCGGAAATTCCGGACCATTGCGGGGCCATCGTGTCCGTCGTCTGGCCGCGCCCGGCGATCGAACAGGATCGTTCCGCGGCCAAGGCCCCGCTCGGGCGGAACGCGCCCATCGAGATTTAACAATTCGTTAACATTTGCCGGTTAACTAATTGTGAATCCAGACATTCGATTGCGCTGGCCTGAGAGTTGCCCGAGGTCATTGTGTTGCCCGATCCGTGGACGATATTCGCTTTGGTGGCGGTTAGCCTGTTTTCGGCGCTGACCGCGATCCTGGTTTTCGGCCAGGTGCTGCGAAGCCGTGCGCTGATCGACCGCGCACCCAATTTCCTGCGTGACGGCAAAAGCACCGCGAAGGGCGATCAGAGTTTTCCACAAGCCCGCCCCGGCCAACCTGACGGCAAGTGCCAGCAGATTCTCGACAAATCACCGATGTTGATCTGGCGGCAGGATCGCGACAAGGTGATTGTCTGGGCCAACCGGACCTATCAGGATCTGGCCGCGCGGGTTCATCCCGGCGTCGATGGGGCGACGCGTGGCCATGCAGCCATATTCGCCGAAGCGGGCGGGCAACAGTCAGGGCGGCGGCGGGCCTTGAAATTGACGGATCAGGCAAATCCTCTTTGGCTGGAGCAGACCTCTCATGCCCAGCAGGACGGCGAAACGCTGCATTTCGCGGTGTTCGCCGATCCGGTGGTCAAGGCGGAAGAGGCACTTAGAAACTTCATTCAAACTCTGACAAAGACGTTTGCGCATCTGCCGATCGGGCTGGCGATCTTTGATCGGGACCGGCAACTGGCGTTGTTCAATCCGGCGCTCGCCGATCTGACGACGCTCGATCCGGCCTGGCTTACGGCCCGCCCGACATTGCGCGACTTTCTGGATTGCCTGCGCGAGTACCGGCACATTCCCGAACCCAAGGATTATCGTTCGTGGCGCGACCGTATCGCCGCGCTGGAAAAAGCGGCCCAAGACGGCACCTACGAGGAAAACTGGCCGCTTCCGACCGGGCAGACCTACCGCGTCACGGGGCGCCCTCATCCCGAAGGCGCGGTTGCGTTTCTGTTCGAGGACATCACCACGACCATCAGCCTGCAACGTCATTTTCGCGCGGAGCTGGAGCTTGGGCAATCGGTGCTGGACAATATGGCGGACGGGATCGCGGTTTTTGCGGCAAACGCCGATCTGGTGCTTTCCAACAACCAGTTTGCCCGCATCTGGTCGATTGATCCGCGCGAAATGCTGGCCCGGCTCAGCATGAAAGAGGCGGTGACCCAGTGGGGCAAAGCGTGCGAACCGAACACCGTCTGGCGGGAATTGCTGGATTTTGCGACGCGGGCCCGCCCTGTCATCGAGACCGAGGCCCGGATTCGCCTGAAAACCGGTGAATCCTATCAGATACAGGTGCAGCCCCTGCCCCAGGGTGCCGTGCTTTGCCGTTTCGCGCCACCGGGTGCGCTGGTCGGGTTGGTGCCTGCGTGAAAAGTATGTGGATCAGCGGCCGCAATTCTCAGGCCCGATGATACGGCGCCCCGGCAAGGATCGAGGCGGCGCGATACAATTGTTCGGCCAACATCACCCGGATCAGCATGTGCGGCCAGACCATTGTGCCGAACGAAAGCGCGAAATCTGCCCGGTTGCGCAGGTCGGGCGCCAATCCGCCGGCCCCGCCAATGACAAAGGCGATATCGCGATGCCCGTGATCGCGCCAGTCCGCCAGCGCCGCCGCGAATTCCGGCGACGCGACGGCTTTTCCGCGTTCGTCCAGCACACAGACGAGCGCGCCCTGCACAATGGCGCGCTCCAGCAACGCGGCCTCGGCCATCATGCCGCCGCCTTTCCGGTCTTCAACTTCGGTCAGGGTGGCCGGGCCCAGCGCCAGCGGTCGCCCGCTTTTATCAAAGCGCGTCAGATAATCGTTGACCAACGTCCGTTCGGGACTGGCCCGCATCCGGCCGACCGCGCAAATCTGAACGCGCATTCAGCCCTTGGATGCGGCGGCGCTGGCGGGCAGCCACATTTTCTCTAGCTGGTAGAACTCGCGCACTTCGGGCCGGAAGATATGCACAACGACATCGCCGCAATCCAACAGCACCCAATCGCCGTTTTCGCGCCCTTCCATCCGACAGGCGCGGCCAAGCTCGGACTTCAGACGCTCGGCCAGCTTTTCGGACATGGCGACGACCTGCCGGGTGGAACGCCCGGTCGCGACGACCATGTAGTCCGCCATCTCCGATTTGCCTTTCAGCGCAATCGGAACCACGTCTTCGGCTTTGTCGTTTGCAAGACTTTCAAGGACAAGCCCCAACAATCTGCTGCCGGGCTTGTCATCATCCGGGATCACCGTGGCAATCGCCGGGGCAGCCGTATTGCTGGCCGCATTGGTGTGTTCTGACAGAACGGGGTCCTCCGTTGCTAATGTACCGATCAAATCGGTACGGTCATCTGACCGTACCTTTCAAATAGCACCATTGAACCGGTTTCTCAAGAAACGGCCAGACAGCGCTCAGGCCCGCACCACCTTTTCGTAGCCTTGCGAAATCTCGCGCGCCAGCGCCCCGACCTCGAACTTGAAATCGCCGATCTGCCCCACGGGGGTCACCTCTGCGGCGGTGCCGGTCAGCCAACATTGTTCAAAGGTTTCAAGCTCTTGCGGCATAATATGGCGCTGATGAACCTTGATCTGACGTTCTTTCAACATGCCGATGACGGTTTGGCGTGTCAGCCCGTTCAAAAAGCAATCCGGGTCCGGCGTATGGACCTCGCCGTCCTTCACGAAGAAAATATTGGCGCCTGTTGCCTCGGCGACATAGCCGCGATAGTCGAACATCAGCGCGTCCGAGCATCCCTTGGCCTCGGCTGCATGTTTCGACATCGTGCAAATCATATAAAGCCCGGCCGCCTTGGCGTGGCTGGGGATGGTTTCCGGGCTGGGACGCTTCCATTTGGAAATGTCGAGCTTTGCGCCCTGCAGTTTGGCGTCGCCATAATACGCCCCCCATTCCCAGGCCGCAATCGCCATGCGCACCGGGTTGCGGGCCGACGCGACCCCCATATCCTCGCCCGCGCCACGCCAGGCGACGGCGCGGACATAGGCATCCTCCCACCCGTTTGCGCGCAGGACGTCGTATTTTGCCGCCTCGATCTCGTCGACGCTCCATGGAATTTCGAAGTCGATCATGTTGGCGGATTGCTTCAGCCGCGCGGCGTGTTCCTCGGACCGGAATATCCTGCCGTTATAGGCGCGCTCGCCCTCGAAGACTGAAGACGCGTAATGCATCGCGTGGGTAAGAATATGAATGTTGGCATCGCGCCACGGGATCAACGCGCCGTCCATCCAGATTTGCCCGTCGCGGTCGTCATAGGCACCAGCCATGTTTGCATTCCCTGTTCGAAGCCGGATCAACCGGCTAAATTTTACGATTGTTGCGCAGTTAGGTCCGAACCGGACATAATATTTCGCATTTTCGTGAATCTGCTAGCATTTGATTCTTGGAAAGTCAACAAGACTGACATAAAATGCAGCCCAACCCCGACCCAAGCAGCCGGATCGCGAAGACATGCAGGATATCGGACATGCCGGATTGAATCTAAGCAGCGAAAATCTGCTGTTTCTGACCGACGACCAGCTCCGCAAGGGCATCGAGGCGATGTTTTTCGCCTATCGCGGCTTTACCGCCGACCCGGATCGCATATTGGAGAGCCATTCCTACGGGCGGGCGCATCACCGCGCCATCCATTTTATCAACCGGTCACCCGGCACGAATGTAAACAATCTGCTGGATATTCTTGGTGTGACCAAGCAATCGCTGAACCGGGTACTGCGAACACTGGTCGAGGACGGGCTGGTGGCCAGTCGTGTCGGGACCCGCGACAAACGCGAACGGCATCTGTTCCTGACCGAGGCCGGCCGGGATCTGGAGCGGAACCTGTCGGAAGCGCAAAGAACCCGGATGCGCGCGGCCTATCGCACCGCGGGACCGGATGCGGTACAGGGGTTTCGACAAGTGCTTGAGGCGATCATGGACCCGCAGATGCGCACGTTCCTGAAAACCATGACCGACGGCGGCTAGAACATGATCGAACAGCCCGATGCCCATCTGCTGATCGTCGACGATGACGAACGAATTCGTGGCCTGTTGCAGAAGTTTCTGAACCGCCACGGCTATTGGGTAAGTGCCGCGCGCGACGCCGCGCATGCTCGGCGATTGCTGAAGGGGTTGGAGTTCGATCTGATCGTGCTGGACGTCATGATGCCGGGCGAGGACGGGCTTAGCCTGACGGTCTCGCTGCGCGAAAATCTTGCGACCCCGATCCTTTTGCTGACGGCAAAGGGGGGCGCGGGCGACCGAATTTCCGGGCTGGAGGCCGGGGCCGACGATTATCTGGCGAAACCCTTTGAACCCAAGGAATTACTGCTCAGGATCAACGCGATCCTGCGGCGCGTGCCCAGACCCGAGATCGAACAGGACGTACCCAAAACGCTGCAAATGGGGGCGATCCGCTATGATCTGACGCGGGGCGAATTGTGGGAAGGCGCCGATCTGATCCGCCTGACGGCGACGGAAAGCACGCTGATGAAGATTTTTTCGGCCTGCCCGCATGAACCGGTCAGCCGCACCAAACTGGTCGAGGATCTGGGCCGCGACAAGGGTCAGGCACAGGAACGCGCAGTGGATGTCCAGATCACGCGGCTCCGGCGAAAACTCGAAAGCAACCCAAAGTCGCCGCGCTATCTGCAAACGGTGCGCGGGGCGGGGTACATGTTGGCACCGGATTGAGGGTTGGCCGGCAAAAGGGGTTGACCTCAGGGCATAAATCCGACTATGCACCCGCAGCATCCGACCCCGCCGATGAGGGCGCGCGGTCGAAATGATCTGAGCTTTCCCTGAAAACGATGTTCCGATCCATGCTGCGGCTGATCCGGCAAATGGTTGCGCTGGGACTTGTCGCACCAAGACAAGTGACCAAAGCGCCCGGCAAGATCGCCGCGTGTTCCAAACAAAGAAAGAATAATACGTGACTTTTGAAAACCTCGGCCTGATCAGGCCGATCCTGAAGACGCTTGCACAGCAAGGATATGAAACCCCCACCCCGATCCAGCGACAGGCCATACCCCCGATCCTGGAAGGGCGCGACGTCATCGGCCTTGCCCAGACAGGCACCGGCAAGACCGCCGCGTTCACGCTGCCATTGTTGCAGCGACTGGATGCGGCCCGGCTCAGAACGCCATACCGCGACGTGCGCGTGCTGGTGTTGTCGCCAACCCGCGAACTGGCGGCGCAGATCGACAAGGCAGTGCGGGACTACGGCAAGAACCTTTCGCTGTGGTCCAATTGTGTCGTTGGCGGCGTGCCCGTGCGCAAGCAGATCAATGCCCTGAAAAAGGGCACCGACGTTCTGGTGGCGACCCCCGGTCGTCTGGAGGATCTGGTGTCGCAACGCGCCGTCCGGCTGGACCGCGTTGAAACCATCGTTCTGGACGAAGCGGACCAGATGCTGGACATCGGCTTCATGCCCGCGATCAAGCGCATCCTCAAGCTGCTGCCGGAAAAGCGCCAGACGTTGCTGTTTTCGGCAACCATGCCGCGGGAAATCCGCGCGCTGTCGTCGGACCATCTGAAAAACCCGACCGAGGTCTCGGTGACGCCGGTCGCTTCGACCGTCGACAAGATCGACCAGTCTGTCGTCCACATGAAGGCGACCGACAAGACCAGTGCAATCGCAAGTCTGGTCAAGACCCACCCCGGCAAGCGGATCATCGTGTTCACCCGCACCAAACGGGGCGCCGACAAGGTCAGCCGCAAGCTGAATGCCGATGGGCTGGGTGCGGATGCCATCCACGGCAACAAGTCGCAGGGCCAGCGTCAGCGGGCACTGGCGGCGTTTCGCGATGGCTCGGCGCCGGTTCTGATCGCCACCGATATCGCGGCACGCGGCATTGACGTGCCGGGCGTAGAGCTGGTCGTGAATTACGAATTGCCAAACGTGCCGGAAAGTTACGTCCACCGGATCGGGCGCACGGCGCGGGCCGGGGCTTCGGGGCTGGCGGTTTCGTTTTGCGCCGGGGACGAGGTCAAGCAACTGCGCGACATCGAGAAACTGATCCGCAAGACGATCCCGGCGCAGGCGGTCGATGGTTCGATGGTGCCAGAGGCGGAAATGAGCCCGCGCAAGGGCAAATCGCGGCGTCGATCCGGAGGCCAGCGGCGGAAATGGGGCCCAAGGCAACGTGCATCGGCGTGATGGCGCGGAAAGGCAAATATCGGTGCCGCCGCGATGTTTCGCTTTTCGCGCGGGCGCACTTGCCGTAATTTCGCGGCATGACCACCGCTCTGTTCACCCATCCCGCCTGCCTTGACCACGCGCCGCCGCCCGGCCATCCCGAGCGGGTCGAGCGGTTGCAGGTCATCGAAACCGCGCTTGGTCGTGATGAATTCGCCGCGCTTCGACGCCATCAGGCACCT
Source organism: uncultured Rhodobacter sp. (assembly GCA_964600965.1). Taxonomy (GTDB): domain Bacteria; phylum Pseudomonadota; class Alphaproteobacteria; order Rhodobacterales; family Rhodobacteraceae; genus UBA5972. The sequence goes on from CAZRLO010000038.1 coordinate 11,101, forward strand.
TTGTGCGGCGACGATGACATATTGCTGGCACATCCGGCGGCGCACCTTGCCGCCATCCGCGCCGCCGCACCCGCCAGCGGGCAGCGATCGCTTGACCCAGACACACATATGTCGCCCGGTTCGCTTGAGGCCGCATTTCGGGCCGTTGGCGCCAATATCGCCGCCGTGGACGAGGTGATTTCCGGTGCAGCCGAAAACGCCTTTTGCGCCATGCGCCCGCCGGGCCATCATGCGGAAAAGACACGGGCCATGGGGTTTTGCCTGTTCGGCAATGTCGCCATCGCCGCCAAACATGCGCTGGCGGCGCATGGTCTGGAACGTGTCGCCATCATTGATTTCGATGTCCATCACGGTAATGGCACGCAGGATCTGGTCTGGGATGACGCGCGGATCTTTTTCGCGTCGACCCACCAGATGCCGCTTTACCCCGGCTCGGGCGCGACAAGCGAGCGGGGCGCGCACGACAACGTTCTGAACGTGCCGCTGCGCGCGGGCACGACCGGCGCTGAATTCCGGCGGATCATGGACGCCACCGTCTTTCCCGCAGTAAAGGCGCATGAACCGGAAATGCTGTTCGTGTCGGCCGGATTTGACGCGCATCGCGATGATCCGCTGGCGAACCTGGATTTGGTTGCGGATGATTTCGCCTGGGTCACGCGGCGGACTTGCGACCTTGCGGCAGATGTTGCCGATGGCCGCGTGGTCTCGACTCTGGAAGGCGGATATGATTTGGCTGCGCTGGCGTCGTCATGTGCGGCGCATGTCAGGGGTTTGATGGGATTTGGGGATGACTGACAAACCGGTTGCCGAAATGAATTTCGAAGACGCGATCAAGGAGCTTGAGGACATTGTCGGCAAGCTCGAAGACAGCGAGGTCGCGCTGGACGATTCCATCGCGCTTTATACCCGCGGCGAGGCGCTCAAGAAACATTGCGAGGCCAAACTTTCCGCAGCGCAGGAAAAAGTCGATCGGATCACGCTGACCGACGATGGCACGCCCGACGGACTGAAACCCGTTCAGGGCGCATAACAATGTTCAGGGACGCCCTCGCGGGCCATGCGGCGCGGGTCGATGCGCGGCTGGACGCCATATTCGAAGAACTGCCCGAACACGATCTGAGCGCGGCGATGCGCTATGCGGTCATGTCCGGTGGCAAGCGCTTGCGCGCCTTTCTGGTGCTGGAAGGCGCGCAGCTTTACGGTGTGCGCCCGCAACATGCGGAACGGGCGGCGGCGGCGGCAGAGTGTATTCACGCCTATTCCCTGATCCACGACGACCTGCCCGCGATGGATAACGACGATCTGCGGCGGGGCAAGCCGACGGTGCATGTCAAATGGGACGAAGCGACGGCGATCTTGGCGGGGGATGCCTTGCAGACGCTGGCGTTTGATGTTCTGGCATCGGCGCGAACCTCGGGGGACCCGAATATCCGGCTGCGGCTGGTATCTACGCTTGCGGCGGCCTCGGGCGCGGGTGGCATGGTGCTGGGTCAGGCGCAGGATATCGCGGCTGAATCGGCCACGACCCCGCTTGATCTTGAACAGATTACCGAATTGCAGGCCAACAAGACCGGCGCGTTGTTTACCTGGTCTGCCGAGGCCGGCCCCGTTCTTGGCAACGCAAATTCGCATACGATGCAGGCCTATGCCGAAGCGGTCGGCCTGGCGTTTCAGATTGCCGACGACATTCTGGATGTAGAGGGCGACGCGGGCAAGGCCGGGAAACGCCTGCAAAAGGATACCAGGGCCGGCAAGGCGACGTTCGTATCCGTTCTGGGGCTCGAAGGTGCGCGCGCGCGCGCGAACCAGTTGGCGGAACAGGCTTGCGACGGGCTCGAGATTTTTGGCGGCACCGGCGACAACCTGCGCCAGTTGGCCCGGTTTATTGTCCGCCGCGATATGTGATAAGCAGAGACGATCACAAGGATTCCCGGCGTGAACGATCTGATGTCACCTAAAACCCCGCTACTGGATGGTCTGGCCACCCCGTCCGATATCCGGCAGCTCGGGGACGCCGATCTTGGCAAGCTTGCGGACGAGGTGCGCGCCGAGACCATCTCGGCGGTTTCGGTCACCGGCGGGCATTTGGGCGCTGGTCTGGGGGTTGTCGAACTGACTGTCGCGCTGCACGCGGTTTTCGATACGCCAAGGGACCGTTTGATCTGGGATGTCGGGCATCAATGCTATCCGCACAAGATCCTGACGGGGCGGCGCGACCGCATCCGAACCCTGCGTCAGCCCGGCGGCCTGTCCGGGTTCACCCGGCGCAGCGAAAGCCCGTACGATCCGTTCGGGGCCGCGCATAGTTCGACCTCGATTTCGGCAGCGCTTGGCTTTGCCGCCGCCCGTGATCTGGGCGGCGCGCCGGAACACGGGCTGGGCGACGCGATTGCTGTCATCGGCGACGGGGCCATGTCGGCGGGCATGGCGTTTGAGGCGATGAACAACGCGGGCCATCTGGGCAAGCGCCTGATCGTCATTCTGAACGACAATGAAATGTCGATCGCACCGCCGGTCGGCGCCATGTCGGCCTATCTGTCACGGCTGTACGCAGGCGCGCCTTATCAGGAGCTGAAAGCCGCGGCCAAGGGTGCCGTCAGCCTGTTGCCTGAACCCTTTCAAGAGGGTGCGCGCCGCGCCAAGGAAATGGTCAAATCCATGACCGTCGGCGGCACGTTGTTCGAAGAACTGGGGTTTTCCTATGTCGGCCCGATCGACGGGCACGACATGGCGCAGCTCTTGCCGGTTCTGCGCACCGTAAAGGAGCGTGCAAGCGGGCCGACGCTGGTGCATGTGCTGACCAGGAAGGGCAAGGGATACGCCCCGGCCGAAGCCTCGCCGGACAAGTACCACGGGGTTGCAAAATTCGACGTCGCGTCCGGCATTCAGAAAAAGGCACCGTCCAACGCACCCAGTTATACCCGGGTTTTCGCCGATGCCCTGATCGCGGAGGCGGCAACGGACGACAAGATCGTCGCGGTAACCGCAGCGATGCCGGACGGCACCGGGCTTGACCTTTTTGCCGCCCGCTTTCCCGACCGGTGTTTTGACGTGGGCATTGCCGAACAGCACGGGGTCACCTTCAGCGCGGCCCTTGCCGCCGGGGGGATGAAGCCGTTCTGCACCATCTATTCGACGTTCCTGCAACGCGGATATGATCAGGTCGTTCACGACGTGGCCATCCAACGCCTGCCCGTCAGATTTGCGATCGACCGCGCCGGTCTGGTCGGTGCGGACGGGGCGACCCATGCCGGGGCCTTCGATATTGCCTATCTCGCCAACCTGCCGGGATTCGTGGTGATGGCTGCCGCGGACGAGGCGGAACTGGTTCACATGGTCGCAACCGCGGCGGCGATCGACGACGGCCCCTGCGCCTTTCGGTATCCGCGCGGCGAGGGCGTAGGGGTCGAACTGCCGGAACGCGGCGAGGTGCTGGAAATCGGCAAAGGTCGCCTTGTCCAAGAGGGCGGTCGCGTCGCCATTCTGTCGTTTGGCACCCGCCTCGGCGAAGTGGTGCGGGCGGCGGAAAACCTGTCGGCGCGGGGCCTGAACCCCACCATCGCCGATGCACGGTTTGCAAAACCGCTGGACCACGCCCTGATATCGAACCTTGCCGCCAATCACGAGGCGCTGATCACCATTGAAGAGGGCGCCATCGGCGGCTTTGGCAGCCATGTCGCGCAATATCTGGCGGAAAGCGGCGTGTTCGACCGGGGTCTGAAATTTCGCTCGATGGTGCTGCCCGACTTTTTTGTCGACCAGAACTCCCCAAAGGCGATGTATCGCGAAGCGGGCCTTGATGCGCATCAGATCGAGGAAAAAGTGCTTTCGGTGCTGGGGATCGGCAATGTATCCGGCCTCAGGGCCCGAAATCGGAACCAATGATCGAATTGTCAGGAAAGGCTGTCACAATGTCGCAAACCACGTCCCGCGCGATTACCAATTATCGCTGGATCGTTTTCATTCTGGTGCTGGGGTATTTCATTTACGAATTCTTCACCTCCAACCTTCAGGCCTTCGGCTGGCAGTTTCGCTATCTGACGATCTGGGGTCTTACGGCAAATCTGATCGTTGCGTGGCTGATGCTGCGGTTTTCGCTGGGGCGCAGCACGAAAACGCATAATCCGTTGGTTTCGGCGACCGTCGTTCTGGGGGCGATCGTGGTTTTCATGTACTGGAAGCTCTATTTCACCGACCCAGCGCTGGTGAATGGCGGTGCGGCGCTGCCATGGTATCAGGAATATTACCTTCATGCGGGAACGCAGGTGCTGATGTTTATCGACGCGTTCCTGATCCTTGGCGTTTTCAGGCAGTTCCGCGCAACCCTGATCACGATGCTGGCGATCTTTCTGGGCTATATCGCCTGGCTGGAAATCCTGGTCGCGCCGCTGAACGATGCACCGTCCGGATCCGCGACCAATGGCCTGCCATATCCGTTTCTGAATGACATGATCACCGGCGAACGCATGGTGTTCTATGCCACGACCATCGGAACGGCACTGGTGTTTCTGGGGATCGGCTGGGCGATCTCCAGATTCGTGATCCGGTTGCGTTGATCGGTCAGGCCGCGTCGTCGACCCCGATGAATCCGCCGGATTGCCGTTCCCAGAACCGCGCATAAAGACCGCCCGCGCGCAGCAATTCACGGTGCGTGCCCTGTTCGGCGACGCGCCCTTCGTCCAGCACGATGATCCGGTCCATCCGGGCGATCGTTGACAGGCGGTGGGCGATGGCGATGACCGTCTTGCCTTCCATCACGCCATAGAGGGTCTGCTGGATTTCAGCCTCGACCTCGCTGTCCAGTGCCGAGGTCGCTTCGTCCAGCACCAGAATTGGCGCATCTTTCAGGATGACCCGCGCCAGCGCCACCCGCTGTCGTTGCCCGCCGGACAGTTTCACGCCCCGCTCGCCCACGAAGGCGTCATAGCCGTGCCTGCCTTTCGGGTCCTCCAGTCCCAGAATGAAGTCGTGCGCCTCGGCCTGCTTTGCCGCGAGAAGCATCTGGTCTTCGGTTGCGCCGGGGCGCCCGTAAAGGATGTTGGCGCGCACGGACCGGTGCAAAAGTGAACTGTCCTGCGTCACCATCCCGATCTGGCGGCGAAGCGAGGCCTGCGTGACCGCGCGAATATTCTGGCCGTCGATTTCGATCTGCCCGCCCTCGACGTCATGAAACCGCAGCAGCAGATTGACCAACGTCGATTTGCCCGCGCCCGAACGCCCGACCAGACCGACTTTTTCGCCACCATGAATGGAGACCGAAAGACGGTCCAGCCCGCCTTGCGACTTGCCGTAGTGATGGCTGACTTCCTTGATCTCGATCCCGCATTCGCGAACGTGCAAAGCCGCGGCATCCGGCGCGTCGGTCAGGGAAATCGGCTGCGCGATGGTTTCCATCCCCTCGGACACCACGCCCAGTTGCTGAAACAGCGAGGAAAGCGACCACATGATCCAGCCGGTCATGGCATTCAGCCGCAGCGTCAGCGCCGAGGCCGCCGCGACCGTGCCGATCGTGGTCAGCCCCTGCTGCCACATCACGATGGCCCACCCGATCACGGCAACGATCAGCAACCCGTTGATTACAGTCAAACCCAGTTCCATCAGCGTGATCAGGCGCATCTGGCGCGCAAAGGTCTGCCGCGCGTTTTCGATGGCGTCCAGGGCGTATTGTTCCTCGGTCTCGGTGTGGGCGAACAGTTTCACCGACTGGATATTGGTATAGCTGTCCACCATGCGGCCGTTGATCTCGCTGCGGGCATCGGAAAAGGCCTTGGATGCGCGACCCACACGCGGCACCGTCCAACGCACAAGCCAGATATAGAGAGCCAGCCAGACCACCAGCGGCAACGCCAGCCGCGGGTCGATATCCGCCAGCAACCACAGCGCGCCGATCAGGTAGATCAGCGCATAGACGACGGCGTCGAAAACCTGATAGATCGCCTCGCCCGCCGCCGGCGCTGTCTGCATGATCCGGTTCGCGATGCGACCCGCGAAATCGTTCTCGAACCAGCCGACGGATTGCCGAAGCACGTGGCGGTGACTGCGCCAGCGGATCAGCGTACCGAAATTGGGCAACAGCGACTGGTTCAGCAACAGCGCATCAACGACCTGAAATATCGGGCGAAAAAACAGGATGAACAGCGCCAGCAGAAACAATTCGGTTCCATGTTCCGCAATCAGGCGCGACGGCCCGCTTGCCGAAAGCAGGTCGATCACGCGACCGGTGAAGAAGATCAAAGCGATTTCCACGATGCCCACGATCGCGGTCATGACCACAACCGCGGCAAGCACCTTGCGGAACGGGCGCAGATATTCGTTCAGGAACGGAAAAAGTCGCGACGGCGGCGTATCGGAATCGTCGTACTCGGCATAGGGATTTACCAGATTTTCAAAGAACCGGAACATGAGGCCACGATTTCATCCTGTGATCAAAGCCGCCCAAGAGACACCATTTCCGGCAAAAGGACAAGGGGGCATGCGGTGGTTCATCCCTCCAGCAATGCGACCAGCAGAAATCCAACCAGCAATCCGGCCATCGTCAGATTAAATACCCTGAGCCGCAAAGGGGTTTGCAGCCACCTTGCGATCACGCGGCCAAAGATGACCCACGCCGTGGTTGATGTCACGCTTGCGGCCGCCGCGACAAGCGCGATGATCAACGCGGATTTCAGCGATGCCACCGGGTTGATGAATTGCGCGGTTATGGCAATGGCGGCCACCCAGCCCTTGGGGTTTACCCATTGAAAAAGCGCGGCCTCAAGAAGGTTGAGAGGCCGGGACGTCTGCCCACCCGCGCCGGGAGCGCTGGCGGTTGCGATGCGCCAAGCGATCCACAACAGCATCGCAGCGCCACCGATCCTGACCAGGGTTTTCAGGGTTTCGCTTTCGCCGAAAATCCCGCCCAGCCCCAGACCGACCAGAAAGATCATCACCGGAAATCCGAGGGTGATCCCCATCACATGCGGCAGCGAGGCGCGCAGACCATAGGTCGCGCCGGAACTGGCCAGCATGGAATTGTTCGGCCCCGGCGTCCACGCCAACGCAAACATCATGCCGGTAAGCGAAAGCAGCGTATCCGGGCTCATCCGGTTTCCAATCGCGGGCTGATCATGACAGCAGGTCCGACTTGCTGGCGGAAAATCCGGAACCAATCCATTCCTTTTCCAGTTTCTGCAACATCCGGCCGATTTCGCGACCTCGCAAATGGGCCGGGAGATCGGTGGCGCGCACCGGAAATTCCTGCAATACCGCGGCCCGCGTCAACGCCAACAGATCGGATGCGACATCGGCGCCAAAAAGGGTTGCCCGCAGGACCGCAACGCCCTGCGCGGTCGCGGCAGAATGGCGGTAGGCGATTTCCGCAATGCCGGCATCATCGCCGACAAGATCGCGAAAAAGCCGGATCTGGTTCCTGTCCGCCTTGCTGAGCCGCAGCGAAGCCTCGGGGTTTTCGGCACCCGTCAGGGCCAGCCGCCGCCGCCAGTCGGGTTCGATGCCGGCAGCGCGCTCGTGATGCACCAGAACCGCAAGGTCCTGCGTGGCGGCACCGGGCAGAATCCGGCTTAGAATACCCGTCTGCGCCATCGCCGCCATCGCCGGAGCGGGGTCCATTGCCGACAACAATTTCACCATTTCCGCGCCGACGCGTTCCCGCGCAAGGCATTCCAGACCCTCGGCAAGTGCGGAACAGGCCGCCAGCGCATCGCGGTCGATACCGTGCGTGGGGTCGGCGAACCAGGCGTGGAACCGGAAAAACCGCAGGATACGCAGATAATCTTCGGCAATGCGCTGATGCGCATCGTCAATGAACCGCACGCGCCTTTCGGTGATGTCGGCCATGCCGTTCAACGGATCAAGAACCGTGCCGTCCGAACCCGCATATAACGCGTTGATGGTGAAATCCCGGCGATGGGCATCAATTTCGGCGTTCGGGGCGAACGAAACCTCGGCGTGGCGCCCATCGGTCCTGATGTCGCTGCGAAACGTGGTCACTTCGAAACCGGTGCCGCCGGATATGACCGTGATCGTGCCGTAAGCCGCACCGGTCGGCACGGCGCGCAACTTTGCCGCCCGGGCCAGCCCGATCACCTGTTCGGGGCGGGCGTCGGTGGCGAAATCGATGTCGGCGACCGGGAACCCCATCAGGGTGTTTCGAATGCAGCCCCCGACCGCGAAGGCCTGATACCCCGAGGATTGCAGCAACCCGAATACCCGCATCACCGCCTTGTCTTGCAGCCAGTCGGCGTTGATCCGGGTCATTGGGTCAGGCCCTCGGCGAATCCGCGCAGAATCCGCGCGGTCGCGCCCCAGATATAATAGGGGCCGTAGGGGATTGTATAATATTTCCGGCGCACTCCCCCCCAGAACCGGCCTTCGATCACATAGTTTTCGGGGTCCGCGAGGATAGAGAGCGGCACCGAAAACACCTCCTGAACCTCGCCGGCTTCGGGCACCGGGGCGAAAGGCGCACGGACCAGCCCGACCACCGGCGTAACGCGAAAACTGGTCACGGTCTGGTGAAAGGGCAATTTACCCAGAACCCGAACGTTTGCCGCATCAAGGCCGATTTCCTCGTGGGCTTCGCGCAACGCGGCGGCGGTTTCATCGGCATCGCCGGCATCGACCTTGCCGCCCGGCAGCGCGATCTGACCGGGATGGTGTTTCAGGTGCGACGAACGCTTGGTCAGAATCACGTCCAACCCGCTTGCGCCCGGCGACAGCGCGATCAGGACCGCCGCCGGGCGCAGCTTGGGTGCGGTTGGCCAGGTGCTTTGCACATCGGGATTCAAATCGAAATCCGACGAGCTCTGCACGCCAGCGTTCCCCAGCATTCGCCTGATATTGGCCAGATCATCCCGACGGGTTTCCATATGGACTACATGACCCGGCGGGGCGGAAACGGCAAGCCGCGCCGACGGCTAATCGGAATCCCGGCGCAATCCGGTTCCCAGGTCCGCCGGATCAAATTCATAATGCGCGCCGCAGAACTGGCAATCCGCGGTTACCTTGCCGTTGGTATCGACCATGTTGGCGATTTCACCGGGGCCGTATACCGACAGGGTGTTGACAACCTTTTCGGGCGCACAGGTGCAGCCGAACCTGACGGGTTGCGAGTCAAACACGCGCGGTTCTTCCTCATGAAACAGGCGGTGCAACAACGTGGTTGCGCCGACCTGAGGGCCGACCAGTTCAAGATCATCAAGCGTATCAAGGTGAAGGTTGACGCGGTTCCAGTCTTCGCCTTCATTTTCGGCCAACAGATCACCCGCGGCCAGCAATCCGTGCGCGCCGGGGGCCAGGTTCGCGTACGGCGACGCGTTGGGCATATGCTGGATCATGACACCACCGGCGCGCCAGTGCTCGGACCCGCCGGGTTCGCGGGATTTGCCCAATGCGATCGAAAACCGGGTCGGCAGTTGCTCGGACTGGGCAAAATACGTCTGCGCACAGGCGGCAAGCGATCCGCCGGCCAGCGGCGTTATCCCCTGATAGGGGGCGGTATCCGGCCCCTGATCGATCAGGATGGCGAACATGCCCTCGCCGATCATGGAAAACGGCGCGCCCTTCACTCGATCAATCGATTCCGCGTCAAAACCCGCATATGCCCGCATGCGCGCCGGCTCGCCGGATTTTGACGGCCCGAAATAGTCGGTCGCGATCAATTGCAACGGGCCGTCACCCCGAATTTGCAAGGACAGTTTCCATCGCAGCTTGATCGTTTGGCCGATCAGCGCGGTCAGAACCGCCGCCTCGGCGACCATCGCCTCGACCGCAGAAGGATAGCGATGCTGGGCAAGCATATCGTCAAGAACGGCGTCCAGCCGTCCAAACCGGCCGCGAATGCCCGACCGGTCAAGCTGGAACGGCAAAATATTGTCGTCCCAGGCAATTTTTTCGGTAAGCGTCATGTTTCCCCGGACATTATGGCGGTACAGCGATTGAAATAGGTGGTTTTGCCGGGCAAAACAATTCCAACCCCAGACCGGAACCCCGCAATTCGATGATCCGCCGATTTGACGAACCGATCCGACCGGGCATCCGGTACCGGCCCCGACCCGGTGCCTATGGTATCTTGCGGCGCGGAAATCGGTTGCTGATAACATTTCAGACCCTCCCCGCGCCTGAATTTCAGCTACCGGGCGGTGGCGTCGATGCCGGAGAATCGCCGCAGGCGGCTTTGCATCGCGAAGTGCGGGAAGAAACCGGTTGGGTCGTTCAGATAGAGCGGCGGATGGGCGCGTTTCAGCGCTATACGCTGAATCAGGACAACCAGAAATGGATCAGGAAGGTCTGCCAGATTTACCTGTGCCGTCCAATTCGGCAAAGGTGGCCGATTGCCGAACCGCACCACGCGAACCTGTGGGTGCGGCCGGACGAGGCGGTCACGCTACTGACCAATGCGGGCGACCGGCATTTCGTGCGGCGGCTGATCGGCAATGGAACGGCGGATTGATCCGGTCAACTCGGGCGTTGGTCGCCGTCAAATTCCAGCAGGATCACCGACAAGTCATCCGCCATTTCCCCGCCGCCGGAAAATTCCTGCGTTTCCCACACGATATCGGCAAGCATTTCGGGGCCGCCCGATTTCGAGTTCCGGGTCAGAATTGCGGCAAATCCCGCAGCGTCCAGAAATTCACCCGCGCAATTTTCGGCCTCTGTGAAGCCATCGGAATGGATGACCAAACGATCACCGGGCATCAGTTTGCAGGGATAGGCGTCGTATTCGGCCTGCGCGAACAATCCGATGGGCAGACCGCCACCGCCGATATACGTTACCGCACCGTCCGGGTGCAGGATGGCGGGATGCGGATGGCCGGCCTGCACGAAATCAACCTCGCCGGTGGTCAGATCGATATCGGCCAGCAATATCGTGAGGTAAAGGTCGGTATCCAGATCGGCCATCAGGCGGTCGTTCAGGCGGGTGGCAATCTCGACCGGGGGGCGGGGCAGAAACAGCCCGTTCTTCTGGCGTTTGGTTGCGATACTGTGCGCAGGGTCCGAATGGTTCAGGTATCCGGCAAAACGCGCCGTCATCAGCGCCGAACTCACCCCATGCCCGGAAACATCGAACGCGAACAGCCCGATCCTCTGTTCGCTCCGGTAATAAAGCCCGACCATGTCACCGCCGATATGCCCGCTGGAGCGCAGCAGCATCGAAATCCGGGCGGTAGGGTATTCGTGACAGGTTTGCGGCAACAGCGAATGTTGCAGTTTCTTGGCTTCTTCAAGATCGCGGTCGATCGCCTGATACAGGGTCTGCAATTCTTCGAGCGTCTTTGAGATCGCGCGGTTCTTGTCGACCAGTTGCTGCTGCATCTCCAACACCCGCTCGCCCGCCTGAAGTCGCGCGCGCAGTTCGCCGGCGTTCACCGGTTTGGTCAGAAAGTCATCGGCACCGACATCCAGTCCGCGGGCGATTTCATCTTTGCTGTCCTTGGATGTCAGCAAAATGAAATAGCCGTAATTCTCGCGCGCAAGGGCGCGGAATTCCCGGCAAAACGTCAGGCCATCCATTCCCGGCATCACCCAGTCGCTGAGCACCAGATCGACCGAGTTTTCGCGGCAGATTTGCAGCGCTTCGGTGCCCGAACAAGCCTCGAAATACCGGTACCCCCAATTTTCGAGATTGCTGCCAAGCAATCGTCGCTGCAACCGGCTGTCGTCCACGACAAGCACCGAAAGCGACGGTTCCGCGGATAAGGAACCGAGTTGTTGGGAACGACTTTCCGAGGTTTTGGCCAAAACACACTCGTATCACAGGAAACGCTGCGGCCATTCTGGCTCCAAGGTTTTAATACAGCGTGAAAGCGACAATGCGATCCATTTGACCGGTCGTGGCAATCAATTGTTAAGAGCGCCGCGTTAACTTTCGACGCGGGGCGCTGCCAGAAGATGGAGGGTGCAATGATCAATTGGGCACGCGTGCAGGAACTGGAAGACGATATCGGCACGGACGTCTTGAACGAAGTTGTCGAACTGTTTCTTGATGAAGTCGAGGTGGTGATCGATTATCTGCGGCTTGGGGATGTCGGGCGCAATCTTGAGGAAGACATGCATCTTTTGAAGGGCAGCGCGCTCAATCTGGGCTTTGATGCACTTGGCGGTCTTTGCTCCAGCGGTGAAAAGATCGCCGCAGAGGGGCGAAACAGGGACGTACCCGTCACCCAGATCCTGAAGGCATATGACGCGTCGAAAGCCGAATTTCTGGGCCGTTTGGCAAGCAACTGAACGTGCGTGATGTCTTTTTCGCGGCGGGCCGGGCCGGAACCCGCGGTTCACAGCTTGCCGTTGCAGCGACCCTGAAAACCCAATAGACCGCCGGCATCGATCCCTTCGCCGCCGGAGCCTCCGCCCATGTCAGCGCCCAAGAAAGTGGTCCTTGCCTATTCAGGCGGGCTGGACACGTCGATCATCCTGAGGTGGTTGCAGACCGAATACGGCTGCGAGGTCGTGACCTTCACCGCCGATCTGGGACAGGGCGAAGAGCTGGAACCGGCGCGCAAAAAGGCGGAGTTGCTGGGGATCCGGCCTGCGAATATCTTTATCGAGGATGTGCGCGAGGAATTCGTGCGCGATTTCGTGTTCCCGATGTTTCGCGCCAACGCGGTTTACGAGGGTCTTTACCTGTTGGGCACCTCCATCGCCCGGCCGCTGATTTCCAAACGTCTGGTGGAAATCGCCGCCGCCACCGGCGCGGATGCGGTTGCGCACGGCGCGACGGGCAAGGGCAACGATCAGGTGCGGTTTGAACTGGCGGCCTATGCGCTGAACCCCGATATCAGGGTCATCGCGCCGTGGCGGGAATGGGATCTGACCAGCCGCACCAAATTGCTGGCCTTTGCCGAAGAAAACCAAATCCCCATCGCCAAGGACAAGCGCGGCGAAGCGCCGTTCAGCGTGGACGCGAACCTTTTGCACACATCATCAGAAGGAAAGGTTCTGGAAGACCCCGCCAACGCCGCGCCCGATTATG
>CAZRLO010000039.1:0-23279 GCA_964600965.1 uncultured Rhodobacter sp.
CCGGGCGTTGCGCAACTAAATTTCAAAAAACTTGCGACATCGGATATATTCGCAATTTCATCCGGGAAATCTTGCGGAATTTCGGGCAGCGGACCGTCGCGAATATGGGCTATTTCGGCGTCACACCGGGATGCGCCAGATCCGGCAACTGAATGCCCGCGACCTGATCGGAAATGGGTTCGCGCCCGTTGATCGCCGGTTCACAGGAATAGTCGGCAGGATCGTCAAGCGCGTGCCAATCGCCGTCGTGAAACACCTCAAGCGCGGCAAAATTGGCCTTGTAGCCCATCTTTTGGCTGCCGGGCACCCAATAGCCAAGATAGACAAAGGGCAGCCCGGCCTCTTTCGCGATGGCGATGTGATCAAGGATAATATAGGTGCCCGGCGAATGCGTACGGGTTTGCGGCGCGAAAAAGGAATAGACCATCGACAGGCCGTCATCCAGCACGTCGGTCAGGCAGACCGCCGACAATTCGCGCCCGTCCCCGGTTTCGCGGTCGCGATAGTATTCCACCACCCGTGAGCGCACCGGGGTTTCCTCGATCATCGCGGCGAATTCGAAGATGTCCATATCCGCCATGCCGCCATCGGCGTGCCGTTCGTCGAGATAGGCGCGGAACAACCGAAACTGTTCTTCCGTGGCCCATGGGGTAGACGCCTCGCGCGCGAGGTCGGCGTTACGTCTGAGAATCCGGCGTTGCCCGCGCGACGGTGTGAAATCGGCGACGCGAATCCGGGCCGAATAACACGCCGTGCAATCGGCGCAGGACGGACGGTAGAGCACGTTCTGTGATCGTCGGAACCCCTGCTTGGACAGCGCGTCGTTCAGCGCCACCGCCGCATCCCCCTGCAGCGCGGTGAAGAGTTTTCGCTCCACCCGGTCGTCCAGATACGGGCACGGTTGCGGGGCCGTGACATAAAACTGGGGCACAAAAGGCAAGGCGTGACGCATCGATCATCCCAGATCGGGGAACTGGCATGGATTTTAGCAAGTCGGGTTGCACGCAACAACTGCTTTTCGCCCATGTGGTAAACACCATTTTGCGGATGATTGAACGCGAAAGGGCCGATCTGACGCGGCGGGCCGGGCGTCGTGTTCACATGGACGCCCGCAATCGCGACGAATTGCGGATGACAGCAAGACGGGTGCCGGGCCCGGCCATGCGCGCGCCGCAGCTTCACGCGGCACCGATTGTTGCGACGGACGAGCCACCGACCGGCGCTTTGCGATGTTGAGTGGCACTGCAGCGAAGGATGGGGAAAAGCGTTCCATTGCAATGGCTTATCGACAAAATGTTCGTCTAGCCGTTTAGACGGCCAGACGGCCAGACGGCCAGACGGTTAGACGGCCAGTCGGCCATACAGCCAGACGGTTAAATGGCCAGATGGTTAGACAGCCAGACGGCTAGACGGCTGAACGGTTAGGCAGCCAGACGGCCAGACCGCTGGATTGCCGGGAATTCCCGGGGGCAGGGCAACGGTTGGAAAACCTCGGTCCAACTTCAACCCAATCGCCCGGAGGGTGGAGCCGACCAGCGTTCGAGCGACCTCGTGACTTGTCGCCCGCGCAAGGGCGAAGGTTACATTCTCGTTGCCGTAAAGCACGCCCATTATCAGAGGGCGATTCAAGACCACGAGAACCGGCGCCTACCCGCCGGCCATCAAGGGCAATAGCACGACCTCGCTGTCGGCGCGGACGGGCGTGAACCAGCTTTCCTTGTAGATCACGCCATCGATGGCCAGCGAAACGCCCCGCTCGATCTGGGGCGCAAGGCCCGGATAATCGCGCGCGAGGGCGTCGAGAACCTGCTTGAAGGTCGCGGCCTCGACCTCGACCTCGGCGGCGCCATCGGTCGCGGTGCGCAGGCTGCCCCAGACCGCCACCCTGACCATGGCCTAGCTTGCCTTGCCCCGGATGGCCGCCAGCAGGCGCGGAGGCGACATCGGCAGTTGGCTCATGCGGGTGCCGATGGCGCGCGATACCGCGTTGGTGATCGCCGCGAGCGGTGGCACGATCGAGGTTTCGCCCACCCCACGTACCCCATAGGGATGCCCCGGATTGGGAATTTCGAGAATCTGGGTGTCGATGCGGGGCAGATCCGACGCAACCGGTACCCGGTAGTCCAGAAAACCCGGATTTTGCAGGCGACCGTCGGGACCGTAGATATATTCCTCGTTCAGCGCCCAGCCGATGCCCTGCACGGCCCCCCCCTGCATCTGACCCTCGACATAATCGGGATGCACCGCCTTGCCGGCATCCTGAAACACCGTATAGCGCACGACTTTCGTCGCCCCGGTTTCCGGATCGACCTCGGTATCGCACAGATGCACGCCGAAACTGACCCCCGCGCCATCGGCATTGACCTCGTGGTGACCGGAAATCGGGCCGCCGGTGCTGGGCGATTTGCGCGCGATGCGGGCCAGCGGCATCGGGTCGTGGTCACCCGCGTTGGCGCCTGCCGGTTTGGCGCAGCCGTCCTCCCAGACCACGGCATCTTCGTCGATGCCCCACATTTTCGCGGCGCGTGCGCACATTTCCTTTTTCGCGGCGAGCGCCGCCTTGATCGTCGCCAGTCCCACCGCAAAGGTCACGCGCGAACCGTCGGTCACCTCGTTGTGGCCGATGGAATTGGTGTCGGCGACGACGGTGCGGACCCGGTCATAGGGAATGCCCAGCTCCTCGGCCGCCATCATCGAGATCGAGGCCCGCGAACCACCGATATCCGGATTGCCCTCGACCACGCTGACGGTACCATCGAAATTGATGTTGAGCGACACGCTGGTATCCCCGCCGAAATTGAACCAGAAACCGCAGCTTACCCCGCGCCCCTGATCCGGCCCCAATGGTGCCGAATAATGCGGGTGCGCCTTGGCGGCGTTGAGGGTGGCAATCAGACCGATGTCGTCGAATGTCGGACCGTAGGAAGATTTCGTGCCTTTCCTGGCGGCGTTCATCAGGCGCACCTCCAGCGGGTCAAGCCCGAAATGCTGGCACAACTCGTCCACCACCGATTCAACCGCATAGATCGCCATCGGCGCGCCGGGCGCGCGATAGGCCGCCTGTTTGGGGCGGTTGGTCAGCACGTTCAGCCCGCGCGAGCGTACCGCCGCCAGATCATAGGCGGCAAAGGCCGATTGCGATCCCATATGGATGGTGAAATTCGGAAACGCCCCGCCCTGATAGCGCAGTTGCGCACTGGCCGCCGTGATGCGCCCATCCTTTGTCATCCCGATCTTGATATCGGATTCCGACGAAACCGTCGGCCCCGAGGCCTTGAACACCTCTTCGCGGGTCATCACGATTTTCACCGGGCGGCCCGCCTTTTTGCTGAGCATCAGCGCGATGGGTTCGATGAAAACCGTGGTCTTGCCGCCGAACCCGCCGCCGATTTCGCTGGCCGTGACCCGGAGCTGGCTTTCCTGCATCCCCAGCGCCGCGGCGCAAAAGGCCCGCGCCGCATAATGACCCTGTGTGCAGCACCACAAATCGGCCTTGCCGTCGGGACCCATCGACGCAAGGCAGGCATGGGGTTCAATATAGCCCTGATGCGTCGCCGCCGTCCGGAAACTGCGCTCGACGATCCTGTCAGCCTTGGCGAACCCGGCTTCCAGATCACCGTGCCCGTATTCGGCGAATGTGATCACGTTTTCAGAATGGCCAGCGGGAACGTTTTCCTCGACAAATCCCTGGTGAACGACGGGCGCGTCCGGTTTCATTGCGTCGGCAATTTCGGTGACATGCGGCAGGATTTCATAGTCGACCCTGATCGATCTGAGCGCCGCCTTTGCCGCCGCTGCACTGGTCGCGGCGACCGCGGCGACTCCATGCCCTTCGAACAGGGCCTTGTCGAAAGCGATGCAGTTTTCCAGCACGTTGCGGGCTTCGCCCTTGCGCACTTCGGGGAAATCGGCACCTGTGATCACAGCCTTGACGCCGTTGATCTTTTTCGCCGCCGACGTGTCGATGGATTTGATCCGCGCGTGCGGATGCGGGCTGCGCAACACGCGCCCGACCAGCATGCCAGGGGCGGTCATGTCGGCACCGTAAAGCGCGCGGCCCGTCACCTTGTCGATCCCGTCGGGTCTGAGCGGTCTTGTGCCGACGACCTTGAATTCGCGCGGCTGGTGTTCGTCAAGCGCCATGATCAGCCCCCTCGCATTTCGGCAGCGGCGTCCATTACCGCGCTGATGATCTTGTCATATCCGGTGCAGCGGCACAGGTTGCCCGCCAGCCAGTACCGGATCTCGGTTTCGCTCGGGTCCGGATCCCGCTCCAGCAGGGCCTTTGCCGCGACCAGAATGCCCGGTGTGCAGATGCCGCATTGCAGCGCCGCGTGTTCCAGAAATTTGCGTTGCAGCGGATGCAGGGTTTCGCCGTCGGCCATGCCTTCGATGGTGGTTATTTCGGCGCCCTCGGCCTCGGCCCCAAGAACGAGGCAGGAACAAACGAGCCGACCGTTCATCGTGACCGAGCAGGCCCCGCAATCGCCGGTACCGCAACCTTCCTTGCTGCCGGTCAGGTGCAGATGGTCGCGCAGGACGTTCAGAAGGGGTTCGTCGGCTTCGCACAGAAACTCGGTCGTGTCACCGTTGATCGAGGTGTTGACGTGGATCTTGCTCATGTATCGGCTCCCTTTTCCGATCCTGCCCGTTGCTGCGCGATCACCGCCGCCCGGCGGGCCAGCACGCCCGCGACTTCCTTGCGAAACGCAACCGTGCCGCGCTTGTCGTCGATCGGCGTCGCCGCCGCCGAGGCCGCGCTGGCCAGTGCATCCAGTGCCGCGTTGTCGAGTTTGGTGCCCACCAGAGCCGCCGCGGCGTCCTTTACCAGCAGAACCGTCGCCGCCACCGCGCCGAGCGCGACGCGGGCTGTCTGGCAGGTGCCGTTCCGGTCCAGAACCAGACTTACCCCCGCCGAACAGACCGCGATGTCCATCTCGGTGCGCGGAATGAACCGCAGGTAGGCGTCGGATGCGTGTGCGGGCCGCGCGGGCAGGTGGATCGAGGCCACGAACTCGCCCCGGGCCAACGAGGTCTTGCCCGGCCCGGTCGGGATCGCCTGCACCGGGCAGTCGCGCGCGCCGTCCGGCCCGATCACGCGAACGGTTGCCTCGGCCGCCACCATCGCCGGTACGGAATCCGCTGCCGGAGAAGCGTTGCACAGGTTGCCCGCCAGCGTGCAGCGGCCCTGTATCTGCGTGGAACCGACCAGTTCCAGCGCCTCGACCACGCCGGGCCACAGCGCCCTGACGCCCGCATGTTCGCCCAGTTCGGCGCCGCTGACCGCCGCGCCGATGCGATAGCCGCCGGCTTCCTGCGTGATCGTGCGCATGCCATCGATGGCCTTGATATCCACCACCAGGTCCGGTTCGATCAGCCCGGATTTCATCTGGACCAACAGGTCGGTTCCACCGGCCAGAACCCGCGCGACGCCCTTGGCATCGGCAAGCATCCGGGCGGCTTCAGCCGTGGATTTCGGGGCTGCGTATTGCATCTTCAGCACTCCGGCAAGGAAAGGGATGCCCGGGCAGAGGCCGGGACGTTGGGCCGAGAATGAGCCGCCGCCACGCGGATTTCAAGGCGAAGTTTTCGCGGGCTGTGCAGACCGGTTCCATCACAACCGGTCCCGCAGGGAATACCAGGTCATCGCCGCGACCAGCAATGGCCACCTCAGCGCCACGCCGCCGGGAAAGGCGGGTGTCGGGACGCTCGCCATCAGATCGAAGCGCTCGGCGGTACCGGCGATGGTTTCCGCCATGATCTGCCCCGCCAATGTCGCCATTGCCACCCCATGGCCGGAAAAACCGCCCGCGCTCAGGATATTGCCGCGCAGGCGCTGGAAATTTGGCATGCGCGACATGGTGATGCCCAGCGTACCGCCCCAGGCGTGGTCGATTCGGGTATCGCGTAGCTGCGGAAACACCCGCAGCATGGGTTTTCGCACCTGTGCGGCGATATCTTTCGGAAAACGATAGCCATAGCTTTCGCTGCCGCCGAACAACAACCGCCGGTCCTGCGAAAGCCGAAAGAAGTTGACCACGAATCGGCTGTCGGCGACGGCGTGATTGTCGCGGATCAAGGCGCGCGCGGCCTCGGGGCCCAGTGGTTCGGTAGCCAGAATGTAATTGTTGATCGGCATGACGCGACGGGCGATGCGGGGTTCGAGACCGCCGAGATAACCGTTGCACGCCAGCAGGACTGAACCGGCGCGGATGGTGGCCGCCGGACTTGTGATCACAACCGGTTCGCCCGGCGTGATCGCGTTGATGCGCGTGTCCTCGAAGATCCGCACACCCGCATCCCGCGCCGCCGCGGCAAGCCCCAGCGCGTAATTGAGCGGGTGCAAATGCCCCGACCCCATGTCCAGGGTTCCGCCGAAATAATCCTTGGAATCAACAAGTTCGCGGACTTCATTGAAGTCAAGCGGGCGGATGTCGTCGTAGCCGTACCGCGTGCGAAGCTTTTCCGCATAGGCATGGCTGTGCGATACGAATCGCGCACGATGATCCGCATGGATAATGCCGGGCGCGTAATCGCACGCGATGTCGTGCCGTTTGATCAAGGCCCTCACCAGCGTCAGCGATTGGACCGAGATGTCCCACAGCGCGCGCGCCGGGCCTGTCCCCACCGTGGCCTCCAGATCGTCCTGATCGACGCGCTGGCCACTGCCGACCTGCCCGCCATTGCGCCCCGAGGCGCCCCAGCCGACGCGGTTCGCCTCGACCAGCGCGACGTCATATCCGGCCTGCGCCAGATGCAGCGCGGCGGACAGCCCGGTGTAACCGCCGCCGATCACCGCGACGTCGCAGGACAGATCGCCCATGGCCGCCCCGAACCGGGGCAGCGCGCGGGCCGATGCGGCGTAATAGCCGGGCGGATATTCGCCCGGCCGGTCGTTGGCGGTCAGCAGATCCATGGGGGGCCTAGGCGGCCGTCATCATCGAATCGGCGATCAGGCGGGCGTGGGTCTGGTCCAGCGCCCGCGCTGCGCGGTCAATCAGGGTGTCGATCTCGGGCTTTGTCAGGACCAGCGGCGGCGAGATGATCATCGAATCGCGCACATGGCGCATCACCAGACCTGCCGCGAAAGAGAAATCCCGACAGATGGTTCCGACTGCGCCCGGGGCCGAGGCAAACCGTGCCCGTGCCGCCTTGTCCGGCGTCAGTTCAAGCGCCGCCATCATCCCGGAAATCCGCGTTTCGCCCACCAGCGGATGATCGGCGAGTGCGGTCCATTTTTCGCGCAGATAGGGTGCGGTATCGTCGCGGACGCGATCGACGATGCCCTCTTCTTCCAGCAGGCGCAGATTTTCGAGCGCCACGGCGCAGGCAACCGGATGACCGGAATAGGTGTAACCGTGATTGAAATCGGCGCTGTCGAGCACGGCTGCAACCTCGTCACTGACCACCGATGCACCGATGGCCGCGTAGCCCGAGCTCAACCCCTTGGCCAGCGTCATCACATCAGGGCGGATATCGAACGTATCGCAACCGAACCAGTTGCCGGTGCGCCCGAAACCGCAGATCACCTCGTCCGCGATCAGCAGAATCTCGTGTTCGTCACAGATGCGCTGGATTTCCGGCCAATAGGTTTCGGGCGGCACGATCACCGCGCCGGCGCCCTGTACCGGCTCGGCGATGAAGGCGGCGACGTTGTCTTCGCCCAGCCGGTCGATCTCGGCTTCAAGGGTGCGCGCGCAGGCGAGACCGAAATCCGCAGGCGACATGTCACCGCCTTCGGCCCACCAGAACGGCTGGTCGATATGGGTGATGTCGGCAATCGGCAGGCCGCCCTGCGCGTGCATCGGTTGCATCCCGCCCAGGCTGGCCCCGCCCATCGTGGTGCCGTGATAGGCGTTTTTGCGCGAAATGATGGTCTTCTTGGCCGGCTTCCCCCGGATGGCCCAGTAATGGCGCACGAGGCGGATATTGGTGTCGTTCGCCTCGGACCCGCCGGAGGCAAAAAAGCTGTGGTTCAGATCGCCCGGCAGCAACGCGGCCAGTTTCTGGCCGAGTTCGATGACCGGCGGGTGCGAAGTCTGAAAAAAGGTGTTGTAGTAGGGCAGTTGCTTCATCTGATCGAACGCGGCCTGCGCCAGCTCGTCGCGGCCATAGCCGATATTGACGCACCACAGACCCGCCATGCCGTCCAGAAGTTCGACGCCATCGCTGTCGGTCAGGGTTGAGCCGGTGGCGCGGGTAATGATGCGCGCGCCCTTTTCCCGCAGGGCGTCCCCGTGGGTGAACGGATGCAGATGGTGCGCGGCGTCAAGTGCCTGCAATTCGGCGGTGGGCAGGTGGTTGAACAGACGGTTCATGGCGATGATCCTTTGGGTCAAGATCGGAGAGATTCCCGGCGGTCCGCGGATCAGCCGGGGGTCGCCGTATCATATGATCAAAATATTCCGGGTCAACCGGATTTGATCAAATCGGGGCCCAGCCGAATTCCGACCGCACGATTTCAAGACCCTGAGCGATGTCGGAATGTATCGCACGGGCGACGCCGTGGTGGTTCCGTTCGGCAAGGGCCTTCATCGCCTCTTCGTGCTTGTCGTCGATGTTGGCGGTCCCGTATTTGCCGCAGATGATGCGGGAAACCGGCCCGAAGCGCAGCCAAAGCGTTTCGGCGATCGGCATCAGGACGCGCGAATTCGCACCCGAATAAAGCGCAAAATGAAAGCGGTAGTTCTGGCGCATATATCCTTGCGCATCGCCCGCGCTGATTGCCTGATCCAACGCCAGATCCTCGATCTTCATCGCGTCCAGATTTCCGTGCAACATGTTTTTGGAAGCCATTTCCGCCAGTTGCGGCTCGATGCTCAACCTGGCAAAGGCCAGTTCGGCAAACCGTCTTTCCCCCATGATCGGTACCGAGACCCGGCGGTTGCCCTGAAATTCCAGTGCGCCCGCCGCCGTCAGCCGCCGGATCGCCTCGCGCACGGGCGTCATGGATACGCCCAGTTCGGCGACCAGACCCTGAATGGTGACCATTTGCCCCGGCGCAAGGTCGCCATAAAGGATCCTGTCGCGAATCGCGCGGTAGACCGTTTCATGTGCCGGCAGTTTTTCGGCGAAGGTCTGCATTGGAATCTGTTCCTCGCGTGATAGACCGACCGGACCACGGGCGCAATTCCCGCGATGGACCGGCGGCACCGCCGATGGCCGCCATCCGCGAACAAACCAGTTTCGGCACGCATATTGAACCGGTTTTGATCAAATTATGCAACGGCATTTCTGTGATCGCCCGACCGCATCGGCGAAAGCGAACAGACATGAGACCGGCATCCGGAATGGTACCTGCCGCGCTGGCGCGGGCCTGATCTGTCTCCAATTGGCGAAAATATCCCCGCCGGAGGCTTCGGTTGCCGGTTTCGGGCGCCTTCGGCGAGAGTATTTCGGGAACCATGAAAGCGCGGTCAGCCCCGGTTCATCCGGTTCGCGATCAGATCCTCGACCACGGCCGGTTCGGCAAGGGTGGAAGTGTCGCCCAGCGCGTCGAAATCGTCCTCGGCGATCTTGCGCAGGATGCGCCGCATGATCTTGCCGGATCGGGTTTTAGGCAGGCCCGGCGCCCATTGGATCAGATCCGGCCTGGCGATCGGGCCGATTTCCTTGCGCACCCACCCCGCGAGTTCGTCGCGCAGATCATCGGTATAGGACTCGCCCGCCATCAGCGTGACATAGGCATAGATGCCTTGCCCCTTGATGTCGTGCGGGTAGCCGACGACCGCGCTTTCGCTGACCTTGGGATGGGCGACCAGCGCGCTTTCGACCTCGGCGGTGCCCATGCGGTGGCCCGACACGTTGATCACGTCATCGACGCGCCCGGTGATCCAGTAATACCCGTCCTCGTCGCGCTTGCAGCCGTCGCCGGTAAAATAGAACCCCTTGAAATCGGCGAAATAGGTAGCGACGAACCGGTCATGGTCGCCATAGACGGTGCGCATCTGGCCGGGCCAGCTTGCGCGTATGCACAGAACGCCCGCCGCTTCGGTCGTGGTGATCTCGGCGCCGGTTGAAGGCTCCAGAATCGCGGGCTCGATGCCGAAAAACGGCCGGGTCGCGGAACCGGGTTTGGTTTTGGTGGCGCCGGGCAGGGGGGTCAGCAGGTGGCCGCCGGTTTCGGTCTGCCACCAGGTATCGACGATCGGGCAGGTGTCGCGGCCAACGACGTCGTTATACCAGGCCCAGGCCTCGGGATTGATCGGCTCGCCGACCGTGCCCAGAACCTTGAGGGCCGAGAGATCACAGCAGCGGACGAAATCATCGCCCTGCGCCATCAGGGCGCGGATGGCGGTGGGGGCGGTGTAGAACTGGTTGACGCGGTGTTTCTCGCAGACCTGCCAGAAACGGCTGGCATCGGGGTAGGTTGGCACGCCCTCGAACATCAGCGTGGTCGCGCCGTTGGCAAGCGGCCCGTAGACGATATAGCTGTGCCCGGTGACCCAGCCGACATCGGCGGTACACCAGAACACGTCGCCGTCATGATAATCGAACACGTATTCGTGGGTCATCGACGCATAGACGAGGTAGCCGCCGGTGGTGTGGACGACGCCCTTGGGTTGGCCGGTGGAACCCGAGGTATAGAGGATGAACAGCGGATCCTCGGCATTCATCGCGGCGGGCGCACAATCGGCGGACGCCGCTGCCATCAGTGCCGTGTAGCCATGATCGCGGCCTTCTTTCATCGCGACGTCTGCTCCTGTACGCTCTACCACAAGGGTTGTGACATCGCCCGAAATTGCCAGCGCCTGATCGACATTGGTCTTGAGCGGCGTGTTTCTGCCGCCGCGCGGGGCCTCGTCCGCCGTGATCACCAGCGAGGCCTGGCACCCGCTGATCCTTGCGGCCAGCGCCTCGGGTGAAAAGCCCGCGAAAACAATCGAGTGTACGGCACCGATCCGGGTGCAGGCAAGCATGGCGAAGGCGGCCTCGGGGATCATCGGCATGTAAAGCACGACCCGGTCGCCCCTGCCGATGCCAAGACCCTGCATGACATTGGCAAGCCGGTTCACCTGAGCGGACAGTTCCCGGTAGGTGACGCGGCGCGGCGCGGCCGCAGGATCGTCCGGTTCCCACAGGATCGCGGTCTGATCGGCGCGCTGCGCAAGATGCCGGTCGATGCAGTTGGCGCTGACGTTGAGTTCACCGTCCTCGTACCACTTGATCGAGACATCGGGATAGGCGAACGTGGCGTTGCGTACCCGGGAATAGGGCTTGATCCAGTCGAGCCGCTTGCCGGCCTCGCCCCAGAACCGATCGGGGTCGGCAATCGAAGCCGCGTACATCTCGTGATATTTCGCGTCGTCGATCAGGGCATTTTTGACGAAATCGGCGGCGGGGGCGTAAATCTCTTTGGCGGGCATGGCTGGCGTTCCTGTTGGCGCAATATTCGATTGGATCGGGGCGATTTGATGCGCTTTCGTTTTGTCACCGAAGCGGCCCCGGATCAAGGCCGGGGCTGCGCGGGGTGCCGCACGGGCACAAATTGGCGTCGTGCATGGCCCGATCGTGGCCCCAAAAGGGTTGGAACGCAGCCGATGGCAAACCGGTGGCAAAGGGCGCGGAGCCCGGCGTTGATGGCCCGGTCATGCTGCCCTTTTGCCGGTCAACCCTTTCTAAAGGCCTGATTGTTTAGGATTGGCGGAATTGTGGGTCACCGGACCACAGACGGGGAAAACATGCCGAGCGGCGAAATCACCATACGGAAGATCATTGATGCTGCCAGCAGGATCGATGGCGAAACCTCGGCGCAGGGGGCCCATGCGCTGTCGCTTGCGGCGGGCAAGGCGGCGCGCGGGCTTTTCGATGTCGAGGCCAGTCTTCACGATGCAAGCCAGACGGAATCCGGCAAGTCCGAGCTGTTGGAGAACGCGCCCGATCCGGGATTGCTGTTCGTGCTGACGGCGGCGGACGGCGCACGCGGGTTGTTGAGCCTTGACGGGTTGCTGGTCAACGCGCTGGTCGAAGTGATGACCGGTGCGGCGGATAACAGCGTTTTCAAGGAACAGCGGGTCCCGACGCGAACCGACGTGGCGCTGTGCCGTGATTTTTGCACCCATCTTCTGGATTTCTTTCCGGCGGAAATGGCGGTGGCGGGGGTTGCGGATTTTCCGACCTTCCGGCTGCATCAACACGAAACTCAGGCGGCAAAGCTGACCTATGCGCTGGATGACCTGCGATATTGCTGTATCGGCGGGCAAGTGCGGTTGCAGAACGGCATCCGCGGCGGCGGTCTGGTGCTGGCGCTACCGTATTCGGCGTGGAATGCACGTCCAAGGACCGGCCGGGCGGGCAGTGATGCGTGGTCCGGTCGATTGGCCGAGAACGTGCTGGGTGCCAGGCTGGTGCTGCGGGCAAATCTGGCCACGATGTCGGTGTCGCTGGCCGACGCCTTTGCGCTGAAGGTCGGGGATGAACTGCCGGTGGCGGCGCGTGCCCTTTCGGAAATCGATCTGATCATCGACGGGGGGGCACCGCTTTTGCGCGGGCGACTGGGGCAGATGAACGGCCGCAAGGCCATATCGGTCGCGACCGGAAGCGCGGCCAAGCCGGCGTTTGCGAATGCGGCGCAGACAGCCACAAGGTTGCCGGCGTCGGATAACGGGGCCACTGCCGCTGCTTTGCCGCCGGAGGCCGATCAGGTCGCGG
This sequence comes from uncultured Rhodobacter sp., assembly GCA_964600965.1. GTDB lineage: Bacteria > Pseudomonadota > Alphaproteobacteria > Rhodobacterales > Rhodobacteraceae > UBA5972. Next base: position 12,652 of record CAZRLO010000039.1, read on the forward strand.
ATACACCGCCCGAAAGCCACGGGGAACCGGCGCCGATGCCGGATTGAGCCGCGCGCTGGCCTGCCTTGCCGCGGATCAGCGTATTCACGATTTCCGCGCGCTTGGTTGCGGTCGTCTGTTTCTGACGCCGTGCGAGCCGCGAAACCCCGGGCGCGTGATTGCCGGCGGGATCAGCGAGCGCACCGCGTGGCGACGGGTGGGCGTTTGGCCGAATGTGATCCCACCGGCCCGAATGGCCGAACCGTATCGCGTGGCGGGTATCGACCTTGAATCCAGCACTTTCGATCTGCCGAATGCGCGGGATCAAGGGCGCAAGCCCACCGCGCCCGGCGAGCCGTCCCTTTGAACGGTGACCGGCCGAGAACGGCGCAACCTGTTGGGGTTGCGCGGGTTTTGGCTGGATAAAGTAACCGTCACCTGCGCCCGTTCACCGGACCAAGGCCCGTGATTGCGCGGGACTGTGGGCGTCAGGGATGAGGTTCGCCAGTGGAACTAACGCAACATTTGGCCCCCCTGCAAGCGCCACGGATTTCGTCCAACAGCAAAATGTCATGATGATTTGAGCGATAGAGCGAAGTTACGGCGGATCGAACCGTGGGTTTCGAACCAACAGGTAGCCTGAAACGTTCAAAAGAGAAAAGGGCGGTCTTTGGGTCCGTTGATATGAAACGCCCAAATCCTTGCCAAAGATTGGGCCCAGACTTTTGTAAAAGTCTGTCCAAGCCGCTGGGGCCCGCTAACACTTGATCAAATCCACGCTGACAGCGAAGTCGAGAAAGGCGCGGTACATCGCGTCGAGCTTTTCGAACCTTTAAAATTTGCGCCGATGTCCCTTCGGCCTTCGAAACAGGCGTTCGACCTCGTTACGCCGTTTGTAAATCGTCCGGTCGTCGTCCCACTTCACCAACCGGTCCGCTTTCGGCGGGACCACCGGCGTCATTCCCAGATCAAGCACCAACTGGCGCGACTCATCCCCCCCATATGCCGCTCCATCAGCATTGCCGAACCTTGAGGCGGGGATTTTCAACTTTCCAGCAGGGCCCGGCCCTCGGGCGCATCTTTGGCGTTGCCACCGGACAGGCTGAATGTCAGGGCAAACTTGTCATTTGCGGCGATCAGGTGGACCTTGGTGTTCCACCCGCCGCGATATTTTCCCCCTCTCATCGAAACAGCGTTTCGACTGCCGGGCAATGAATCGCTTGCGGGTCGCTTTTTTGGCGCGCCGGTGCGGTCCGGGTGCTCTTTGATCGACGGGCTTTCGAGGCCAAGACAGTCGATGGATACGCGGATCATGTGATGCTCTTGCCGCGAATCAAACCGGCGGTCCAAAATGCCAGCATCAGCCCAACGGCGCATCCGGGTATAAACGGTGTGCCATTTGCCAAAGCGTGGCGGCAATGCCCGCCCTTTGCAACCATTCTCGGCAACACAGGGGACGGCATTAATCACGGCAAGGTCCGAAACCGCACATTCCCGCACAGAACCGGCAGATAGGGCCGGGTCAGCGTGTATTGTTTTTCCGGTATCGTATTCAAGTCGAATACTTGGCACAAAACCGCATCAAATCATTCTGTTAACAGGCCCAAACTTGAGCGATAAGGCAATGTTCCAGCGGATCGAGCCGTGGGAATACAACCACCTGGTAGCCTGATACGTTCAAAAGAGAATGGCCGGTCTTTGGGTCCGTTGGTCTCAAAGCCGGGGTGCCGCATCGGACGGCACGGATGATTTGACCCACAACCGGGTCAGCCCTCTGGTGTGATGAGCGTTAGGGAACCCGCCGTCTCTAGGTCGCGGATGCCCTGCACCACCGCATTCATCGCGGCGTCGGCCTCTTTCTCCTTTACTTCGCCGCGGTCGCGGATCTCCTCGTTCAATTGTTCGGCCAGCCGTTTGGACAGGTTCGCCAGCAGGAATTCCACGGTGTCGGATTCCGATTTTGCGCCGCCTGCCAGCGCCGTGACAAGGACGCTGTTTTCGACGGCGCGCACAAGTTTGGCCACGTCGGTGGTTTCCACGCGGTCCGGAATGTCGGAAAAGGTGAACATGATCCGTCGCAGGGTTTCTGCCAATTCGGGGTTGGTTGCCCGAATGCTGGCAAGCATGTCTTCGCGCGTGGCGCTGGCGGCGAAATTCAGGATGGCACCCACCCGCTCGACCGGGTCACCGGCAATCGCGCCCTTGTTGCCCGCCGCCTCGATCGCGTCGGCGATGGCCTGTCCGATCGCGGCGACGGTATGTGGGCCGATCCGGCTGGCCTTGGTTGCGGCCATGGTGACCGCGCGGGCAAACTCCGGTTCGCATTCGGCCAGGATTTCCGCGGCCCGGGCGGCGGATAGTTTTGCCAGTGCGATCGCGCAGACCTGCGGCGTCTCGCATTGAAGGATCGGCGCGAGCGTCAGGGCGTCGGTTCGCGATATTCCGATCCAGGGGTCCGAAGGCGAAGCGGGCGGTGCCCCGGATTTCAGCACCGCCGCCACTTCGTCGTTCAGATGCGGGTGCATATCGGTCATCGCCGCGTCGAGACCGGGGCGGAAATAGAGGTCGAGCGAATCGATGTCCTGGAGAAATTCGGTGATCGTCGCCAGGATCGTCGCCTCGCCGATATGCGAAAGACCGGCGGTCGCGCGGACAAGTTGCGCCAGATTGCCGGTTTCCAGACCATCCAGCGACAGGCCGTCCGGTTCGGCCCCAAGCAACCGCACGATGATCGCGGCCTTTTGGTCGCGGCGCAATGTCTGGACCGGCATCGCACCGGGCGCGAGGCCGGCGAAGCCCTTGTGGCCCATAGGATCCGGCGCGATCGGGTCGGCCCCTGACCACGTCGCGGGGCCCGCCAACGCATTGTTCATCCCTTGCCCTTTCGCAACCCGACCCGCGTCAGGATAAAGCTGGTACCGTTAAGATCGCGTAAGTGCGGCCGAACCGCCGGAACGGACGCGATTGGCAATTGCCCAGCCGTCGTGGCGATGGCAAAATCACCCATGATGTCGTCGCTTTGCAATCCACCGGATTTTTGCCGGACTTCGATGCGGACCGGTTCGGCGACCGCCGCGCAGAGGGGTGGTTGCCGATGAACATGAACAATCCCGACACGGCGTCGACACGCGGCCCGGCGCGGTTGAAACCGGCAGGCGACATGGCGATCCTTGTGGAATTCGGGCAAACCTATGATCCGGTCGTCAACCACGCCGTCCTTGGCTTTGACGCGGCTCTGGTGGGAAATCTGCCCGCGGGCGTGATCGAAACGGTGCCGAGCTTTCGGTCGGTTCTGGTGCGGTTCGATCCGCTTGAACTGGCGTACGAACGGCTGCACGAATTTCTGCAGCAGCGTCTGGAGGCGACGGCCTGGTACAGTGCCGTACCGCCCGAGACCGGGAAAAACTGGGTATTGCCAGTGGTTTACGGTGGTGACGAGGGGCCACATCTGGCCGAAGTCGCGGATCTTTGCGGCTTGCGCGAGGATCAGGTCGCGGATCAGCACGCGGCCCGCGAACTGACGGTCGCGATGTTGGGATTCGCGCCCGGACTGGCCTATCTGGGGCAATTGCCGGAAATCTGGCAGATCGCGCGACGCGCTGAAATCACGCCGACCGTGCCCGCAGGCGCGGTGCTGGTGGCGGTGCGCCAGACGGTCCTGCCGGCCACGCCGATTCCGACGGGCTGGCACCAGATCGGGCGCACGCCGTTTCGCGGATTCGATCCGGCCGCGGCCCGGCCGTTCCTGTTGTCGCCGGGGGATCGGGTGCGGTTCGAACCGACCGATGCCGCGACTGCCGCCGGTTTTGAGCCCGGTGCGGCATGGCGCGAGGCCAAGCGATGAGCGGGCTCGCGATCCTGGAAATATCACCCGGTGCCACGATTCAGGATCAGGGTCGCACCGGCTGGCTGCGGTATGGCGTGACCAGCAGCGGCGCGATGGACGGCCATGCGCTGGCCGAGGGTCAGGCGCTGCTGGGCAATACGGACGACGACGCGGCGCTGGAATTCGCAATGCGGGGCGGGAAGTTTCGGGCGATCAAAGGTCTGTGGATCGCGACTTCGGGCGCTGAAATGGCGCTGTCGGTGAACGGCGGGGCGGTCGCGTGGCGGCGCTCGCTGCGGCTTGAACCCGGTGATCTGATCGAGGTCGGCGCGGCACGGCGCGGGGTCTATGGCTACCTGCACGTCGCGGGTGGTTTTCAGACCGAAATGGTCCTGGGATCGCGCGCCACGCATTGGCGCGCGGAAATCGGGCACCGGCCGGAGGCCGGGCAAATTCTGCCGACGGCACCGCAGATTACCGGTCACCGCCCGATGCACCTGCCGGAACCGGGGTATTTCGGCGCGCGCGAAATCCGGTTTCTGCGCGGACCGCAGACCGATTTGTTCGACGATCAGGTGCTGGCGGAATTTCTGGGCGCCGAACTGCGCGTCGGCGCTGCGCGCGACCGGATGGGGATGCGTCTGACCAGCGCCTCGGGGCCGGTTCAGACAAAGGTGGGGCGCACGATTGCCTCGGATTCCATCAATCCGGGCGATATTCAGATCACGGGCGATGGGACTCCGGTCGTGCTGTTGGCGGATCGGGGATCGGCGGGGGGGTATCCGCGGATCGGGACGATCGCCAGCGCCGACCTTCCGGCCCTGGTGCAGATCGCGGCGGGCGAGGCGTTTCGTCTGCGGCAAGTGACCCGCGAAGCCGCCGTGGACGCGCTGAGCGATTATCGCAAGGATCTGAACGGCTTGCGTGATAAAGTTGAACCCGTCGTGCGCGATCCGCACGACATTGCCGATTTGCTGGCCTATAATCTGATTGGCGGGGTCTTGCGGGGGGACGAAGATGAGCGTGATTGATCTGAATGCCGATCTTGGTGAAAGCTTCGGGCCCTGGCGGATGGGGCGCGATGCGGAAATGCTGGACATCGTCAGTTCGGCGAATGTGGCTTGCGGGTTTCATGCGGGCGACCCCGCGGGGATGACGGAGACGGTACGGCAGTGCGGCAAACGGGGCGTCAACATTGGTGCGCATCCCGGTTTCGGCGATCTGGTCGGCTTTGGCCGGCGGCAAATTCTCGGCATTCCGGCAGGGGAACTGGAGGCGATGATCCTTTATCAGATCGGGGCCTTGCAGGCGATTGCCGGGGCGGCGGGGCAGCGGGTCGGGCATGTGAAACTGCACGGCGCGCTGAGCAACATGGCGATGGTTGACCGGGCGATGGCCGATGTCTTTGCGCGCGCCGTACGCCGCCTGAGCGATGATCTGGCGATCCTGGCGGTGGCAACAACCGAGATCGAGCGCGCCGCCGAAGCCATCGGCGGCCCGCTCGTGCGCGAGGTTTTTGCCGACCGGACTTATAACGACGACGGCACGCTGGTTTCGCGTTCCGAGCCCGGCGCGGTCATTCACGATGCCGATCAGGCGGGCGAACACGTCTTGCGCATGGTCGGCGAGCAGGCGATTTTTTCGGTCAACGGCGTGCGGGTGCCGGTGCGCCCGCAATCGGTCTGCGTGCATGGGGACACGCCGGGTGCGGTCAGGGTCGCGGCACGCGTGCGCGCGCGCCTTGAAGGGGCAGGGTTCAGGATTTCCGGGTTTTCGGCCGGGTAAATCAGCCCGCCGGATGGCGCGTTGTTCGGCCCGGAAGGTTTTTCGTGCCAAGTCTTCCGGGTCCGACGTTGTGTTTCAATCCCAGGCGACACTGGTTTCGCGGCGCAAACCGATGCCGGTCCGTCAATATGTGGTCACGAACCCCGCGTCGAACAGTGCGTTTTCGAGCGCGGTTTCCGCCCAGCTTCCCTTGCCGCCACGGGCACGGATTTCAAGCAACTGATCCTCGGCGGCCTCAAGATCGCCTTCGAGCACCAGCGCCATGCCCATATAGGACCGCGCCACGATATAATCCGGGTCGATCCTGAGCGCCTGACGGTAATAGCCAAGGGCGATGTCGACGCGGCCCGCCTTGCGATGCGAATAACCGAGATAGTTCAGAACCCGCGGATCATCGCGATTTTCCGCCATATAGAGGATGCTGATCGCGGCCTCGAACTCGTTGTTTTCGGCCAGCGCGCGACCGAGGCGATAAAGGCCGTCATCATCCAGCCCGGTGCCCTGACGGTCGATGCAGGCCTCGGAGCTTTCGTCCCAGACCTGCGTGATCGTGCAATCCTCGGGGGTCTGAACGGTCGCGGGCGCTTCGGTGGTGGTTTCGGCGGGCTCTGATGCGTCTCCGCTGCCGGTGCCGCCGCTGGTCCCGCTGCCGCTGCCAACCGCAAAGGCAGTGGCCGGAATGAGGGCGAGCGTGAAAACGGCGAGGGGCCGGGTCAAGGCGTGCATGATATTTCTCCGCGTGGTGAATGCCGCGCGCAGTATACTCGGCCGCCCCGAACATGGCGCGCAATTTTTTGTGAGGCCCGGGATGCCGGAATTCCGGGGATGCGGACTCGCGGCGGATACGGCTTGCACGGGTTCAAGGGTTCGCCAAAAACAGGGCCGCACGAGACTTGCCCGCGCGGCCCGATATTGCATTTCAGAAAGCGAAACCTATTCCGGCGCTTCCTCGTTGGCCCTGTCCTCGGGCACGTCTACCAGCGCAACGTCGTCGCCGCCCAGATCGTCGATGGCCGCCGCACCCATGTCGTCGAACAATTCGGCGATTTCAAACTCGGCTTCCGCCTCGGCCTCGGCGGCGGCGTCGCTGATCGATTTGCCCGAAGCCTGCAACGCGGCCTCTTCTTCGGAGCGGGCGACGTTGATCTCGATCCTGCAATCGACCTCGGGGTGCAGAACCACCGTCACCGAATGCAGCCCCAGTTCCTTGATCGGGCGGTCGAGGACCACCTGACCCTTGTCCAGAGTGAAACCGCCATCGGTCGCAGCCTCGGCGGCGTCCCGGCTGGTAACCGAACCGTAAAGCGCACCGGCGTCGGACGCGGAGCGGATCACGATGAATTGCTGAGCGTCGAGTTTCGCGGCGACCGCATCGGCCTCGCCCCTGGCTTCGAGGTTTTGGGCCTCTAACTGGGATTTTTGCGATTCAAACTGCGCGACATTGCCATCGGTCGCCCGCAGCGCCTTGCCCTGCGGTAACAGGAAATTTCGGGCGTAGCCCTGTTTTACGGTGACCACATCGCCCATCTGACCAAGTTTGGCGACGCGTTCAAGAAGGATAACATCCATATCAGAATCTCCTTATTTCACGGCGTAGGGCAGCAGCGCCAGAAAGCGTGCGCGTTTGATCGCGCGCGCCAGTTCGCGTTGCTTTTTCGCGGAAACCGCGGTGATGCGCGAGGGGACGATCTTGCCGCGTTCAGAGATATACCGCTGAAGCAGCTTCACGTCCTTGTAGTCGATTTTCGGCGCGTTATCGCCCGAGAACGGGCAGGATTTGCGACGGCGGAAAAACGGTTTGTTTGCCATGGTTCTGGATCCTTTCCGATCAATCGCGGCGCGGGCCGCGGGGGCCGCGTTCGTCGCGTGCGTTTTTGGCCTGGACTACAACCGAGGGGCCCTCTTCGTGGGCGTCGACCTTGATCGTCAGCACGCGCATCACGTCGTCATGCAGCCGCATCAAACGCTCCATCTCGTGGATGGCCGGTGCCGGCGCGTCCGAGCGCAGGAACGTGTAATGACCCTTGCGGTTCTTGTTGATCTTGTAGGCCATGGTTTTCAGGCCCCAGTATTCGCTGTCGACGACCTTGCCGCCGTTGTCGGTCAGAATGGCACCGAAATGTTCGGCCAGCCCTTCGGCCTGCGCGTTGGACAGATCCTGTCGCGCGATGAATACATGCTCGTAAAGCGACATATTCGTTTCCTTTTTCAAGCGTGCTTCAAAATGCGTGCCGATGACGCTTCCGTGGCCGCATACGAGAGGCATTCGCGTCAATCTTTATACGGAAGCTGGCGCGTTATAGCGGTTTGCGGGCAAGGCGCAAGTGGATTGTCGTGGCGCGGCGCAACGCCGTCGGACGCAGTGCGGGACATTGACGGAATTGAGCGATGTCAAAAAATTGCCACGAATTTGATGCAGCAATAGGGAGAGTTTCGCCAGAAGTTTTGTGCCTAGAATGGAAAAATGCCGGTGATCTGGCGATAAATCAGGAGCTTGCGTGGTACTTGCCCAGAAATTCAGGTCTGACGAATCAGGCGCGGTAACGGTGGATGTCGTGGTGGTGAGCGCCGCGGTCGTGGCATTGGGCGTTGCGGTTCTTGGCAGTGTTTCCGGCGGGGTGGAGAATCAGAGCCGGGATATCGCGCGGTTTCTGAGCGGGTTGGACCGCGTTGTGACTTCGGCGGCGGGCGACTGGTTCGACGACATTCGCGGTGGTCATTCCACGGGCGGCGGCGCGGGCGGGGCGATCGCGGACGTTACGGCGGAATCCGGCGCAGGTACGGAAACCGCCGCAGGCGACAGCGCCGCGGACAGCACGGCAGGTGGCGCGGATCAGGGCGCGGCGACCGAGATCACGTCCTCTGACAGTGCCACGGACAACCAGGATGACGAGGAAGCCCCCGATAACAGCGATCTGGCCGACAATGGCGGGTCCGGAGACGGCAACACCAGTTCGCGCGACGATGATGGCAGTGCCGACGTCGATTTCGGCGGCAGTTCGGACGAAAGCAGCGCGGTCGACGGGTTGGATGGGGTCAAGCATGCCAAAGTTGGGGCAAGCTATCTGACCGGCGGGCATCCGGGCGACATCGCGTTTGAACCGGTGCGGGGCGACGGTAGCGAGGTACGGCGCGTTGTCTGAGACGAACAGGACCGGGACCGGGATTTCGCCAAAAGTTCTGTGCGGATATCTTGAAATGGTCACGATGTTGCCGCGTTCCGGTTTCAATTCAGCATCAGTGTGCCGGCGGATCGTCGCGGTTTCGCGGACCGGTGCCGGGCGATTTCACCGGGTGGGCCAGTGAGGAAGACATGACTGCTCAGACCACCACCACGACCAAGCAAAATCGCCTGCACCGACTGATCCGGAACTTCGTTCACGATGAAGTTGGCGCGGTTTCAACCGAAGAAGCAGTGATCATGGGGGGCGTCGTGGTCATCGCATTGCTGGCATTTGGCAATTTTTCGGATGGCGCGCAATATCTGGCCACCGACCGGCAACAGGTCTTGTCGGGATATCGCGGCATCAGTTCGAGCGCGGACAACACGACGACCACGGGCAGCGGTGGCGCAGGCGGCGGCGCGGGCGGTGGAATCGAAGATGGCGCCGGTGACGGTGGCGATTCGGCTGGTGGCGGCGATGACGGTGGCGATTCGGGCGGCGGCGATGACAGCGGAGACGACAGCAGCGACGACAGCGGTGACGATGGCGGCACCAGCGAAGGCGATACCGGTGACGACGACGATGGCGGCACCAGCGACAGCAGCGATGACAGCGGTGATGACAGCGGTGATGACAGCGGCACCAGCGAGAATGATTCCAGCGATGATGACGACAGCGGCACCAGTGACAGCGATGACGACAGCGGCACCAGCGCCGACGACAGCGCCGCGATCAGGCCGGGTGATTTCAACTATGCGACCGGCGGACAGCCGCGCGATCTGAATTTCGCCTGACGCAAGACCGCACCGGTGAATGTTGAGGCAGGCGATCCTCCGCCTGCCTCTTTTTCGTCTGGACGCACCCCAACCGGCGGGCTAGAGGTCGGCGCATCGCAAACAAGGGGGGCGGCATGAGCGTTGCATTTGTTTTTCCCGGCCAGGGCGCGCAAACCATTGGCATGGGAAAAGAACTGGCCGACGCGTACCCCGCTGCAAGGGCCGTGTTCGACGAGGTGGATGCTGCGCTGGGTCAGAACCTGTCGGATCTGATCTGGAACGGGGATATCGCCGATCTTACCCTTACCGAAAACGCCCAGCCGGCGCTGATGGCGACTTCGATCGCGGCCCTGCGGGCGCTAGGGGCGGAAGGCGTGGAAATCGGCGCGGCAAGCTATGTCGCCGGGCATTCGCTGGGCGAATATTCGGCGCTGTGTGCCGTTGGTGCGCTTGGCCTTGCCGACACCGCCCGGTTGCTGAAAACCCGGGGTCGGGCGATGCAGGCGGCAGTGCCGGTCGGGGTCGGGGCGATGGCGGCGCTGCTGGGGCTTGATTTCGCAACCGCCCGCGCCGTTGCCGACGAAGCGGCGCAAGGCCAGGTGTGCCAGGCCGCGAACGACAATGACCCGGCGCAGGTCGTGGTTTCGGGGCATCGCGAGGCGGTGGAACGCGCGGTGGGTATCGCCAAGGAAAAGGGCGCGAAACGGGCGCTGATGCTGCCGGTTTCGGCACCCTTTCACTGTTCGTTGATGGCCCCCGCCGCCGAGGCGATGGCAACGGCGCTGGCGCAGGTCGATATCGGGCGGCCGGACGTGCCGGTGGTGGCCAATGTCTGCGCCCGCTCGGTCAAGGATCCGGCCACGATCCGGTCGCTGCTGGTGGATCAGGTGACCGGCTCGGTGCGTTGGCGGGAAAGCGTGGACTACATGGTCGGACAGGGCGTGACCCAATTTTACGAAATCGGCGCGGGCAAGGCATTGTCGGGTATGATCCGGCGGATCAACCGCGAAGCCTCGTGCCAGGCGGTGGGCGCCCCGGCTGACGTCGGGAAAGCCGCCGAGGATCTGAAACAGGGAATATAAATGTTTGATTTAGCTG
>CAZRLO010000040.1:0-22800 GCA_964600965.1 uncultured Rhodobacter sp.
GTTGCGCTGGTCCATCGTAACCGTGAGGTCCTCGCGCCAGTCGCGCATGAAGTGATTGATCTCGTCCAGCGCTTCCTTGATGTACTTGCCTTCAATCCAGTAAACCATTTCCATCGATTCACCGGTGCGCCCCGAGCGCATCGAAACCTTGCGGATATCGCCCGCGCCCTTCAACAGCCCGAAAGTGCTGGAATACACTGGCGCGGCGCTTACCGTCATCGCGGCAAAGGCCCCCAGGATCGCGCGTCTTGAAATATCGCCGCCGTTCGCGTTCTGCATGGCTAACGCCTGTCCCTTGTGATGCTGCTTACCCGCAGCTATTCAATACTCTTCCCCCGGTAGCCACGTTTATGCCACAAAACGATTCGCCAACCAAGCAGAAGTTTGGAAACAGTGGTTCTGGACCCAAACTTGGGCAAAAATTTGCCGACGTCGTGAATTTAGCCCGAAATTGTAAACAGTGCGTGCAAATTTGGCACAATTTTGCGAAGCTGCGCCGTTGGCGCGATCGTGATTAGACTTCGATTCGGCGCCTGTACAAGATATAGTAGCACGGAATTCCGGCAGCCCAGACAAGTAAGAGGCCTTCATGAGTAGCTCAGAACCGCGAGTTTTTGCATATTCAGGCAGGATTATGACGTTCGCGGCGGTATTTTTCGCAGCCCTTGCGTTGATGTTTTCCCCGCCCGCCGCCGCGCAAAGCACCGCTTACAAACAGGCGATTGCGCTGGCCGCAGGCAAGGACAAGGACGTCCTCGCCTTCTACAAGGAGCGGGATTACAAACCGATCTGGACCAGCAATGCCGACCGGCAGCGGCGCAAGGCATTTCTGGCGGCCATCGCCAGGGCAGGCGATCACGGATTGCCGACCGCGCGCTATGACGCCAAGCAATTGCGAAAGGAATTCGGCGGCATCAAATCCGCCAAGGCCCGTGGCCTGCTGGAGGTCACCACGACCCAGCGGTTTCTGCAATATGCCCGCGACCTTCAGTCGGGCGTACTGGAACCGCGCCGCATCGACAAGAACATGACGCTCAAGCCCCCGCGGCGCGACCGCCTGAAGACCCTGCGGGCCTTTGTCAAAAGTTCACCGACTTCATTCCTCAAATCTCTGGTGCCGACGCATCCGGATTATGCCCGTCTGCTGAAAGAAAAGGTCCGGATGGAGAAAGTCATCGCCCGCGGCGGTTGGGGCCCGACGGTCCAGGCGAAGAAGCTGAAAATCGGGTCTTCCGGGCCTGCGGTGGTCGCGCTGCGCGGTCGCCTGACGCGTATGGGCTATGCCAAGCTCGGAATCTCGCCGACTTATAACGAAACGCTGGCGGCTTCGGTGAAGAAGTTTCAGGGCAATCACGGGCTCAACGCCGACGGGGTTGCCGGGGCCGGCACCATCCGCGCGATCAACGTTTCCGCCAGCAACCGTCTGGTGCAGGTCGTGATCGGGCTGGAGCGTCTGCGCTGGCTGAACAAACCGCTGGGCAAACGCTATATCATGGTAAACGAGGCCGATTTCCGGGCCACGGTCTACGACCACGGCAAGCCGACGATGGTCACGCGGGTCGTGCTGGGCCAGGCCGGGCGCTGGCGGACGCCCGAATTTGAAAAAGCCATGACGCACATGATCATCAATCCGTCCTGGTATGTGCCGGCATCGATCAAGGAAACCGAGTATCTGCCGATGTTGAAGAAAGACCCGGGCGCGGCAGCGCGCAACGGGCTGGTCATGACCGACGAGTTCGGCCAGGACGTCAATCCGGCGCGCGTGGATTTCAGCCAATACGGCGTCGGCAATTTCCCGTTTGAAATGCGGCAGCCGCCGGGCCCGGGCAATGCGTTGGGGACGGTCAAGTTCCTATTCCCGAACCGGCACGCGATCTATCTGCACGACACGCCCTCCAAAAGCCTGTTCGCGCGCGACGTGCGGTCTTACAGCCATGGATGCGTGCGCGTCCAGAAATTCCGCGAGCTTGCCTATACCCTGCTGGCCAAACAATCCTCCAACCCGAAAGCGCTGTTTGAAAACACGCTGGCAACGGGCGAGGAAACCCGCATCGATCTGGTCGAGCCGGTGCCGATCTATCTGGTCTATCGCACCGCCTGGGTGACACCGCAGGGGCGCGCCAATTATCGCCACGACAATTACCGGGTCGACGGCAAGGTCTTCAGGGCGCTGCAGAACGCCGGGGTGGAATTGCGCGCGGTACGCGGCTAGAAACAGGGTCCCCGTCGGGATCGACAGGGCAACCGGGACTTCCGGTTGCCTTTTTTGTTGGAAGGTTCGCGCAGAATGGCCCTGACAATCGCTGAACTTGCCGCGGCACTTGGCGCGGAATGGGCCGGGCAGGGCGATTGTCAGGTCGGGCGTGCGTCCGAACCCGCAGCGGCCGGACCGGGCGATCTGGCTCTGGCCATGGACAAATCCTATGGCGACGCGCTGTCGCGTGGTGGCGCGCGCGCGGCCGTTCTCTGGCCGGGCGCGGACTGGCGCGCCCTTGGTCTGACGGCGGCGATTTTCGTGCCGCGCCCGCGCTATGCCATGGCCGGAATTACCGCAGCCTTTGCCCTTGAACCCGATCTTGCCGCCGGCATTCATGCCACCGCCATCATCGATCCCACCGCCGTCATCGGCGAAAACGTGGCCGTCGGCGCCTATTCCATCATCGGGGCCGGGGCGACCATCGGCGCGAATGCCCGCATTCTGGGGCAGGTCACCATTGCCGAGCTCGCCCGCATCGGCGAAGACGCGCTGATCTTTTCCGGGGTGCGCATCGGCGCAAGGGTCTCGGTCGGCCGACGTTTCATCGCCCACGGCAATGCTGTGATCGGAAGCGATGGCTTTTCCTTTGTGACGCCCGAACCCAGTGGTGCCGAGGAGGCACGAAAGAACTTTGAGACCAGCGGCGAGGCCCGCCCGCAGGCCTATGCCAAGATCGCCTCGAACGCCTCGGTCCGCATTGGCGATGACGTTGAAATCGGGGCGAATTCGACCATCGACCGGGGCACCGTCGCCGACACGGTCATCGGGCGCGGCACCAAGATCGACAATCTGGTGCAGGTGGGCCACAACGTGCGGATCGGCCAGGATTGCCTGCTGTGCGCGCAGGCCGCCATTGCCGGTTCGTCGGTGCTGGGTGACCGGGTGGTTCTTGGTGGGCAATCGGGTGTTGGCGACCACCTGACGCTGGGCGACGACGTGATCGCGGCGGGCGCGACCGCGATTCTGTCGAACGTGCCGACGGGGCGGGTGATGATGGGTTACCCGGCGATGAAAATGACCCAGAACATCGCTGCCTACAAGGCGCTGCGACGCCTGCCGCGCCTGTTGGCGCGGTTTGATGATTTGCAGAAACGGGTTTCCAAGCACGACCAAAAGCCCTAAATCGGGCGCGGCAAGCGCGGAGCATTCACATGGTTCAGACGGTCAGGCAACAAGTCCTGGAAATCATTGCCGAACAAGCGGTTGTGCCGGTTTCCGAGATCGGATCCGATGCGACTCCGGCAAGTCTGGGACTGGATTCGCTTGGCCTGGTCGAGGCGGTTTTTGCGATCGAGGAAACCTTTGACGTGGAGGTTCCGTTCAACGCCAGTGCGGCGGAAATGGACGGGTTCGATAACTCCAGCATCGCCGCCATCGTTCTGGGCGTCGAAGCGCTGGTTTCCGCGCGGGCACGACCGGCCGGGTGACGCGCCGTGTGGTCATTACCGGGCAGGGCACCGTCAATGCGCTGGGGCGAAACGTCGCCGAAACGCTGGCGGCGATGCGCGAAGGCAATGCCGGCATAGGTCCGCTTGAATTTCGCGATGTCGAGCGGCTGAAAGTCAGGATCGGCGCCCAGATCAAGGCTTACGATCCGGCGGCGCATTTCACGCCGAAAGAGCGCGCGCTCTACGACAGGTTCACCCAGTTCGCCCTGCTGGCCGCGCACGAGGCGATTGCGCAATCGGGCCTGAATTTCGCCAACGAGACCGGGCGCAGAACCGGGGTGGTCATCGGCACTGCGGGTGGCGGGCTGGGCACGCAGGACGACAATTTCCGCGCGGTCTATCAGGACGGCAAGAACCGGGTACACCCGTTCGTCGTGCCGCGCCTGATGCACAATGCCGCCGCCAGCCATATCTCGATGGTCCACCGATTGCTGGGGCCGTGTTACGCGGTCGCGACCGCCTGCGCGTCATCCAACCATGCGATGGGCCAGGCGTTTCATCTGGTGCGCGGCGGTGGGGCCGACGTGATGATCGCGGGCGGTGCCGAATCCATGTTGAATTTTGGCGGCATCAAGGCCTGGGAGGGCCTGCGCGTGATGTCGCAAACCGGGTGCCGGCCATTTTCGCTTGGTCGCGACGGCATGGTTCAGGGCGAAGGTGCCGCCGTATTCGTGTTCGAGGAATACCAGCACGCCCGCGCCCGCGGGGCCGACATACTGGCCGAACTGGCCGGTTTCGCCATGACATCCGACGCCGCCGATATCGTGATGCCCTCGGTCGACGGGGCCGCGCGCGCCATGGCCGGGGCCCTGTCCGATGCCAGGCTGAACCGAGACGAAATCGGCTA
The DNA here is from genome assembly GCA_964600965.1 of uncultured Rhodobacter sp. GTDB lineage: Bacteria > Pseudomonadota > Alphaproteobacteria > Rhodobacterales > Rhodobacteraceae > UBA5972. The sequence continues at coordinate 4,553 of CAZRLO010000040.1, forward strand.
TATCAATGCCCATGGCACCGGGACCAGGGCCAATGACAGCACCGAATGCCGCGCCGTGGCACGGGTTTTTGGCGACCACGCGGCCCGATTGATGATCTCATCGACCAAATCCATGCACGGGCATCTGATCGGCGGCACCGGCGCGGTCGAATTGCTGGCGGTTGTGATGGCGCTGCGTGAAGGCGTGATCGCGCCGACGATCGGGTTTCAGGCACCGGATCCGGAATGCCCGCTGGACGTGGTGCCCAACACCGCGCGCGCCGCCAGGATGACCGCCGCCCTTAGCAACGCTTTCGCCTTTGGCGGGCTGAACGCGGTTTTGGCCCTGAAATCGGTCTGATCGGTTACTGCTCTTGCTGGGACAGAATGCGTTTCTGCAACGCCGCGAATGATTTCGAAAAACCCTTCAGCGACAGCGGCAGCGTGACGACCTTGGACGGGTCGTTGATCATGCGGAACGTCATTTTGCCTTCGTTGCCGCTGCGCAGGGCTTCAAGCTCAAGCGGCGTAAACCCGACGCGTGCGACACAGCCGATATTGTTGCAAAACGCGAACGGGTATTGGCGGCTTTCGGCGTCATCCACGGCGAAATTCAGCCCGTTGGGCAGGACCACGCCCAGCGGAATAACGAATGTGCCGCCGGCGATGGCCTGACCGCCGGGCGGCAGCGGAAACAGGCGAATGTCGGCAATCGGTTTTGATTGCTCGTCAAGAACCAGTTGCGCGATTTCGCACGGCTGGGGTCCCTCGGCGACCTTCACGCACATCAGATCCCAGTTTCCATTGTTTTCCACAAGGAAAGTCTGGCCGACCTGAACTTCGGGTTCGGTGCCGACCGGGAATTGCTCGGCGACGGTTCCGCCGGTGTCCTGGGCTGCGGCGGCGAAGGCAAAGGCGGCCGAAAGGCCGATCAGGCTCATTTTCAGGGCAATTTTCATGGGGTCTCCGGGTGTTCAGATTGCGTTGTCGCGGTTTAACCTGCTTGGCCGCCGCTGTCAGTTTAAATTTGAGTGTCCGTGAACCGAACCGGCCGGATCGCGCTCAGGGTTTCCAGTTTGAATGCCACAAAAAAGGGGCACCCGTTGGCACCCCCTTTGTCCGCATTCGCGGTTCTCCCTGTCGGACTGGCCGACTTTGTCAGTGGCGTGACCCTAGGACAGCACCGCCATTGGGTCAACCGCTGAAAGTTGCCGGATCGGAAACAGATGACCCCGATCGTTCACTTTTTGGAAACAGTGGCATTGACAAAAAAAGCCGCACGACATGCGTGCGGCCAGTCAACAGGGAGGAAGTCAATCGCCCCGCCGGCGCCTTGCGCGGCGGTGCAATTTCAGCATGGCACGTTTGGGTTAAGAATGTATTGTCAGCGCCGATGCAGGCGACGCCGGGGACATCATGAACACAGCGGATCGGATATTTGTCGGCGGCGGCGGCGTGGACTATGGCACCGCGCAGTTCCTGCGCCTGAAATACGCCAACCGGCACGGGCTGATCGCCGGAGCCACCGGAACCGGCAAAACCGTGACCCTGCAAATCCTGGCGGAAAGTTTCTCGAAAGCCGGCGTTCCGGTGTTTCTGTCGGACGTGAAGGGCGATCTTTCCGGGCTCGCCAAAGCCGGCACACCCGATTTCAAGCTGCATGACGCCTTTGCCGCGCGGGCGAATACCATCGGTTTCACCGACTATGCCTACGCCGCGTTTCCGGTGGTCTTCTGGGACGTATTCGGCCGCCAGGGTCATCCCGTGCGCACCACGATCGCCGAGATGGGGCCGCTGTTGCTGTCGCGCCTGCTGGAATTGACCGAAGCGCAGGAAGGCGTTCTGAACATCGCGTTTCGGGTGGCCGACGAACAGGGGCTGGCGCTGCTGGATCTCAAGGATCTGCAGGCGATGCTGGTCTGGCTGGGGCAGAACGGCAAGGACCTGTCCCTGCGATACGGCAATGTCTCGGTGGCCTCGATCGGCGCGATCCAGCGCCGGTTGCTGGTGCTGGAAAATCAGGGCGCGGCCGGATTTTTCGGCGAACCGGCGCTGGTGCTTGGCGATCTGATGCGATGCGCGTCAGACGGGCGGGGCCATGTCAATGTTCTGGCGGCCGACAAGCTGATGGCGGCGCCGCGGCTCTATGCGACGTTTCTGTTGTGGCTGTTGTCCGAACTGTTTGAATCCCTGCCCGAAATCGGTGATCCCGACAAACCGGTCCTGGTGTTCTTTTTTGACGAGGCGCATCTGCTGTTTGATGACGCGCCCAAGGCGCTGGTCGACAAGGTGGAACAGGTGGCACGGCTGATCCGTTCCAAGGGGGTTGCGGTGTTCTTCGTCTCGCAAAATCCCGCCGATGTGCCCGACGATATTCTGGGCCAGATGGGCAACCGCATCCAGCACGGTCTCAGGGCGTTCACACCGCGCGACCAACGCAGCCTCAGGGCGGCGGCCGAGACGTTCCGGCCTAATCCGGCATTTGACACCACTGCGGCAATCCGCGATGTCGGCGTTGGCGAGGCCCTGGTGTCGACCTTGCAGGACAAGGGCGTGCCGTCGATGGTGGAAAGGGTGCTGATCCGCCCGCCATCTTCGCAACTGGGCCCGCTGTCCGCCGGCGAACGGCGGGCGGTCAACGCGGGATCGGATCTGGCCGGAAAATACACCAACGCCGTCGACCGCAATTCGGCGTTCGAAGCGCTGGAACGCCGCGCCGCCGAGGCCGCGAATGCCGCCGCAGCGGCCGAAGCCGCCGAAGAGGATCAACCCGCCAGAGAGCGTGAATTCAATACCGCCCGGCGCTATACCGGCACCCGCGTCAGCCGCAGCACGTCAAAACGACGCGGCAGTTCAATGGGTCAGGCTTTCGCCAAATCCATGGCCCGTTCCGTGGGCACGCGCGCCGGCTCGGCGCTGGTGCGCGGCGTGCTTGGCGGGTTGTTCCGCGGGCGCTAGCAGGCCCCGGCGCGTGCCCGATGTGGCGATCAAGGCCGGATTTTCGCCGAAATATGGCAGCCGGGTGGAGAAACGGCGGGTGGGCCGGAAAGGATTTTTTGGATTAGCTTGGCACCTCAAGCGGTTGGTTTAATGTCATAATATATTTTTCAGGCGCGGGAATTCCAATGTGATCTCCAACACGGCTCAACGCACCCTACCGGCGATTGGGCTCATGTTTGCCGATCTCCGCGCGAGGCTCTGGACCGACCAGGGTTTCATCTCTGCGTTCGCGGTGCCCCTTTGGCGGTTGCAGGGCCGATCGGGCCCGTCCTGAACGCAACACGGACGGGCATTCCCACACCATTCGCCGGGTCGGCGCGCCCACTTGTCGGATCGCCTTGCCATGATGGCGCGACGGATCACCCGAGGCATGGCGCGGCGTGGGATATTCAATATTATCTAATAATACCAAGATATTGAATGCAAATCCACGCGTCTGGACGGCTAGAAGAACGGACATGGTATCCGCCGCCTGCGTAGCGGTTTGACGCGGGAAATTCGAAAACTTTGGGTCATCGGACGACAGGCTTGGGCACATGCTTGCCGGTGTCGCCGGCAGAAGAAAATGTCGGGCGAAATCACCTGCTGTGCCTGCGGGAAGATCGAGGCTGCGTCTGACCCAACTTTTTCGCGGGCACCCCGGGGCCGTTGAGCGTTTGCGCGGTCGTTGGCGCGTCGCCGCACCCCGCTGTCGGCGGTCCAGGGGATCACCACAGTGCCGCCCGCGCGCCGGTATTTTGGACGACCGACAGATCAGTCGACCGACAGACCGATCGACCGACAGACCGATCGACCAACAGACCAACCGACCAGTTGACCAACAGACCAACCGACCAGTTGATCTACCGACCAGTTGACCAACCGACCGGTCTACCAACAGACCGATCGACCGGTCCACCAGTCGACCGGTCTACCGGTAATCCGGTAATCCGGATTTCCGGATCATTCGAAATGTTAACCCGATATCAGGGATGGTTAAGCGTGCTTGCTGGCTTTTGGGGGTTCGGTCACGGGCGCTGACACCGGGTGCGCAGCACTTTCCGCTCTTCCGGTGTTGCCTAAATCTGCCGGCATGTTGCCGACCGGGCGGCTGGCCCGCACCCGCGCGAGCTTTCGCCACCGGCCCGGCAGTGCGCGACACCGGCGACGCCTTGCCGCCCCACCGGTTTCGCGCCACGTCAGAGCGGGCGGATTTTCAGCCGGGTGATCCGGTTTTCCCGCCGTTCCAGCACCTCGAAGCGAAAGCCGTGAAAGCTGAAAACGCGGCCTTCCTCGGGGATCGACTGGCTTTCGTGGATCACCAGACCGGCCACCGTATTGGCGTGATCGTCGGGCAGCGACCAGTCGGTGGCGCGGTTCAGATCGCGGATGGTCATTGCGGCGTCGACCAGAAAATCGCCGTCCTTGGAGCGCTCGACCGGGGCGTCCGCCTCGGCATCGTGCTCGTCGGCAATCTCGCCCACGATCTCCTCCAGAATGTCTTCCAGCGTGATCAGCCCCTGCAGCGCGCCGTATTCATCGACCACCAGCGCGAAATGCGCCCGCCGCCGCAGGAATTCCCGCATCTGGTCGTCCAGTGTCGTGGTTTCCGGCACAAAGTAGGCTTCCATCACCTCGTCCAGCACGCGGAAATCCGCGATCCCCGCCTTGCCGGACAACGCGTGTACCGCCCGCAGCAGATCGCGGGCATGCAGGACCCCGACGATGTTCTCGGCCTCGCCCTGAAATACCGGCAGCCGGGTGAAACTGGACTTCAGACATTGCGCCAGAATGGTCTCCGGGTCGTCGTCCGCATCGATCATTTCGATGTCCGAGCGGTGCAGCATGATCTCTTCGACCTCGCGGTCCTTCAGATCCAGCGCCCCCAGCAACCGGTCGCGGTCGGCCTTGAGAACCGCCCCTTCTGAGTGACCAAGTGCAATGGTGCCCGCGATCTCTTCGTGCACGGCCAGAACCGAGGATTCCGGGTCCGTCCGCACCCCAAAGGCCCGCAGCGTCAGGCGTACATACCAGCGGATCGCGGCCACAACCGGGGAAAGGACCAGAACCACCAGCGAAATGATCCTCGAAACCCGCGTGGCCGCGGATTCCGGGTTGGTGATGGCATAGGTTTTCGGCATCACCTCGGCAAAGACCAGCACCAGCAGCGTCATGACCAGCGTCGCCAGCGCCACGCCGCTGTCGCCATAGGCGCGGGTGAAAAGGCTGGTCGCCAGCGCCGCGGCCATGATGTTGACCAGATTGTTGCCCAGCAGAACCGCGCCGATCAGCCGCTCGCTGTCGTCGGTGATCTTCAGCGCCCGCGCCGCCCCGCGCGAACCCTTGTCGGCCAGCGCGCGCAACTTGCCCCGGCTGGCCGCCGTCAGGGCGGTTTCCGAACCGGAAAAGAAGGCCGACAGGAACAACAGCCCGCCAATGGCGGCAATGCTGAGCCAAAAGGCGGTGTCGGGCGTGATCAAGCCAAGGATCGGGCTTTGCATGGTGGAACTGGTTCCTCTGTCGTGAAGCGATATCATCGTTATGGGGGCTGCGTGCCGCCGCCGCAAGCGGTGCCCCGAAGGCGGGCGTGCCGGTTTTCAATCACCGGCCAACGGGTGATGTGCCGTTACCAGCGCCTGCAGACGCGCCTCCAGCACGTGGGTGTAGATCTCGGTCGAGGATATGTCGGCATGCCCCAGCAGCGTCTGAATGACCCGCAGATCGGCCCCGTTCGCCAGCAGATGCGTGGCGAAGGCGTGGCGCAGAACATGGGGGGTCACGGATTTGTCGGCCAGCCCGGCACTGGCGGCGACCTCGCGCACCAGACCGTAAAAGCGGATGCGCGTCAGGTGGCCGTCGCGGGCGCGGCTGGCAAACAGAAAGGGCGACCCGGCCAGCGTTTTCTGCCCGTCGCGGACGCGCAGCCATTGTGCCAGCGCCGATTTGGCCGGCGGGGCCAGCGGCACCAGCCGTTCCTTGCCGCCCTTGCCCCGGATCAACAGCATGTCGGGGTCGCCAAGCGCGGCGCTGACCGGCAGGCAGACCAGTTCGCTGACCCGCATGCCGGTGGCATAGAGCATCTGAAACAGACAGTGATTCCGCGCCTTTTCCACCGGGGTTCTGCCGTGCTGTCCGGCGTGTTCCAGCAGGGCGTCGACATCGTCGACCGACAGGGTGCCGGGCAGCCTGCGTTTGCGGCGCGGGCTGCGGATCGCGGCGGCGGGGTTGTCGCTGCGCCAGCCCTCTTCGTAGGCGAATCGATAGAACTGGCGGATGGCGGACAGGCGGCGGGTCCGGGTGCTGGCGGCGCGGCCCGCGCGATCCAGCCGGATCAGGTAGGATTCGATCCCGGCCTGGGATGCGGTCAACAGGTCGCCACCCGCCGCGGCCAGAGAGCCTTCGAAATCCTGAAGATCGCGGCGATAGGCCAGCACCGTATTTGCCGAAGCGCCGCGTTCCGCCTGGGCGGCATCCAGAAACTGACCGATCGGATCGGCCATCAGCCGCGCCTTTCCAGCAGCAATAGCTGGATGGCGATGCGCCGCGCCTCTTTTTCCAGCCCGACCGCGCGGAACGCCGAAAGTGCCGCGCGCACGTCGCCCGGATCGGCAAAGGCCTCGCCCTCCAGCAGCAGCATGGCGCGCAACACGGTTTCGCCCAGTTTTCCTTCGTTCAGAAGGTCCCGCAGCGCGCCATCGGGCATCGGTTTTTCAAACGCGTCGGCAATCGCCGTGTTCAGGGTCGCGGTGGCGTTCCGGGCGGACACATTGCCCGCCGCGAGGCCTTGAAGAAAGGCCTGCCGGGGTGTCGTGGTGTCGAAATCCCGCACGGTGTCCTCAAAATTGTCCGACAACAACGCCACCTTGAACGCGACATCGCGGGCCGGTCCGGTCAGGGGAATATCGGCAAGACGGTCGCCGTAATATTGGGAAATCGGAACTTCCAGCGCCACTTCGCGCATCGCCTCCCAGGCGGCGGGCAGCGCGGCACCAATCGCGGCGCTTTCGCCCGACAGCAACGCCACATCAAATGCCTGAATGGCCTTGACCCGGTTCCAGATGCCCCCCGAAGCGGCGGCCTGCCGTTCGGTGTAAAACTCGATCAGTTGGCGTGCCGGTGCCGCCTGCGAGCGGACCAGCCGTTCGGCGGCCTCCATCTGACTGCGCCACGCCGCCGAGGTTCTGAGATCGGCATTGGCAAAGGCCAGCGGCAGCGCGCCGGCGGGGCGGGGCAGGGCGATGGCCTCGCGCATGGTGAAATCAAGCGGGGTCAGCGGGTTGGGCGGCGGCAGGTCGGGTTCGCCCGCGAACAGTTCGGGATCCAGAAACCACGCCATCAGATCGGCATCGGCGCGCGAAATGAAGCCAAGCGTTTCGCCGGTTGCCAGCGTCAGCGCCGCCGCGTTCCAGTCGCCGCCGCGCGCCAGACAGAATACCCGCGCCTGCAGGGTGGGCGCGAATCCCGGTGCCGCGCGCATCGCAGTGCAGGCGTGATCTTCGTGCCCGGTCAACAGGCTGACGTCAAACCAGCGGCGAAAAATCTCGGCTTCGTTCGGTCCCGCCCGCTCCAGCAGCGCCTGCGCCTGATCCAGCGCCCCGAGGTCCAGCAATTTGTCGGTGCGCGCCAGCAGCAGATCGGCGCTGCCCGCGCCGCTGGCAGGGGCATCCACCTCAGCCAGCAGGATCGTGTAGAGCAGCGTCAGGATTTCCGGCAGGCTGTCGATTTTCTGTTGTGCGATCAGGGCGGCAATCGTGTCGCTGGACGAACCGGCCCAGAAATTCCGGGGCAGGCCGGTGACCGAGGCGGGCAGCAACCCGACCGTATCCTTGCGAATTTCCGCCAGCGGCGTCACCGTGATTTCGCCACCGGCATTGCCCGGACGGATGGCATCGTCGGGCGCGATCACCACCGGTTTGTCGCGCACCGATTTGGACAGCCAGTCGATGGCGGACAGCGGCTCCTGGGCGGCCAACGGCATCGCCGTCAGGGCGGCAATGATCGGGCTAATCCACTTCAAGGGTGATCTCTTTGCTGATTTCGCTTTGTGGCGCCGACAGGTCCCCGAAAACCGCGTATCCCAATACGGTCAGGAATCCGATCCCTGCCAGAAATGTCAGCCATTTCAATATTCGCCGCATCGGTCTGCCTCTCGTGGCGGGTTCGCATTTGCACGATACCCGGATTTGCCTGCCTTGGCGGCACTATATATTGCTTTGCCGCCGATTTCACGCCATTGAGACAGAAAACCATCCGCAACAGAGGGCGATCGGCGGAATGTCGCGTTATCGGCTGAAAAAAAGCGTGGTGATGACCGGAATGATGGGGGCGGGAAAAACCGCTGTCGGCACGGCGCTGGCGCGACTTATCGGGGTGTCGTTTCTGGATTCCGACGCGCAGATCGAGGCGGCGGCCAATCTCAGCATCGCGGAGATTTTCGAGAATTACGGCGAGGCATTCTTTCGTGACAAAGAATCGCGGGTGCTGGCGCGCCTGCTGGACGGCCCGCCGGCGGTACTGTCGACCGGGGGCGGGGCGTTCCTGCAGGATGCCAACCGCGAATTGATCGGGGCGCGGGGGCTGGCGGTCTGGCTGAAAGCGGACCGCGAATTGCTGTGGTCGCGCGTGCGCCACAAGGATACGCGCCCGCTGTTGCAGGTGCCCGATCCCAGGGGAAAGCTGTTTGAAATGCTGGAGTTGCGCGAACCGTTTTACGCCCGCGCCGGGCTGATCGTCGAGGCGGACCCGAATTATTCGGTGCAGGAAATGGCGGCACGCGTCCTGGCGGGCCTGCTGGAACATCCCTCTGAAACCCTTGGGGAAGTGGCGTGAAATGAGCCTTGAAACCGTGCGCGTTGATCTGGCCGACCGGTCGTATGACATCCGGATCGGCGATGGATTGCTGACGGGAATCGGTGCGGAAATCGCGCCGCTTCTGAACCGCCGGCAGGTGGCGGTCGTGACCGATGAAACGGTCGGCGCGCTGCATCTGGAAACGCTGAAGGCCGGTTTGGCCGATGCCGGGATCGGTTGCGCGTGCCTGACGCTGCCCGCGGGCGAGGCCACCAAAAGCTGGTCGTCGTTGCAGCGCACCGTCGAATGGTTGCTGGCCGAACGCATCGAGCGCGACGATCTGGTGATCGCCTTTGGCGGGGGCGTCATCGGAGACCTGACCGGATTTGCCGCCGCGATCCTGCGCCGGGGGGTCCGGTTCGTGCAGGTCCCGACCAGTCTTCTGGCGCAGGTGGACAGCTCGGTCGGCGGCAAGACCGGCATCAACGCCTCTGTCGGCAAGAACCTCGTCGGTGCGTTCAGCCAGCCGGCGCTGGTGCTGGCGGATACCGGGGTTCTGAACACGCTGACGCCGCGTGATTTTCTGGCCGGATGTGGTGAAGTCGTGAAATACGGGCTGCTGGGGGACGCGGAATTCTTTGCATGGCTCGAAGCCAACGGCCCGGCGATGGTGGCGGGCGATGCGGCGGCGCGCAGATACGCGGTCCGGCGCTCATGCGAGATGAAGGCGGCCATCGTGGCGCGGGACGAGCTTGAACAGGGCGATCGCGCGCTCTTGAACCTGGGACATACTTTCGGCCATGCGCTGGAGGCCGCGACGGGCTATTCCGACCGGCTGTTGCATGGCGAGGGCGTCGCCATCGGCTGCCTTCTGGCGTTTGCATTGTCCCAGCGCCTCGGCCAGTGTTCGCAGGAATGCGCAAGCCGAATACGCCAACTTTACGGTGACATGAAGATGAAGGCGGAACTATCCGATATTACAGGTGAAAATATCGACGCCAACGATCTTGTGGAACGGATGCTGCAGGACAAGAAGGTTCGCGCGGGGCAACCGCGATACATTTTGGCGCGCGACATCGGCGCGGCTTTCGTGGCCGAAGATGTCGATCTTTCGGACGTTCGGGCGGTCCTGCGGGCCGGGCTGGAACAGCGTCGGTCCGCGCGATGATTTTGTGATCACATAACGTCGGGGGGGTCGCCGCTGCACGATCCGCCACCCAGAACGCAGAATTTCGCACAGTGGCGATGGTTCAGATAAACCTCGCGCTCTGCCGCGGCGAGGGTGTCGCCCAGCTCGAATTCCGGCGCGTAGGGCAGCAATGTGCAGGCCAGCACCACCGGTCGCGCGGCACCCCGACGCTTGACCACCATGCGCGATGTGGCGCACATCACGTCGTCGGGCGATTTCCCCAGAATGTTCCAGCAGGCGGTCGTGATCTCGGGCACGTCCACGGTTTCATCCATTTCCGGAAACAACACCAGTTCGGCGGGGCTGAGGGCGTCAATCGGCAGGCCAAGATGGTCAAACAACCGCGCGAAACCGGCGCGGGTTCCGGCTTCGGATTCACCCCAGATGGTCCGCCCGGCGACCGCCAGGCGGATGGGCGTGCCTTTCAGCCATTCAAGCCCGCGCGTGGCTTCGCCAAAGCTGCCGGTGCCGCGGATTTCGTCATTCCGGGCGGCCTGATAATGATCCAGCGATACCCGCAATGTCAGTTGGCCGGGAAATTCCACCGCCAGCGCCGCCAGCCCGTCGCGCACCCGGCGACGCATCATCGGGCGCATGGCGTTGGTCAGAACCAGCACCTGAAATCCCCGTGAAAGCGCCAGTTGCAACATTGCGATGATCGCCGGGTTCATGAAAGGCTCGCCCCCGGTAAAACCGATCTCCTGTACCGGCAGACCCTGCTTCGCGATCTGGTCGAGGAAGTCGGTGACATCCGAAGCCTCCAGATAGGTCAGCCGGTCGTTGCGCGGCGAGCTTTCGATATAGCAATTCACACACTCGATATTGCACAGCGTCCCGGTATTGAACCACAGCGTGCGCAATGCCGTCAGCGGCACCGACGCCCGGGCGTGGCCATCGGCGGTTTTCCTTTGATCCCGGAATTTGCCTGGCAATTGGGGCGTGAAATTTGTTTGTGAAATCTTGTTCATACGTGCCTTCACCCGAATATCGATCCAACCAGTTAACGCCAAATCCCGCCGCCTGAAAGAGTTCGGCGTGCGAAGCACAACATTGTGAATCGCGATATATGACGCCGTGATGCGGCTGAACTCTGGTCCCCGGCGGACGAGCGAAATCAGAGTGTGTTGAAAAAAATCACCACACCGCACAGGGTGGCATCGTATTTTCCGTTTCCAGGAGTGTAAGAATGCCTGTCATCAAGTGTCTGACCGCCCCGCTTTTCAGGATCATCCTAAGCGCAATTCTGCTTTTCGCGCTGCCGCCCGGACCGAGCTGGGCCGACGGCAATTCCGGGATCGTGCGGTTTACCGATCTGAATTTCTCGCAGAACGAATTCCGATCGCTGTCGGAGCGGGAATTGCGGGCAATTTTAGGCACTGATGAATATTACCAACATTTTTATATCGACGGATTTTCGGGTGGTTGGGGCCCCGAGATCCTGCGCATGATGCTGGCACAACGCGGCAGGATGCGACGTCTGATGCGAGACATGTCCCGCCTGACATCGCACAGCGATCGGCGGGCGCGGTTGCGCGAAGAAATTCAGTGGGTCGATGACCTCAAAGATAATATCGGGGATTCAATCGCGCGGCTCAACCAGCGGCCCGACAACGCCATAAATCGAGCCATCATTGCTGGCGAAGAAACCCGATTCCAAAAACTTGAAAAATACAAAATGGGTTTGCGCCGTTGGGTTGCTTCGCCGGAGCAGGGATTGCGCTAAGATTTCTGCTGGAGCGGGTAGCGGGAATCGAACCCGCAACTGAAGCTTGGGAAGCTTTCGTGATACCTTTTCACCATACCCGCGCGCAGGTGTTGCTACGCGGCTCTGCCGATGGCGTCAAGCTAGCGTCGGGCAGGTGGGAAAATCGCGGCACCGGACGCGACTGCCTTTTTGGCCGTCGCTCAATGCGACCTTTTGCGAACTGAAATTCTGAGACACCGGACCGGGTGAAACGGCTGGGAAGCTCTTGATATTGCGTTGTTTTTGGCGACTTTCCTTGCGTGACTAAAATATTTTAATCACGCAACGAATAGCCCGAAAAATCCGTGATTGCCGCAGGGCGCCACCGCCCCAATGCGGCACCACCGGGTCCTGCCTGCAAGGCGTCTTGATCGCGATCGGATCGTTCCCGTGCGTTGCCCCGGCCGGGCCAAAATCGTTGTGCCCGGCGTCGCACGAGCGTTCATGTTCCGGTTGGAATTGGCGAGACTGAACGCGGTTCGATCGGGGTCACGCCGCCAGAATAGTGACGCAATCCGAACTTGCGGCGCGGGCCAGTCGGCCGGGGCAGCGAAAATCGCGATTTCGGCCCCGCGAAGTTGCGGCCGAGCCCGTTCTTGCCCCTAACGCCCGCGTCGCCGTCGCCGGCCACCGCCATCGCCACTGGCATTGAAGTCCAGGTCCGGCAGGGTCACCACGCTTGCGAGAATGGGAAACGGTTCGACCGCGTTCGGGATGTTGGACGCGTTCACGAAATGCTCCTGAAACCTTGGCTCGATTGCGGTCTCGATCTTGTGGATCTCGCGCACGATGGCCTCTATCTCGCCCCGGGCACGGGTGTTCAGCAACGCGATCCGCGCGCCGGTCCCGGCGGCATTCCCGGCGCTGGTGACGCTGGTCAGGTTGCAATCCGGGATCATGCCCAGCACCATCGCGTGTTTGGGGGAAATATGAGCCCCAAAGGCACCCGCCAACACGATCCGATCGACATGATCGACGCCGAATTTATCCATCAACAGCCGCGCACCGGAATAAAGCGCGGCCTTGGCCATCTGAATCTCGCGGATGTCACGGTTGGTGACCGTGATTTTCGGCCCGCCTTCGGCGCTGCCATCCCAGACAAGGTACGAATGCGTACGCCCGTCGGCAAAACAGCGGTCGGTGCCGGTCTGATCGGGCGAGCCGATCAGTCCCGGGCCGTCGACGATGCCGGCGATGCGCATTTCGGCCACCATCTCGATGATGCCCGAACCACAAATGCCGGTGATGCCGGTACTTGCAATCGCTTCTTCAAAACCTGCCTCGTCGGACCAGATGTCCGACCCGATGACGCGAAACCGCGGTTCCTTGGTCACAGGGTCGATCGTCACCCGCTCGATGGCGCCCGGTGCGGCGCGCTGGCCGCTGGAAATCTGCGCGCCCTCAAAGGCCGGGCCGGTCGGCGAAGAGCACGCCAGCACCCGCGCCCTGTTGCCAAGCTGAATTTCGGCATTGGTGCCGACGTCGACGATCAGCACCAGATCATCGGACATGTTGGGTGCTTCGCTCAGCGCGACCGCGGCCGCGTCGGCACCGACATGCCCCGCGATGCACGGCAGAATATAGACCCGCGCCGCCGGGTGAATTTCCAGACCAAGATCGGATGCCCGCAGGGCCAGCGAATTCGCCGTCGCCAGCGCAAAGGGCGCCTGGCCCAGCTCGAACGGATCGATGCCCAGAAACAGATGATGCATGACCGGGTTCATCACGAAAACCGCATCCACGATCAGCGCCTTGTCGATATGCGCCTCCAAGGCAACCTGTTCAAACAGCGCGTTCATGCCGTCGCGTACCGCCTGGGTCATCTCCGCGTCACCGCCCGCATTCATCATCGAATAGCTGACCCGGCTCATCAAATCTTCCCCAAAGCGGATCTGCGGGTTCATGATGCCCGAAGACGCCACCACTTCGCCGGTGCCAAGATCGCACAGATGCGCCGCAATGGTGGTTGAACCCAGATCGACCGCCAAGCCGTACAGGCTGCCGTCATAATATCCTGGCCACAGATGCATGATCCGCGGCGGGTTGGATTCGTCGCCCTGATGCACCGCGCAGGTGACTTTCCATGCGCCCTTGCGCAGGGTGGGTTGCAGGGATTTCAGGACGTGAAAATCGGACCGGACACCCTTGATTTCCCACTGATTTTCGATGGCGGCGATCAGACGTTCCAGATCGCCGGACGGTTCATGCATGTCGGGTTCTTCCACCTCGACATAATACAGCCGCACCGACGGGCTCATGACGATATCGCGTGCCTCGGCCCGTTTTCGCACGACCTGCTTGTGGACCTGGCTTTCGGGCGGCACGTCGATCACGACATCATTCGCCACTTTCGCCTGACAGCCCAGGCGACGACCCTCGATCAGGCCGCGTTTGGATTTATAGCGTTCCTCGACCGGGTTCCATTCGCTCAGTGCATCCGCCGCCACCGTGACCCCGTGCTTGGGAAATTCGCCGTAAGCCGGCGTGACCTGACATTTGGAGCAGATGCCGCGCCCGCCACAGACGCTGTCCAGATCGACCCCCAAGGCCCGCGCCGCCTGCAGGATCGGCGTGCCGCGCTCGAATCGGCCGCGCTTGCCCGAAGGCGTGAAGATGACAAGGGGATCGGTATCGGCCATGTGCGAAATCCGGCTGGGTTTTCTGAGGTTTTAGCCGCAATGCGTGAATTCGCAATGGTCAAACACGGCGGGAAATACCGCACCTGCGGCAATTGAATATTTTTCGCCCAAATTATTCCAGCAAATCAGCCGGACGTGAATTGGATCGCGAACAGTGATCAACTGCCCGCCACATTCCGCCAGATATAGCCCGCTTTTTCAGCCCCATGGCCCAAGCCGTTTCCGTCCAATTTTGCGTTCAGCATTCGTGGCTTTCCAGCGCACGACGCCGCCGCATGAAACTGATTTGGCGGCGAATATCCGGCCAGACCTCAGGTCGCTTGCGGGTATCGAAACTGCCGGATTCATGGGCGAAATTTACCGCAATTCGGGAAAACACGCGGTTATCGCTTCATTTCCACCACGCTACGGCGTCCATGCCGAACAATCCGACCAGCAACGGCACCGGCGCCACCGCCAGCGCGAATGTCAAAAGGATCGCACGCGCGCCGAACGCACCCGACAGACCGGCGACCAGCGCGATCCCGCCACCGCCGCCGATGATGACGTTGCCCGGAATATTCAGCGCCAGCGCAATCGTCAGATACCGGTAGCGGATCAGCGGGCCACCCAGCCAGCGCGGCAGTTGATCCCGCAACATTGCCAGCCGCTCCCGGCGCGACAACGGGCGCAGGGTCTCAAGCAGATCGCACGCCCCACGCAGGCCGATATCGGCAAACAGACCATAAAGTACGCCAAACGGCAGAAACCGCCCGACCAGATAAGCCAGCGCCAGCCCGAAAAACGTGGCGGCGTAAACAAATGGCGCAATGGCGGCCCCCTGCATCAACAACAGCGAAAGCCCGATCTCGACCCCCGGCACGAACGGAATCGCCATCAGGACGGCATATGACAGCAGGCTGATCGCCAGAATGCCGGTCAGCATCAGCCGGGCACCCGGTGTCGCCGGTTCGCCCAGTTGCGCCTGGACCCAGACCAGGCCGATATTGGCGGCCACGGCCACCGCAACGATGACGACCAGCCGCAAAACGGTGCGCAACAGGGCCGCCCGAGGAATTTTGTGCATCAAGGGCTCCGATTCCATACGGGCGGAACCCTACCGCAATTGCGCGCGCTTCTCAGCGGAATTGCGCGCCACTGACGCGCAGTTGATCCACCTTGATCAGGCCGAGCGCCGGCGTCGCCGGCCTTCGCGACCGCCACGCGCCCCGGCGGGCGTTTCGCCCTCGACGACGGGGGGCTTGTTCGCCTTGATCCACTGGCGGCCGTGGGGATCGTTATTCGTCAGGAAATTGGCGGCGCGAATCGCCTCCATTTCCTGCGGGCGCACCGGGTTCATGATCGCGCTGGTCATGCCGGCGGCCATCGCCATCGGCAGAAACGCCGCGTTGATGCCGTGCCGGTTGGGCAGGCCGAACGAGATGTTGGAGGCCCCGCAGGTCGTGTTCACGCCCAGTTCCATGCGCAGTTTGCGCACCAGCTCGAAAACCTGCAAACCGGCGGTCGCCATGGCCCCGATCGGCATCACCAGCGGGTCAACCACGATGTCATGGGCCGGAATGCCGAAATCCGCTGCGCGTTGCACGATTTTTCGCGCCACTTCAAACCGTACCTCTGGGTCTTCCGAGATACCGGTATCGTCGTTGGAAATCGCGACCACGGGGACATTGTATTTCTTGACCAGGGGCAGGATCGCTTCCAGCCGTTCCTCTTCGCCGGTGACCGAATTCAGCAACGGGCGACCGCCACAGGCCTCAAGCCCTGCCTCCAGTGCGCCGGGGACCGAACTGTCGATGCAAAGCGGAATATCGACCAGCCCCTGCACCATGTTGACGACCTTGGTCATCAGCGGCGGTTCGGTCTCGTTGGGGTTCGGATTGGAGTTGTAGACCACGCCCGCGTTGATATCCAGCATGGTCGCCCCGCAGGCCACCTGTTCCAGCGCGTCCTTTTCCACGGTCGAGAAATCGCCCGCCTCCAGTTCGGCGGCCAGTTTCTTGCGCCCCGTGGGGTTGATCCGCTCGCCGATCACGCAGAACGGCTGGTCAAAACCGATGATCGCGGTTTTGGTTTTTGATTCAACGATGGTTCGCGTCATGGCGTGTCCTTAAGCTCGGTTGGCCGGAATGGCCGAAGACCCGCCATTTTCCATGGCCCAGGTCGCGTTGGTCTTGATCCCGCCCAGCGGAAAGAAATGGACGGCCGCGATGTTGAAATCCGGATGCGCCGCCTTGTGTGCCGCAAGATCGGACAGGAATTCGGTCGGCGCAAACGGCATCAGCAGCTTGGTCACGTCGCGCGCCCGGCGTTGCAACACCCGCAACGAGGCCCCGACGCCGCAGGCGATGGAGAATTTGATCATGGTCTGGAGCTTTGCCGGGCCCGCCACGCCGATATGAACCGGAATATCAACGCCCTGCGCGGCAAGGCCATCGGCCCATTGGATCACCGGCCCGGCCTCGAAACAAAACTGCGTCGCCAGCGCCATTTTCGCGTCGCTTCGTTGGGCATAGGCCTGTTTCCAGCTCAACGCCGCGTCGACGTTGCGTCGCGAGCCGTCGGGGTCAATATCCCGGTTGCCCTCGGGGTGGCCAGCCACATGCAGACGCCTGAACCCGGCGGCATCGAACAGCCCGGTCTCCAGAAGCTGCATCGAGGAATGGTAATCGCCATGGGGTTTGCTGACGCCGCCGGCCAGCAGCAGCGCCTGATCGACCCCGGCCTCGCCCTGATAACGCGCGATCCAATCGGCCAGCGTGGCCTTGTCGGCGATGATCCGCGCCGGAAAGTGCGGCATCACGGCAAAGCCTTCGCCCGCGATACGCTTGGCGGTGGCCACCATGTCGGTAATGGGCGTGCCTTCGATATGCGCGATGTAGACGCGGGTCCCCTGCGGCAGCAGTTCGCGGAAATCGTCAATCTTTTCGGCGGTGCGGGGCATCACCTCGATCGAAAAACCGTTCAGAAACGCCTCAAGCGCCGGGTTGCCCGGGCCCTGGGTCGTGATTTTCGGTTTACGTCCCAGCAATGCCATGTTGCCTGCCTTTCGTTGCGCGCCGGTGCCTAGGCTTCCCAGCCATCATTTGCGATCAGGGTCTTGATGCGTTGGGGGTCGAACGCGGAATCCAGTTGCGTCACCACGGCGGCGGCGATTTCGGTGTCCACGCCCTCGGCGGTGTAGGGCTTGGCCTTGCGCCAGTCCGCAAGATAGGCATCGCTGTCACGCGCGCCAACCTTCATGGCGCAGCGGTCGATGGCCTGTTCGAACCTTTCCGGCAGTTTCGCCTTGGCGCCCCGGCGGCCCTTGCCGACGATGACCTGCGCCGGGATGTCGCGCCAGTAGACGATGGTCACTTCTGCCATTTGGCAAATTCCTTGTTACGGAGTCGCAGCCTTTTAGGCCGCGATATCGGTTGGAAATGGCCGTTTTTCGACTTGGTGCGAAAGGTTCGCGACGCGGCGGCGGGAAATTGGCGTGATCGGACCGCCTTGCGCAAGCTGCGGGCGCAGTTTACGGTTTTCGCAACCCTGATCGGAGGCCCGTTTTCATGACGGCCAGCAAACCCGGCGGTCCGGCGGCGTTCCCGAAAACGGTCGAACCCGCCCCCGCCAGACCGCCCGACCCGGCCGAGCTTTATGCCGCGCTGGATCTTGGCACCAATTCGTGCCGGATGCTGATCGCCCAGCCGTCGGGCAACCAGTTTCACGTGGTCGACAGTTTCTCCAAATCGGTCGAACTGGGTCGCGGGCTCGAACGCCACGGTTCGCTGT
The DNA here is from genome assembly GCA_964600965.1 of uncultured Rhodobacter sp. Lineage (GTDB taxonomy): Bacteria > Pseudomonadota > Alphaproteobacteria > Rhodobacterales > Rhodobacteraceae > UBA5972. The sequence continues at coordinate 22,644 of CAZRLO010000040.1, forward strand.
CGCGCGCCAGCATCAACCGGACGGTGGCCGCCTTGCGGACCTGCCGCCGGAAACTGGACGATCACCGGGTCCGTCACCAGCGGCTGGTCGCAACCGAAGCCTGCCGCCGCGCCAGCAATGGCAGCGATTTTCTGGAACGCGTGCGAAACGAGACCGG